>JBCCSK010000518.1:0-3276 GCA_039200205.1 Planctomycetota bacterium
CCGACGAGTTCCTCCGCCCGACCCTCCCCCGCCTGGTCGAGTTCCGCGGCCCGGATGCTCTCAACGCTTCGCCCGGAGCGACGTCATGACCCCCCGCCGCCACATCGCCCTCGGGCTGCTGTTCCTGTCCGCCCTCGGCATCCTCTCCTACTACACGCTCTTCCAGACGGACGTCAGCCTGTTCGAAGAGCGACAGAGGATCGTCGCGTTCGCGGAGGACGCGCGCGGTCTCCGCAAGGGAGCCCCTGTGCTCTACGCCGGTGTCCGCTGGGGCAAGGTCGAGGCCGTCGCGCCGGACCTGGACCGGCCGCGCGAGGAGCGCGTCCGCATCGACGTCTCGCTCGACCAGCCGATCGTGCTCTACGGAGACCACGTCGTTCGGATCGAGTCGGCCTCCGTCCTCGGCGGCGTCCAGCTCAGCATCGACCCGGGCTCGCGCGGCGCCGGTGAGGTCGACGCCACCGGTTCGCTGAAGGCGGGCTCGACGCCCGACGTCCTCGCTGCGCTCGGCGATCTCGTGGAAGAGAACCGCGGGCCGATCCGCCAGGCGATCTCCGGGATCGAAGAGGTCGTCGCGTCCCTGAACGCGAGCGAGGGCACGTTCGGTCGCCTCCTGAACGACCCCGAGACGGCGGACGCCGTCACAGGCGCCGTCAAGTCGGCCGAGGGCGTCTTCGACAACCTCCAGGCGCTGACGGACGAGCTCCGCGGCGGACAGGGGGACGCTCGGCAAGCTGATCTACGACGAGGAGCTCTACAGGGACGTCGAGGAGTTCATCCGCGGTCTCGACGACGCCGTCGCGAACATCAACCAGGTGGTGACGGACGCGCGCGAGGGCCAGGGGCTGCTCGCGACGATCATCTACGACGAAGGCGTCGCGCAGGGCGTCCGCGAGACCGTCGAGTCGGTGCGCTCGGCGACCGCGAAGATCGACGAGGGCGACGGGGCGATCGCGCGCCTGATCAACGACGGGACGATCGCGGACGACTTCCAGGCGGCGCTGCGCGGCTTCACGAGCCAGGACAGCACGATCGGGCGCCTGATGACCGACACGGAGGTCTACGACAACGTCGTGCAGCTGAGCGCGGACCTCGCGGACGCGGGCACGGCGCTGCGCGAGGAGCGCGGCACGCTCGGCATCCTGCTCAACGACGACACGATCGCCCGCGACGTCGAGCGCGCGGTGGCCGTCCTGACGGGCGGCCTGGAGGAGCAGCGCGAGGCGGCCCCGATCGCGACCTTCCTCTCGACCGTGTTCCTGGGGTTCTAAGTGGCCAGCCGCTCGACCCACTTGGCGACCAGGTCGGCCTCCAGGTGGACCGGGTCGCCCGGCGCCAGGTGCGCCAGGTGGGTGCGCGCCAGGGTGTGCGGGATCACGGCGACGTCGAAGCTCCGGCCCCGCGGGTCGACGACCGTCAGGCTGATCCCGTCGATCGTGACGCTCCCCTTGTCGACGAGGTAGCGCTCGAAGCCCTCCGGGACCTCGAAGGTGAGGACCGCGCCCCCGTCCCCCACGTCGCGGCGGCCCTCGAGCCGGCCGACGGTGTCGACGTGCCCGCTGACCATGTGGCCGCCGAGCCGGTCGCCCACGCGGAGCGCCCGCTCCAGGTTGACGACGTGCCCGGGCCCGAGGCCGTCCGCGAACCACGTCCGCGCCAGCGTCTCCGCGGAGAGGTCGAAGGCCATGTCGGGGCCGCTCCCGGCCTCCGGGGGGTCCATCAGCTCGGCCACGGTCAGGCAGGCGCCTGCGACCGCGATGCTGTCGCCGATGGCGGCGCTCCACGGCTCGGACGAGGGGGCGCCGCCCCAGCTCTCCTCAGGGGCCGTCGCGAGGGCCATTTCGTCGGCCCCGGGCGCCGCGAGCACCAGCCGCGCGCCGCTCCCTCGCTTCTCGAACGTACGGACGGGGACGGCGGCTTCGACGAGTCCGGTGAACATGGGCGTGCGGGCAGGACATATTGACCGCCGAGGGACGCAGCACTACCCTGCTGGGCCTTTATCCGAGCCGGATCGTGCTCTTTACCATCCTCACGCTCTTCCCCGAGGCGATCGAGAGCTACCTGGGCGTCGGGGTCCTGGGCATCGCACGCGAGCGCGGCATCGTGACCGCGCGCGCGATCGACGTCCGCGACTTCGCGCGCGACCGCCACCGCACCGTCGACGATCGTCCGTTCGGCGGCGGCCCCGGCATGGTGCTCAAGCCCGAGCCGATCTTCGATGCCGTCGAGTGGGTCGAAGAGCGCTACGGGCCGCACCGGCGCATCGCGCTGACCCCGGACGGCACGACGTTCCACCAGCGCTGTGCGAACGAGCTGGCGAGCTCGGAGTCCGGCGACGGTGAGCCTCGCATCCTGCTGCTCTCGGGTCGGTACGAAGGCTTCGACGAGCGCGCCCTCGACCTCCTCCGGTTCGAGCGGCTGTCGATCGGCGACTTCGTCGTCGCCGGCGGCGAGCTCCCCGCGCTCGTCGTCCTCGAGGCCGTCGCGAGGCTGCTCCCCGGCGTCCTCGGCGACGAACGATCCGCCGAGCGCGACTCGTTCACCGAGGCCTCGAACGGAGGGCTGGACCACCCCCACTACACGCGCCCGCGCGTGTTCCGCGGCGTGGAGGTTCCGCCCGTCCTCCTGGAGGGCGATCACCAGCGGATCGAGGCCTGGCGACGCGAGCGCAGCGCCGAGCGCACCGCGCGCACCCGGCCCGACCTCGTGCGCGACGACGCGTGACGATCCACATCAACAACGACCACGCGAGAGCCGACCGGCTCCCGCGACGACAACCCGACGAACCCCACGCGCTCCCTCTGGCGATCGGCGGCACAGCCCGCGCATCGGCCACGGAGCCCGCGGCTCGCCCACGCGGGCCGCGCACTCGAGAGACATGAACATCATCCAGCAGCTCGAAGCCGAGCTCGGCAAGCCCGAGGACAGCCTTCCGCGCTTCAACGTCGTCGACGACGTCGAGGTCGACTACCTCATCCGCGAAGGCGACAAGGAGCGGATCCAGACCTTCAAGGGCCTCGTGCTCGCGATCCAGGGCCGCGGCCTGCGCCGGACGATGATCGTCCGCCGCATCGTCCAGGGCGAAGGCGTCGAGCGGACGTTCCCGCTCCACAGCCCGCGCGTCCACGACATCCGCGTCACGAAGCGCGGCCGCGTCCGCCGCGCGAAGCTCTTCTACATGCGCGACCGCGTTGGCAAGTCGACGCGTACGAAGGAGCGCCTGGGCGAGAAGGTGCGCGCCGAGCGCGAGGCCGTGCGGCGCGCCTTCTCGGCCTC
>JBCCSK010000519.1:0-3265 GCA_039200205.1 Planctomycetota bacterium
GACCCACGGCGTGACGAGCGACACGAATCCGCTCCACCAGGCCGCGAGTCCGATCCCGACGCGTGCCATCAGCGGCTCGCTCGCCAAGGGCGCTCCGGTCGCGGATGGCACGGGATCGCCGAGGGCCAGCCCACGCAGCGCCGCGACGCCCGCGGTCGCAGCGAGCGCCGCGAGAAAGGTCCACGTCGCCGCGCGGCGTCCGCCGCACGCGGCGGCGACGACCGGCATTGCGACGACGAGCACGACGCCGTCCTCCTTGCCCAGCAGCGCGATGCCAGTCCCGAGGAAACCGGCGAGCAGCGCGACGGTCCGGCGTCGCGTGGCGAACGTCGCGATGAGCGCGCCGACCGCCGCCCCGAGGCCCGACACGAGGGACGTGCGCCCGGAGATCCAAGCGACCACGTCCGCGCCGGCCGGGTGCAGCGCGAACAGCCCGAGCCCGAACCACGGGAGCGCGAGACTTCGAACGCGCTCCAGGCGCAGGAGCACGAGGCCGGCGAGCGTGACCACAAGCACGTGCAGCGCGACATTCGTACGACGGAACACGCGCCAGTCGAGCGACCCGTCCGACCGGAGCGCCCGCGCGTGATCGAACCGCAGGAGCAGCGTCGCCAGCGGCCGGTAGTGCCCGGCGTCCTCCCAGTGGTGCCAATAGTCGCGCTCGAAGGCGGCGCGGGCCGGCAGGCTGCCCTCGACGACCGGGTTGCCGACGACCGCCTCGCGGTCGTCGTACGACGGTCGAGGGTCGTCGGGCATCGCGAGGACGCCCCACGCGAGCGCGGCGCCGAGGACGACGAGCACGACGGCCAGCGCCGACCGCGCCCGCGCCCGCGCGGCGTCGGCGGAGCTGGGACGAGGGGAATCGATCGCGTCGCTCAAGGCACCGCGAAGCGTAGCCGGGAGGCCGCCATCGACCCATGGAGTAGGCTTCGCGCGTGCGCAACGTCCTGCTCGTCTCCGCGGCCCTCTACGTCGCCGTCCGCGCGCTGCTCGTCCTCTCGATCGGCGACGCGTTCATCTACGGCGAGGAGTTCGAGAAGGGGACGGTGGCCGCGGCGCTCGCCAGCGGCGTCGACGTGCCGTACGCGCGGATGCCGTTCCACCCCTACGAGGGCGGCGGCTTCGTCGCGAGCCACCTCAAGCTGGCCGCCTTCGCGCTCGTCGGCGAGAACGTCCTCGCCCACAAGCTGTGCGCGATCGCGTGGGGTCTCCTCGTGCTCGCCGCGTCGATCGCCTTCGCCGAGCGGCACGGCGGCCGCGGCGCGGCCTGGACGATCGGCATCCTCCTGGGCTGCGCGCCCGCGCACTTCGTCGGGCAGTCGCTGATCCACCTGGGGATCCACTACGAGGCGCTGCTCTTCATCGCTCTCACCTTCGACCTCGGCCTGCGCGTCGCCGCGACGCCGAAGGGGGAGCGCCCGGATCGACGGCTGCTCGTCGGCCTCGGGCTCGCCGCCGGCTTCGGAACCTACTTCAGCTACCAGGTGCCGATCGCCGTGCTCGCCGTCATCGCGCTCATGGCCGCGACCGGCTGGCGCCGGATCTTCGAGCCCGCGCTCGTGGTCTCGACGCTCGTCGGGCTGCTCCCGCTCGCTCTCATGGCGCTCGCGGTGGGGAACGAGGTGCTCGACATCCACGGCTCCGACGTGGGCGCGAAGGGCGGCGCGGAGCGCGTCTTGAACGCGCTCGGGGTCGGGCTGAGCGGCGCGCTGCCCCGCGCCGAGGTCGCGTTCGGCGCGGTCGCCCTCGGGCTCGGCCTCTTCGTCGCTCCGCCGCGCGACGACCGGCGGCGCGCGCTGCTGCTCCTCTTCGGGTTCTCGGGCCTTTGGCTCGGGGCAGCGGCCGCGTCCGCGATGATCCCGCCGGTCGCCGAGGGAGCGCACTGGGTTCGCTTCATCCGCTTCGCGCCGTTCGCCTTCGCGCTGCTTCTCGCGGTCGCCGTCGCGGCCGGCCCGGCGCGCATCCCGCGCGGGATCGCGCTCTGCATCGCTCCGCTCGGACTCGTCGGGCTCGTCACGGGGCTCGGCCTCCGGGCCGACGTCGGCAGCTGGCCCGCGCACTTCGATCGCCTGCGCCGGACGAGCGGCGTGGAGATCCGCGGGGCCCTCGTGAAGATCGCGCCGCGACTCGCCGACGAGGCCGAGCCCGACGTGGCCGCGCGAGCCGCCGCCGCGGTCGCGCCGTACGGCGCGCTCCAGGACGCGCGCGACGACTTCCTCGCGGCGGAGCTCGCGTCGGCGGCCACGCACAGGCTCGGCGGCGACGATCCGGACGCGGTGCTCGACGCGCTCGATGCCGTCCTCGACGACCGCTTCTCGCGCGACGCGCTCGCGCTCGGCCTCGGTCCGGTCGTCCAGCGCTCGATCCGCGGGGACGTCCGAACGGCGCTGCTCGACCCCGCGTTCGACCCGCTCTACGCCGAGGCGCTCGGTCGGTTCGGCAGCGGGTACCTGAGCCTCGAGCCGTTCGTCGCGATGGAGCTCGAGACCGCCCGGGGCACCGTCCACCGGGACGCGTTCCTGCGCGGGCTGGGCCGACGGATCTTCCGCTGCTCGGTCACGCAGTCGTACTGGGGCTGGTCCCTGCGCCTGCGCCCCGAGCGGGCGCGCGCGCGGATGATCGAGGTCGCGCGCGAGGGGGCCGCGGACGACGCGGAGATCGACGCGCTCTGCAACGGCTTCGACGGCGCGGCGCGCGACTTCGGGCTCGCGCCGACTACACTGCCGCGATGAGCTCCGAGGACGATACGGAGGGCGAGACGCCCGGCTTCGACGCGAGCCTCGGACGGCTCGAAGAGCTCGTCGCGGAGCTCGAGGAGGGCGGCCTCGGCCTCGAGGACTCGCTCGCGCGCTACCGCGAGGGCGTCGTGCTGCTCAAGGGCTGTCGCGAGCGTCTCGCCGGCTTCCGCGCACAGGTCGAGGAGCTCACCGCCGAGGGCCTCGTCGCCCACGACCGGGACCCCGATCTCGATGGCCGGGACGCCTGAGGCCGGGCCCGTGGCGACGCCCGACGATGTCGGCCGGCTCGAACGCTGGCTGGAGGAGTCGCGCGCGTGGGCCGACGCGGCGCTCGCGAGCTTCGCGGACGCGACCCCGCTGGGCCCGCCCGCGCTGGAGGAAGCCGTGCGCTACGCGCTCCTCGGCGGCGGCAAGCGGATCCGACCCGCGCTCGTCCGGATGGTCGCTGGCGCGCACGGCGGCGATGCGGCCGACGTCGCAGCGTGCGCCGTGGCCGTCGAGTGCGTGCACACCTACAGCCTCGTCCA
>JBCCSK010000520.1:0-3249 GCA_039200205.1 Planctomycetota bacterium
CGCACACGTTCCCGTCGATGAACCGACGGGAACGTGTGCGGTACCGGCGCGTCGACGAACAGCGCGGTGGTGTGCGACACCGTATCGGTGGTGTGCAGCACCCTATCGCGCTTCTGCGAACGGAGGGGTAGCCCGGGTTAGCGTTGGCTGTAGGGCCGAATCGTGATCGTTCACTACAGCACTCCACTCACCCTGTGGCTCGTCTTCGTCGCGGGTTTCGTGGCACAGCTTTCCGTCGCGTGGGCGCCGACCGCTGGACCTGACGCGGCAGCGATCCGGGTCTACGAAAGGCCGAGCGAGTCCGCGCCGATGGCTGGTGCGAGACATCGGCGTCCGTCCGGTACTCCACGCGCGTCGACAAGTGGCAGACCTCGCTCGAAGTGAAGCGCGGCTGGACGCTTCACGGCCGAATCGTCGACGTGTCCGGGGAGGGCGTACCGGGGCACGTCATGCTCGCGGCTCGCTACGTCGAGGGGCGGCTAGGGGGCGGAGCCGGCGCGCGACCCGACGCGGACGGGTGGTTCGCTCTCGACGTCACGGATCGTCTGTACCTCGACGGGCGGGGCGGCGCTCCGGTCCTGATCGCGAAGGCCCCGGGTCACGGGACGGGCGTCGTCCGTGGATTCCACGCCTCGGGTCGGTGGATCGGGTCGATGCCGGCCGGTGGCCTCGAGGTCCCCGTCTCCGGCAATGGCTGCTTGCGGGGTCGAGTCGTCGACGCGGACGGCCTTGCGATTCCGGGTCTCAACGTTCACGTGCGCGCGGCAGGGCTCGGGCCGTTCGATTCCAAGCCGGAGCCGCTCGACGCCTACCTCGAGCGCGATGGACTTGTGCGGGCGTCGACGCTGACCGCAGATGACGGAGCCTTCCAATTCACGGGACTTCGCGGCGACGCGTTTTGGATCGCGGTCGAGGACGACGAGTCGCCCGTCTGGGAGCGCACGTTCGACCTCCTGCGGTCGCGTCCCGTCGAGGCGAACGGCAGTTCACTCGTGCTGACACACGATCGGCCCACGTTTGCTATTCGACTCGAGCACGCCGATGGCAGGCCGTGGACCGAGCCGGTCGATTTCTGTGACCGTTCGTCGTTTCCCTGTCGCCAGGGGCTACACGCATGGCCGGTACAGCCATGCATTCGCGTTCGAGTCGATGGCCCGAATGGGAGCGAACGCATCGGGCGGCGCACCGAGAGCGGGCTCCTGGTCTTCCCTTGAACGGATAGGCGAGACGTGTTCGTGGAGGTCTTCGGCGGCAACGACACTGAAGACTCGTTTCCGCTTCGGACGATCACCTATCGCGATTCGCAGAGAGATCGAAACGGGAGTCTCTCCGTGCCGATTCGGGCGAAGGCGCATCCGCTCCGCGGGCAGCTCACCTTCGACGGCACCGTGACCGAACGACGATTCGACGGTTCGCAGCTCGAGGATCCACGTGACCTAGGCGCGTCGCTATCGCTTCGATTCAAGCTCACCCACGTCGAAACGGGAGTTTGCGTCATCGATCAACACCACTTCGTGAACCTCTCGCCGGAAGACGGGATGAGCCTCCCTCCCGGCGAGTATCACTGGCGGTTCGAGCCCGACATGTGGGTCGAGATGTTTGCCTGTCGATGCGGCGGAGCTGAAGGGCTCGTGCGCGTCGTCGCCGGGCAGCGGGAGGTGGTTCACGTCGCGATCGGCCCCGGCTCGACGATTCGGCCGAAGCTCACCGGCCATCGCGACGTAAGCCTGTGGCTCGAGAGAGGGGACGGCTCTCGGCTGGCTCTCACCTGGAGCAAGTCCCCACGACCGACGAACGTGTGGTCGTTGGGCACCCGCACCGAATCACGCGTCGTTCCGAGCGGGGACTACGTCCTGATCGCGCAGCGCAAGGGCGCCTCTGACGAGCTCCGCATCCCGATCGAACTCGCGCCGGGCAAGTGCCTCGACGTCCAGATCGGTCGCTGACGTCCGTCGGCACCGCGGATTTCTCGGATTGCTTCAGGGAGTCCGTGCTGGGTCCGTGTGGACGGGGGTGAAGGCCGATCGGCCAGCCCCTCAACCCCACGGAACCATGCAGCGTTTTCTTTCCTTCGGCGTCTCCAGCGCCCTCCTCGCCACCCTCGCCGGGGCCCAGGTCGCAGGACCGGTTCTCAGCGACGCACCCTCGGCAGAGCCTTTCTCGTTCGATTCGACCGGAGTCTGCGCCACCTCCACGACCGCCGGGGGGCTCGACGTCGAGGTGTCTCCGCGCGGCATCGCCGTCGCGCCCAGCGGCGGTGGCGGGGCGCTCTCCCTCTACGCCTACGACGTCTCCGCGATCGGTGAGGCGACCGAGTCCGCAGCAGGCGCGCCGCGCCGCTCGGTCGACGGGATCGAGGTTCCACGCGACGGTTTCACCGAGAGCGTCCGCGTCGCGGGCGAGACGGCGCAGCTCTCGTGGATGATCGAGCCCATCGCGGACGCGCGCGGATTCCCCGCGGACCATCTGTGGCTCGGACTGCGGGCGTGCGGCCTCGAGGTCACGGTCGACGGTGACGGGCGCGGCGCGACGCTGAGCGACCTCGACGGTGTCCCGCGGCTCGCGCTCGAAGGGATCGAGGCCCGAGATGCGGCTGGAACCGCGCTGCCGACGCAGCTCGTGGACGGCCGCGAGGGCATGGGCGTCCGCATCGAGGCGGCGACCGCGCTCTACCCGATCACGCTCCAGCCGACGCTGTCGCCCGCGTCCGAGGCGGCGCGCGACGCCGAGCCCAAGGACCTCGTGCTGCTCGTCGCCGACGGCGGTGCTCCGCGAGAGCGAGCCCGCACGACCGTGGAACCGGATGGGACGATGACCCTCTGCGTCGCAAGTCCGAGCGGTCTCCATGAAGGGGACGTCGGCGTCCTGCTCATCGACGTCGTGCCGGAGGGCAGCCCCGTCCTCGCCCGCGGTCGACTCGCGGTGGATTCGCAGGCCGCCGCCGGTCGTCCGCAGTCGTTCGTCGTCTCCCGAGAGGGGGCGAAGTGCACGCTTCCGGTCCCGGAGCTCCCCGGTTCGTCCAGCGCGACCGTCGTCGTCCAGGGGCTTGCGACGGGCGGTACGAGCGCGACCGCGACCCCGCCCGCGACGAACATCACCACCGTGCTCGTGCAGCAGACCCAGGTCTACGTCTCGAACACGTTCGGCGCCGTCGGAGCCCTTGGAACTCGCACTGCTCCCGTGCCGACGATCGAGGAGGGCATCGCGCGCGCGACGTCCCTGTGGACGCCCGCGTTCGGCTATCCCGAA
>JBCCSK010000521.1:0-3247 GCA_039200205.1 Planctomycetota bacterium
AGCGTGTCGAGATCGAGGTCGTTCGTCGGCTCGTCCATGATGATCAGGTTGGCCGGCTCCCTGAGCATCTTGGCGAGCATGACGCGGTTGCGCATTCCGCCGGAGCACTCGCCGACCTTGCGCTGCTGGTCCTCGCCCTTGAAGTTGAAGCGAGCCACGTAGGCGCGGCTGTCGATCACCGAGGTGCCGAAGGGGAGCTGCTCGTTGCCGCCCGTGATGTTGTCGAAGACGGACAGGTCGTCGTCGAGCACGGTCCGGCTCTGGTCGAGGAACCGCATCTGGACCGTCTGGCCGATCTGGACCTCGCCCTCGTCGGCGGTCTCGTCGCCGATGACGATCCGCATCAGCGTCGACTTGCCCATGCCGTTGGCGCCGATCACGCCGAGCTTCGCCTGCGGGGGCAGCGAGAACGTGAGCCCGCGAAAGAGCGTCCGGTCGCCGTACCCCTTCCCGAGGCCCTCGATGTCGAGGACCTTGTCGCCCAGGCGCGGACCCGGCGGGATCCGGAGCTCGACGCTCTGCGCCATGTCCTCGGCGCGCGCTTCGGCCGCCAGGTCCTGGTAGCGCTTCAGGCGCGCCTTGCTCTGCTTCGTTCGCGCGGCCGGCGTTCGAGAGAGCCACTCCTTCTCGCGCTCCAGGACCTTCGCCCGCGACGCGTCGTTCTTGCGCTTGAGGTCGAGCATCTTCGACTTCTGCTCGAGGTACGCGGTGTAGTTGCCCTTGTACGGGCGGGCCTGACCGCGCTCGATCTCGAGCATCCAGCCGACGACGTTGTCGAGGAAGTAGCGGTCGTGGGTGATCAGGATCACCGTGCCGTCGTACTCCTTCAGGTGATCCTCGAGCCACGCGATCGACTCGGAGTCGAGGTGGTTCGTCGGCTCGTCGAGGAGCAGCAGGTCGGGGTGCTCCAGCAGCAGCTTGCAGAGGGCGACGCGGCGGCGCTCGCCCCCCGAGAGGTTCGTGACGGGCGAGTCCATCGGCGGCACCTGGAGCGCGTGGGCAGCCTGCTCCAGGCGGCTGTCGAGGTCCCAGATCCCCTTCGTGTCCATCGCGTGCTGGAGGTCGTCGTACTCCGCCGAGAGCTTCTCGGCCTCTTCGCCCTCCGCGTCGCCCATGACGTTCATCACCTCGTAGTAGCGCGCTTCGATCGCCCGGAGCTCGTCCACCGCCTCGTCGATGTTGCCGCCGACGGTCTTCTCCTCGTTGAGGGGCGGCTCCTGCTGGAGGTAGCCGATCGAGAGCCCCTGGATCGGCCGCGCGATCCCCTCGATGTCGGTGTCGACGCCGGCGAGGATCCGCAGGAGCGTGCTCTTCCCGGCGCCGTTCGGCCCGATGAGCCCGATGTTCGCTCCCTCGAGGAACGAGATCGTGATGCCCTTCAGGACCTCGCGCTGGTCGTAGAACTTCTTGAGGTCCTGGAGCTGGAAGATGATTTTGCCTTCGGACATGTCGCTCTCGCGCCTTTTCGCTGCCGTTGCTCTGGCGAATGAGGGCGAAGAGGATAGCGACCAGCTCCCCCGAAGGCCCCCGGGAGGGGCCCGAAACCGCGCTCCGGCGCTATCCTCTTTCGCCTTCGACTCCCCTCTCTCAACGATCGAATGGCGACGACGACCCAAGACCTCGGATTCCTGTCCTCCCTCGGCATCGAGGAGACCAACGAAGGGGCCTACGCCGGCTCCTGGCTCCCGTGCTCGGGTGACATCCTCGAGTCCCGCTCGCCCGCGACGGGCGAGGTGATCGGCCGCGTGCGGATGGCGACGAGCGCCGACTACGAGCGCGTCGTGGCCGCCGCCCAGGAGGCGTTCCTGCGCTGGCGTGAGCTCCCCGGCCCGAAGCGCGGCGAGATCGTGCGGCGGATGGGCAACGCGATGCGCGAGCACAAGGACGCGCTCGGGCGGCTCATCACGCTGGAGATGGGCAAGATCGTCCAGGAGGGCTGGGGCGAGGTGCAGGAGTGCATCGACATCGCGGACTTCGCGGTCGGCCTCTCGCGCCAGCTGTACGGCCTGACGATGCCGTCGGAGCGTCCGGGCCACTCGATGCAGGAGCAGTGGCACCCGCTCGGCACCGTCGGGATCCTGACCGCCTTCAACTTCCCGATGGCCGTCTGGGCGTGGAACTCGATGCTCGCCTTCACGTGCGGCGACGCCTGCATCTGGAAGCCGAGCCCGAAGACGCCGCTGACGGCGATCGGCCTCGTCAACGTCGTCCGCCCGGTCCTCGAGGAGGAGGGCTTCGGCGGCCTGTGCGGACTCGTGATCGGCTCGAACGAGGACGTCGCGCAGACGCTGACCGACGACCCCCGCATCCCGCTGATCTCGTTCACCGGGTCCACGAAGGTCGGCAAGCACGTCGCGGGCCGCGTCGCGGGCCGCTTCGGCCGACTGATCCTGGAGTGCGGCGGCAACAACGGCCTCGTCGTGATGGACGACGCCGACCTCGACATGGTCCTGCCGGCGACGCTCTTCGGGGCGGTCGGCACGGCCGGGCAGCGCTGCACGTCGACCCGTCGCCTCCTCGTCCACGAGAAGGTCTTGGACGAGGTCGTAGCGCGCCTCGTGCGCGCGTACGACGACGTCGTCATCGGCGACCCGATGGACGAGGCGACGCTGTGCGGGCCGCTGATCGACGAGGTGGCCGTCGAGGCGATGGAGGGGGCGATCGCGTCCTGCGAGGCGGAGGGCGGCGAGCTCCTCCGCGGCGGTGGTCGCGCCGAGCCCGACGGCGCTCTCGCCGGGGGCCACTTCGTCGTGCCCGCGATCATGCGGGCCGAGAACCACTTCCAGACCGTCCAGAACGAGACGTTCGCGCCGATCCTCTACGTGATCCCGGTCCGCGACCTGGAGGACGCGATCGACAAGCACAACGGCGTGCCGCAGGGCCTCTCCAGCGCGATCTTCACGCGCGACGTCCGCGCCGCCGAGCGGTTCCTGTCCGCGACGGGCTCGGACTGCGGCATCGCGAACGTCAACATCGGCACGTCCGGCGCGGAGATCGGAGGCGCCTTCGGCGGCGAGAAGGACACCGGCGGCGGACGCGAGTCCGGCAGCGACGCCTGGAAGGCGTACATGCGCCGCCAGACCAACACCGTCAACTACTCGGACGACCTGCCCCTCGCGCAGGGCATCCAGTTCGGCTGATCCACGGACGGCCGTGTGAACGAGGGGCGGTGCAGCGGAACGCTGCGCCGCCCCTCGGCGATTCACATCGACTGGATCAGCGCGAAGAGCGGCGCGACGTCCTGGAT
>JBCCSK010000522.1:0-3243 GCA_039200205.1 Planctomycetota bacterium
GCGCAGAATGCGGACGAGCCCGAAGTAGAGCTTGATCGTGCGCGGGTTCAGCTCCAGATCGAGGAGCGCGAGATCGACGATATTCTTCATCTCGTCGCCGCTCTGATCCTCCAGCGTTTCCGTGACCCGGGTCGACGCTGCGGCCTCGATCTTCGCGCGCGCGCGCCGAGAGTCGAACGACGCGAGCGCCTCGTTCGTTCGAGCCGCGACTTCCTCGGCACTCTCCGCGCTCTCGATGCCAGCGACCGCGTCGTCGACGCCCTCCGACTCGGTCGAGTCGTCGTCCTCCTGAACCGATTCGTCCCCTTTCGAGTTCGCTGCGTCTTGGAGTCTGAGTCGCGCAAACGACCTTGCCGTCTCCGGATCGAGGTGCGGGATCGCGAAGGGGAGCTGCACGAACTTCTCCATGAAGCGCCAGCCGATGCTCCGCTCCACGCTGTCGTCACCGTTGTCGGATTCGCTGCTCCAGTGCGATCGCTCGAGCGCGTTGGAGACCATCTCCATGTCCATCCCGAGGAAGAAGAACACGCTCCGCTCAGGTAGGCTCAGGAACTGGTTCACCGCGAGGATGACCTCCGAGACCGTGTCCGGATCGCACCGGTCGAGATCGTCGATGAACACGGCGATTGGCCGGTGGGCCGTGAGGATGCCGAGCATCCTGTCGATGTCGTGGTCGACGAGATGGAGCAGTCCCAGTCGATCGTCGTAGTTGGGCTCGCGGACGTATTTCGCGAATGCCTCGTCGAGGGCGAGGTTCCTCCCCTGGTTCTTGCGGAAGTATCGGAAGTGCAGATACGCGAAGACCCACGACCCGGGAAGGAGGGTCACCCACCACGGGTTGACCAGCATGCCGCCGACTGTGCCGATCAAGCCCATCAGCAGCTCGACGACGGCCCACGGTAGGAAGCGCGTGAAGAGGGACCTCGTGAGGTCCTCACGGACGGCCGAGACGTTGATGCGCGCGGCATGGAGGCGGAACCAGAATTCCTCGCGACTTCCGTCGGGCTCCAGTCGCTCGGAGAGCTGATGGAGGATCGCGTGGGCGAGGCCCGCCCAGACCTGCTCGCTCGCGCGGTAGTAGAGCGGGTTGAACCAGACGCTCGGAATCACCCCGTCGGCTGGTTCGAGCATCCCGCGATCGCCGACCGTCTTTGCCTTGCCGTCGAGCAGATCCAGGAGCCGCCCGTACGTGCCCTTCGCGGTCTCGGTGACCGCGCTCGTCACCGACTCCTCCGGTCGACGCTCTCCACCCGGCGCATACGGATCGAGCAGGCGCCGGATCATCCACATCAGGCTGGTCTTCCCCTGGCCCCACGGCGCCTGGATCCCAACCGCTAGCGGCGGCTTGGTGGTGCGGAGCCGGATCGAATCAGCGATCGCCTGCGCGTACACGGCGTAGCCGAGCTCGTCGTGCTCCGTCCACGTATCGCGCAGTGCGGCAGTACGCAGACGGAAGTCGAGCGTGTCGTCCGTCGGGCCGTTTGTGAGGAGCCTCTCCCACTCCGCCATGACATCGCCCGGATGCTGGTCTCGCAGGAAGTCGAGAAGCGCGGCAAGGAGGGACGCCACGTCGTGATCGACACCCTCCAGGGACGTCCGCACAGGATCGGAGACGAGCGCCGCGACCAGGAGGTGCCGCGTATGCAGGACGGTGTCCGGGCTCGTGCGGACGCGGATCTCCTCCGCCGCGCCCACCAGGGTCGACACGAGCGACGCATCGATCTCGCCGGCGCCCTCCGAGCGCGCGATCTCATCGAATTCCGGCGTATCGGCGAGACCCAGCGCGAGCGGCGCTCTGGCGCGCGCGCGCCGCTTTTCACCGGAGCGCAGGCTGGAGCGGATGAAGGCGGCGGTGTTGCGCTGGTCGTCCGGCGCTTCCTCAAGCAGGAAGGCGACCACCGCCAGCTCGATCGGAATGTCGGGGCGCCGCGCCGTCCATGTGCTGCCTTTCGCCAGAGCTCTGGCGGCCTGCGCTCGCATCGTCTCAGGTCGCCCCGAGAGGATCTCCTCGACCGAGCGGGCGTCACCTGCGGCGGAGGGCGCTGACTCGGAGAGGAACTCGGCAGCTCCAGGCGACGACTCGATGACCAGACGCCAGAGGACCCGGGCGATGTCGCGGCCGATCGATTCGCGCTGACGTCCCGCCCCTCGAAAGTTCCGCTTCGCGAGGCCCCAGCTCGCGAGCTCCGGATGCTTGGGGTCGATCGGTGGCTCCAGCTCGAGCCGCTCACCGAGCGCCACCTCGTGTCGCCGGGAAGACTCGTCCCCGAGCTCGACGGTCTCGCTCTCCACGCGGTAGAGGTAGCGAAGACCCGACGCCACGTCCTCGAGGCCCTTCATCTTGCCGAGTCCCTTCGGCCAGTAGATGAGGAGGAAGTCGCCGGCCTCCAGGGCCGGGCCCAGTCGCCAGGTCGTTGCGCTTCCGTCGAGCAGCTCCGTCGCCGAATCGACGTCATTCGGCGCGAGCGTGCTGGCCGCGATCCGACGTTCGAGGAGACCCTGGATCAGCCGCTCCGTGACGACTTTCGACGTGGGAGGAGCCGACATGCGCCCATGATGTGCGTTCGCGACCGAATCCGCGACGCACATGACTCAAGATCGAATGCCCGGCGATCAACGGTCGGCCAGCCGGACGAAGACCGACGAGCCGTAGCGTTCGAAGCCGAGCCTCCGCGCGATCGCCATCGAGGGTTCGTTGGCGAGGAGCGTCCGGTACTGCGGCAGGAGTGCCGCGTCGAGCGCGTGTCGCGCCGCGGCGGCGACGACGACGGTGGCGTGTCCGGCGCCGCGATGGCCCGGTGCGGCGACGACTGCGATGTGCGCGATCTCGTCGCTCCACGTCGCGTACCCGGCGAGCGCCGCGAGCTCGCCGGTGTCGTCGAAGCGCCCGAAGGCGGGGACGGCGCGCTGATTGCTGCCGCCGTGGGACCACTCTTCCTCGGTGCATCCCTCACGTAGCGCGTGGACGGCCGCGTCATGCTCGCGCTTCATCCGGGTGGCGGTGTCGGCGAGCGAGAGGGAGGGACCCATGTTCTCTCGCGTCCCGTAGCCGATGAACGCCGGACCCACGATCCGGTCGATCGGGAGCCCGCGCAGTACGGCCGCAGGCGCGCGCAGCCGGCGCATGGCGTGTTTCCTCCGGGCTCTCCTTGTGGCCGCACTCGCCGCAGTCGCGCCGTCGTGCGTCGCGTTCCACCATCGCGCATTCTCCATTGGGGTCCTGCCGGGTCGGGTCATCGACGA
>JBCCSK010000523.1:0-3217 GCA_039200205.1 Planctomycetota bacterium
CCGAGCCAGTGGGTTCAGGTCGCTCGCCAAGCCTGCGGGTTGCGGTCGCTCGACGCGTACACGAAGTTCGACGCATGACCCGAGACATCGTCTGGCGCGGCGCCGAGCTCTTCGGACGCGACGGCTGGGGTGACGAGCTCACGGCCGAGGAGCGCGACGCGCTGTCCACGGGCGGCGACGCGCGTGCGCTCGACGGGCGCGTCGAGCGGATCCGCGACGAGCTGGAGCACGGCGCGGGCGCGTGCCTCCTCAGGGGCTTCGCGGCGGAAGAGCCCGAGCGCGCGCTGCGGACGTTCACCGCGCGCCTCGGCACTCCCGTCTCGCAGAGCGCGGACGGCGACACGCTGCTCCACGTGCGCGACGCGGGCTTCGCGCCGAGCGACCCGCGCTTCCGCGGGCCCTACTCCAACCGCCGGCTGTCGTTCCACACGGATCGCTGCGACGTCATCGCCTTCCTCTGCGTGCGCCCTGCGCGCGCGGGCGGCGAGAACCACGTGCTCAGCTCGATCGCCCTGCGCAAGGCGCTGCGGGAGCACGCCCCCCACCACGCAGTGGTCCTCGAACGCGACGCCCTCCCCTACCTGCGCCACACCGTCGACGAGGGCAACCAGAGGCCGTACGCGCTCGTGCCCGTCTTCACCGAGCACGACGGCCGCTTCGCGGGCAGCCTCCTGCGCGTGCTGATCGACCGCGCCGACGCGAGCCCGGAGGCGCCCGACCTGACGGACGAGCAGCGTGCGGCGCTCGACGCGCTGGAGGAGATCGCCGAGGAACCGAGGCTCTACGCCAGCTTCCGCCTGGAGGCCGGGGACCTGCTGCTCTTGAACAACTGGACGACGTTCCACCGCCGCACGGCGTTCGAGGACGACCCCGACCCGAGCGCGCGCCGGCACCTGATGCGCGTCTGGCTCTCGATGCCCAACAGTCGACCGCTCGATCCGCGGTTCGAGGACCACTTCGGGGCGACGGCGGCCGGCGCGGTCCGCGGCGGGATGCCGGCACGGTCATGAATACGGCCCCGCGACCGGAGAACCGATCGCGGGGCCGCGGGATTCAGGGAGTCCTGGTCGTCCTCACAGGAACGGGTCGATCGCCTTGCGCAGATGCGGCGTCTTCATCTTGCTGATCGCGCGCACCTGGATCTGGCGGACGCGCTCCAGGCTGACGCCGAGCTCGGCGGCGACCTCGCTGAGCGTGTGCTCTCGCTCACGGTTGATGCCGAAGCGCATCTCGATCACGAACCGCTCGCGCTCCGAGAGGCGATCCATCGCGTCGTGGATGCCGGCCTCCAGCGTGATGTCCTCCATCTCGGTCGAGTAGACGCCCGAGTCGTCGGCCTGGCCGAGCACCTCGGCGAGTCCGCCGGAGGCGTCGTCGCCAGCGCTGAACGGCGAGTCGATCGAGAGGGTCGAGCGGCTTGCAGCCAGGGCGCTCTCGACCAGGTGCTCGCCCAGATCGGCCTCCGCGGCGATCTCCGCCACGCTCGCGTCCGGACCGAGCTTGTCGATCGCGGCACGGACGTGCTTCATCGCCTTCTGGAGGTAGACCGGGACGCGGACCGTCTGGCCGTTGTTGTAGAGGTAGCTGCGGTAGGCCTGGTTGAGCCAGTGGACCGCGTACGTCCGGAAGAGGAGGCCGCGACGCCAGTCGAACCCGTCGACGGCGCGGAAGAGGGCGGCCGACCCCTCCTGGATGAGGTCGAGGCGAGAGACGCCGAGGTGGGCGTAGCGCTCCACGTTGATGATCGCGAGGTAGAGGTTCCGCTCGACGAGCTCGGTCCGCAGGTGGTGCAGCTCGAGCCAGCGACGGCAGACCTCGCTCGGAAGCGAGCACGACTCGTGGTCGACGTGGCGGTAGGTCGCCGGGTCGTACTCGACCTGGCCGTTCACGTCGTCCTCGGTGAGACCGGCGCGCTGGAGTGCGTGCTCCAGGCGGAAGCGGGCGAACTCGATGCGGCGAGCGTGCCGTGCCTCCTCCTCACGATCCATGATCGTGATGTTGTCGATCTCGGTGCGGAGCTGCTCCTCGATCGACGCCACGCTGCTGCGAGCGGCGGCGTCCTCGTCGACGCTCTTCCGCCAGGACTGGGGGTCGCGGAGCTCGAGATCGATCTCCTGACGGTTCCAGTCCTGCGCGCGACGCTTCGCCTTGGTCGCGAACGCCTCGGTGTCCTCGGCGTAGCGGTCCAGTAGAAGGTCGAGTTCGTGGAGGCTCTTCGTGTTTCGGATTGCAGTCATCGGTGTCCTCAGGAGCGCCTTTCGTTCCAAAGCCGCGGTTGAAGGCCGCGTTTCGGTGCCTCAGAACGGAGTCCGCCCGTTTTTTGGATGGCGCGGGAGCAAGTCCGCACGGCACGTCGGGATTCCCCCGCTGCGAGCTTCGTGCCGAAGGACCAGGTTCGTTTGCGTTTCCGCCTCGAACCCCGCCCCTGCATTCCTCCCTTCGTGCGGAATACGCTTCGTGACGCCTTCTGTTGGGTGATTTGCCTGTAACGGCACCCATAGGCGCGGCCAATGAGGCCCCCGGCGGCCCCCAGGGGCCGCTTCAGGGAAGATCCTTGCCCCCCTGCGGGACGTCCCTCCAACTGCCCGAGAGGCAGTGTTTCAGCCCGCGATCGGCTTCAGATCAGCCAGAACGGCAGGAACGCGGCGTCCTCCCGAAGGAGCACTCGAGGTCAGGCAGTGGGCGCCGTCTCGGCGCCGTAGGACTCCTGCACCTCGGTCGGGATGAACTCCTGGAGATGCTCCAGCTCGTTCGCCTCGCGGATGAGGTGTCGCGCGATGACGATCCGCTGGATCTGGTTCGTCCCTTCGTAGATCTGGAGGATCTTCGCGTCGCGGAAGAACTTCGCGATCGGGTAGTCCTCCATGAAGCCGTAGCCCCCGAAGACCTGCACGGCGTCGGTCGCGACCTCCATCGCGACGTCGCTGGCGAAGCACTTGGCCATCGCGGCCATCTTCGAGTTCATCGGGTTGGGCCCGACCGCATCGAGCGCTGCCGCCGCCGCGTAGGTCAGCTGACGCGCCGCCTCGGTCTTGATCGCCATGTCGGCGAGCATCTTCTGGACCATCTGATGCTGGCTGAGCGGCACCTTGAACTGAACGCGGCGGTTGGCGTAGACGTTGGCGAGGTCCAGCGCGCCCTGCGACGCTCCGACGGCCTGGGCAGCGACACCGGGACGCGCGTGGTCGAGCGTCATCATCGCGTGCTTGAAGCCGAG
>JBCCSK010000524.1:0-3202 GCA_039200205.1 Planctomycetota bacterium
CCCCCCCGCCCGCCCTCCGATCCGAGGCCCTCGCAGGCCGCTCCGGATCAATACTCCGAGCCGGTCGGATCCACCCAGTACGTCACGATCGTCATCGGGTACGTCCCGGGCTCGACCTCGCCCGTGGGGACGTTCTGGGAGTCGGCGAGCCGGCCGTACTTGTAGACGGCGAGACCGAAGTCGTAGCCGTAGTTCTGGTAGTCGACCCAGTCGAGGATGTCCCCGACTTCGCTCTCGTAGACGGTCTGCTCGCTCACGACCGTCTCGTAGACCTCGCCGTTCGTCGCGGCGTAGCTGCCTCCCACGACGCCGAAGCCGGCCTTGAACTCCATCTCGAGAGAAGCGGTGCTCTCGCGCTGCTCCGAGGTCGCCGACTCGGTGACGAGGTCGATGCCCAGCCCACGCGTGCCGCTGCCCTGGCCGACCGCGGCGTCCTGTGGGACACGCCAGCCGACGTAGCGATCGACGTGGGCCTGCGTCTCGGCGAGCGTGGGGTAGCTCGACGGATCGCCGATCGTGTGCGGCAGCAGGTCCGGCCCGATGACGTACGGATCGCGCACGCTCGCGTTGTAGAAGTTGACCGTCCACTTGTACGTGTTCGAGTCGATCGGGATGTCGAGGGTGTAGTACGCGCCGATCAGGCTGGGCCGGGGCGACGAGAGGATCTCGTACTCGTAGCTCTCGTAGAGGTTCGCCTGGAAGACGATGACGTCGTGGTCGGCGTCGCCCGAGAAGCCGCTCAGGAACGTCGTCCGGGTCGTGGTCGTCTCGGTCGAAGTGAAGCGGTTCTCGGTCTTGCCCTTCACCGAGGCGCCGAAGGCCCCCGTGACGTCCTGGGCTTCGAAGCCCACGAGGAATGAGATCGTCGCGCTGCTCGAGACGCCGATCGCCTCGCTCGAACCAGCGGCCTCGAAGTAGGAGGTGCGGCTCGCCGAATAGTTCTGCGAGATGCTCGACTTCGTCGGCGGCGCGGCGAGGAGAACGAGCGGGATCGGATCCGAGACGTTGAGCGTCCTGCGGCCGGTGAAGCGCACGCGCAGGCCGTCGCCGTCGAGCTCGGCGGGCGCGACGACGGGCGGGTTGGTGACGCCGTCGAGCCAGAACCAGTCGTCGCCGAGGACCGTCGCCGTCGGGGTCGGCCCGACGCGCGCGACTCCGTACACGGCGCGCTTCCAGGTGGCCCAGTAGCCCTCGGTGATCCCGAAGAACAGGTCCTCGGCCCCGTCGCCGTCACCATCGCCAGCTCGAACGCGCACGGCTGCGCCGAGCGGCGCCGGCCGATCGATCGGGACCGTCGAGACGCTCCACTGGAGGTCGTCCGCGTCCCAAGCGATGAGGTCGATCTCGTAGTCGCCGCCCTCGACGTCGGACATCAGGGCGAGCTCGTCCCTGCCGCCTCCGAAGCGGTCGACCGCGCACACGTCGAACGACTTTCCCCGTGCGTGGTGCGTTCCGGTGAAGAGCGGCTGGCTATGGGACGACGTCAGGGTGAAGCCCGCCGCGCCGTTCCACTCGTGCAGCCGAACCCAGGCGCTCGACAGCCCGCCGACGCCGCCGAGCGCGCCGACGAAGGCGACCTCGTCGGTCCGGTCACCGTCGAAATCGCCGACCGCCAGCTTGCCGCCGAACCCGTTCACGCCCGCGTTCAGGTAGCGCCAGCCGTGCACCTCGGTCAGCTGATCGACGTCCTCGCCGCCGCGGTAGACCCGCACGGCGTACCGACCGGACGAGGTCGTATCGCCCTCGAGCCCGAGGATCAGCTCGTCGATCTGGTCACCGTCGAGATCGGCCGCGTAGCCGCGCATCGAGCAGTGCCCCTCAGGACGGTAGAAGTACAGCATCTCACCGCACCCCTCCTCGACGTCGTCGAGGACGCGCAGCCAGCTGACGTTCCCGGGCAGCCCCTCGTACTTCGAGCTCGACGTGACGACGATCTCGTCGCGAAAGTCGCCGTCGAAGTCGCCGACCGCGATGCTCGCGTCGCGGTTCGTCACAGAGCCCGAGGCGTACTCCTGAACGGTCGTCCAGCTGACGCCGCCCGACGCGTTCCGGTTGCCGACGATCACGCGGACAGCGTTCGTCCCGCCCGCCTGAGGGACCAGCTGGACGGCGACGAGCTCGTCCTCGGGATCCGCGTCGACGTTGCCGGCGACCGCGTCACGGATCTTGCGGACGACGCAGCACGTCTCGTGCGTCCCCGGCACGATCGCGCCGCCCGAGAGCAGATCCTCTCGGATCCACTGCGCGCCGGTCAGGGGATACTCGTGATCGGCCCCGGGCGTGAAGAAGGCGACCTCGACGCACTCGGAGAGCATCAGGTCCCCCTCGCCGTACGGGTTCGTCGGATCGAAGGGCACCGGGGCCGGCTCGAAGTCGGCGAGCGTGAGCGTGCCCTGGTTGATCCCGAGCTCGCTCACGGGCGGCTCGCTGCCGGCGGGGCTGGTCGAAGCGTCGCATCCGACGGCGGCGAGGAGCAGGAGGGGGAACGGAGTGCGGAGCGTCTCGAGGGGCTTCATGACAGGGTCGTGGGTGATGGTCCACCCACCGACGCGACGGTCCCGCGCGTCGACCGTCACGAATCCTGCAACTGGCTCGGAGAAGAGCCTGTGCACGGACAGAGAGTCCGCACTCGCTAGAACGGCGTCCCGTCCAGCGTCCCCATCTCACCGCTCGCGTAGCGCCGGTAGGCGCGCTCCAGCGCCTCTGCGCTGTCGAAGACGAACGGGCCTCCGAAATGGAGCGGGCGCGGCGCGGGCTCTCCGCCGACCAGGAAGATCTCGGCCGGCGCGTCGCCGTGGCACGCAAGTCGCACGGTCGTCGCGCCGTCGGCGAGGCGCGCCATCGTCCCGCGCGAAAGCGCGTCCTCGCCGTCCAGCGTCGCGGTGCCCGTGATCCCGTACACGCCGGCCTCTTGGCCCGCGGCGGGAAGCTCCAGCTCGATCGTCGAACGCGGCGCCAGTGCGACGTGCGCCATGAGCGCATGGAGTGCGAGAGGGATCGGACCGACGCGTCCCTCGAGGCTGCCGGCGAGCAGGCGCAGGTCGACGCCATCGCGGCTCCACGCAGGCATCTCGTCCGCTGGGATCGCGCGGTAGTCCGGCGCCGCGTCTTGCTCCGCGATCGGGAGGCGCGCCCAGATCTGCAGGCCGTGCATCGTGCTGCCCGACTCGAGGAGGTTGCGCTCGGCGTGCAGGACGCCGCG
>JBCCSK010000525.1:0-3173 GCA_039200205.1 Planctomycetota bacterium
CCCCCCCCGCACCCCGGGGGGGGCCCCGGGCCGGCACGAGTGCGCCGCGGGGAGGCCCGGCGGCTGGAAGCAGCACGAATGGTGCCAAACGTCGCGCACCCATGTCTCGGTGTTGCTTCGACAACGAGACTGTCTCGGTCGCGCTACTCGGCTTCCCGGAAATCCCCGTCGTGCATGTCGGCCAGGCGAGCGAGGAGCTCGCTGCGGTACCCGATGGACACGCAGTGGATCCGCGCGCCGCGCCCGCGATTCCAGCGCTTGACTGCGCTCAGGATCTTCTCGGGGTCGTCGATCGTGCCTCCCGCGGGCTCGCCGTCCGACAGGACGTAGAGGTTCTGGAGACCGGGATCCTCGATCACGGACTCGATCGCGTCGTAGAGAGCCGTTCCGCCGAGGAAGCCCTGCGTGCGGACGAACTCGATCGCCTCGGCGCGGACGCTATCGCTCATCACCGCCATCTCGTCCCGCCACGGCGCGACGGTGGTGCCGAAGAACACGACGTTGAAGGTCGTCCCTTCAGGCATGCGCTCGAGCGCGCCGATCGTCTCCTGCTGGGCGATCTCGAAGCGCGTCTCGCCCCAGTCGTTCACCGTCTCCATCGAGCCGCTCGCGTCGATGAGCAGGCACACGCCGTCCTCGGCGATGTTCATTCCGTAGAACGTGGTGCGCCTCGCCTTGTTCTTGCGTCGCTCGCGCTCGTTCCGCCGCTGGGTCGCCACGTCGAGGCTCGGGATCGGCTGCCCCTTTCCTTCCTTCTCCCACCACGTGCTCCAGCGAGGGCCGGAGCCCCCGTGGTCGGCTCCCGTGAGGAGGACGAGCGCTTCCTCGATCCGGTCGCGCCGCTCGATGTCGTCCGTCTCGAGTGCTGCGATCAGGTGAGGGACGAAGTCGGCCGAGCGAACCTCCTGGACGATCTCGAGGGCCGCGTCGCGCACGTAGCTGACGTCGTCGGCGACCGCATCGCCGATCACGGCAATGGACGCCTGCGTCGCCGCTTCGGAGTGCTTCAGTTCGACGAGCCTCCTCGATCCCTCGACGGCCGCCATTCGCCTGAGATACGCAGAGTCGTCGGCGAGGGCGTGCAGGCGAGCGATCCAGGCCGCGTCGTCATCGCCGATCCGGATCATGCCGATGAACGCGGCGGCGGCGACGCCCGGCCGGTCGTTCTCCATCAGTGCGACCAGGTCGTCGGCGTGCTCCCGGTAGCCCTGGATCGCGAGGGCGTCGATGATGTACGCCCTCGGCGCGTGCTTCGAATCCAGCAGCAGCTCGTGCAGGAACTCGAGCTCGGACGGATCCTCTCGCGCGGTGAGGACGTCGACGACGGCGCACTTGGTCCCGTACGTTCCTGCGCTGCGTTCGAGGAAGTCGTGGAGCGCCTTGTTCGGCTTGTCGCCCTCCAGGGCCGAGAGAACCTCGACCAGGCGCTCGCGCGTCCCGGAGTACTCGGGCGTGTAGTGGACGAGGACGGCGTCGAGGTCCCTCGCGCTTCCCTTCACCTCGAGTCGATCCAGAACACACCCGACGACGGTGGGCCCGATCCAGCGATCGTCCGAGCTTCGGCAGAGCCGCTCCGCCTGATCGGCGCCGTGGATGCCGAGCTTCGCGAGTCCCCGAGCTGCGGAGTACTTGAAGCTGCGGTTCTCGGTCTCGCAGCGCTCCGCCAGCCAGCGGGCGGCGCTCTTCGCGAGACGCTCGTCGTCGCGGAAGTGCTGGAGGCTCTGGTAGAGGCGCTCGCGGACCCAGCCCGAGTCGGCTTGGCGCTCGCACTTCTTGAGCTCGGTCAGGGCCCGCGCCGAGCGATGCCGCGCGAGCTCGTCGTACAGCACCGGCGGGACGCGGTTCCCGGCCTCGCGGATCTCGTCGACGATCTCGGGGATCGGGCGCGGCGGGGGAGGCTCCTCTTCGTCGAGCGCGTACGACCACGGCGGAAGAGTGAGCCAGCAGCAGACGAAAAGGCTCCAGACGGGCCTCCAGGGGACACACGTACGAGCGGTCATGACGTGGGGGGCAGGGAAAGTGGACTCACGCCTGACGGCAGGCTGCGTGCGCCCCTTCGCATCCCAAGGGTAGCGATGCGCTCGGACTTCGCGTCGAGGTCTGGTCCCGCCGAGCGAGTCCATGCCAGCCTGGACGATCCGAGCTAGCCTGGGTCTCCCCAGCTCGTTCCCATCTCTCGCCCATGACTTCGCTCACCATGCAACGAACAAGGACCGCATCGCACCTCGTCGTCGCGCTCGCACTCTGCGGCACTGCCGCCGCCCAGCTCGACGACTTCGAGCCCGCCGTCGAGGTCGTCGCCGACGGAAAGGCGATCGACCTCACCAAGGACATCGGTCACGCCGGTCCGCTCCTCCGCGACCACGATGGCGACGGCAAGCTCGACCTGCTCGTCAGCTCGTTCAGCGGCAAGATCGAGCTCTTCCACAACGTCGGCTCCAGGACCGCGCCCACCTACGAGAGCCGCGGCAAGCTGAAGCTGTCCGACGGCAACGACCTGAAGTTCCACAACTGGTGATGCGTCGGCATCAGTCCGCGGTTCGCGGACCTCAACGCCGACGGCCACCTCGACATCGTCTCGGGCTGCTACGAAGGCCTGCCCTACGTTGCGTGGGGGAGCGAGCGAGGCTTCGCGGCTCCCGAGATGCTGCGCGACGAGAAGGGCGGTCTGATGCATACCGGCGAGTTCTGGGATCCCGGCACCAGGGAGCACACGTCGGGCAAGGGGCCCGGCGATCGCGCCTACTCCGCCGTGCCCGTTGACCTTGATGACGACGGCGATCTCGATCTTCTGATCGGCACGAACAAGGGCCGACTCTTCGTCCGCGAGAACCTGGGTTCGGCCAAGGAGCCGAAGTTCGCCACGACCCTGTCGACGCCTGCGAAGGCCGGCAAGACTCCGTGGTTCTCCGACGGCTACGCGATGCCCGTCGTCGTCGACTGGGACGGGGACGGCCTCTTCGACCTCGTCTCCGGCGGCAAGAGCGGCGGCGTGTCGTGGCTCCGTAACATCGGCAAGGCCGGCGCTCCGGTCTTCGAGACGGAGCGCGCGATCCTCGAGCCGCGCGACACGAAGGACGAGGGCGTCGGCGAACGCACGCAGATCGAGGTCGCGGACATCGATGCCGACGGAGACCTCGACCTCCTCGTCGGTGAGGCGGTAGTCACCGACG
>JBCCSK010000526.1:0-3155 GCA_039200205.1 Planctomycetota bacterium
CACCGGCTTGGCGCGCCCGGGCTCCTCGACGTACCGCCCGCTGCGGCTGCGCACGAGGCGCGGCCGCGACGTGGTCTCGCGTTCTCCGGCGACGTCGATCTCCCCCATCCCGAACCGCGGCGCGGAGCCCCGGTCGGTTCGACTTCGAGTCGAGCACCGTGCGTCCTCGTCGACGTCCCGAAAAAACGTCCGAACTAGGGGGCCCTGCGCCTCGACCGAGACATGGCTCGCGAAGAGAATGGCCGGCCGGCTTCCAGTGCCGCAGAAGACCCAGCGCCCCAGACGACCATGCGATTCGAGGACCAGCACGTCATCGTCACCGGCGGGACCCGCGGCATCGGTCGCGCGGTGTCGCTCGCCTTCCTCCGCGAGGGCGCCGTCGTCCACGCCACCTACCGGGGCGACGAGGCCGCTGCGGAGGAGCTCGTCGAGGCCGCGGGCGACGCGCGTGAGCGCGTGCGGCTGGCCCGCTTCGACGTCGCCGATCACGACGCCGTCCGCGCGTTCTGGGAGGGGCTCGACGACGCCGCCGTCGATGTGCTCATCGCGAACTCGGGGATCCGGCGAGACTCGCTCCTCGCGACGATGTCGCCCGAGGACTGGAGCGCCGTGATCGACACGAACCTGACCGGCGCGTACACGATGTCGAAGTTCGCGGTTCAGAACATGATGCGTCAGCGCTACGGCCGCATCGTGTTCACGACCTCGCCCGCCGGACGCTTCGGCTTCGAGGGCCAGGGCAACTACTCGGCTTCGAAGGCGGGCCAGGTCGGCCTGATGCGCTCGCTCTGCAAAGAGGTCGCGAAGCGCAAGATCACCGTGAACTGCGTCTCGCCGGGCTTCATCGCCACGGACCTGATCGACGACCTGCCCGAGGATCTCGTCGCCTCCTACAAGAAGTCCGTGCCGGCCCGCCGCTTCGGGACGACCGACGAGGTCGCGGCCGCCGTGCTCTTCCTCGCCTCGCGCGAGGCGAGCTACGTCACGGGCGCGACCCTCGACGTCACGGGCGGTCTCTAGGGAACGCCGCTGCGACCATGACCGACAACGAGAGCTCCCCCGGCGGTGGATCGGTCCTCGAGCGGCCGCTCACCGAGTTCCTCCCGCACCGTCCGCCGTTCCTGTTCGTCTCGCGCGTCGTCGCGCACGACGGCGATTCGATCGTGACCGAGTGGGACGTCCCGCACGACCTGTTCGCCTTCGAGGGGCACTTCCCCGGCGAGCCCGTGCTGCCCGGGGTGCTGATCTCCGAGTTCTGCTTCCAGAGCGGCGCGATCCTCATCTACGCCACCGACCCGAAGGACGGGGAGGCGAAGGGCGTCCCCGTCCTGACGCGGATCGAGGACGCGCGCTTCCGGCGGATCGTCCGCCCCGGAGAGACGCTGCGCGCCGAGGTGACCCTGACCGAGCGCCTCTCGAACGCTCGCTACGTCACGGCCAAGGTCACCTGCGGAGACGCGACGGTCACGCGGCTGAAGTGCGTTCTGGCCGTCGCCGAGGCGTGAGCGCGTCCGTCGGAGAAGGGAGCGACTGGCTCGGCCTCGCGGGCAGGACCGTCGTCGTCACGGGCCTCAAGAACCGAAAGAGCGTCGCCTGGCACGTCGTCCGGCAGCTCGAGGAGGTCGGAGCCCACGTCGCGCTCGTCGTCCGGACGGAGGAGCGGCGCGACGAGCTCGCGAAGCTGGTCGGCGACCGGCCGGTGTTCGTCTGCGACGTGCGGGATCGCGAGGCGATTCCGCGCCTCGCCGAGGTGCTCGGAGACCGCTTCGGAGCGATCGACGGCCTGGTCCACTCGATCGCGTACGCGAACTACGGCGACGGCTGGAAGCCGTTCCACGAGACGCGCGCCGAGGACTTCCTGGAGGCGACCGAGGTGTCCGCGTTCTCGCTCGTCGCGCTCTCGAACGCGCTCAAGGACCAGTTCTCGCCGGACGCTTCGGTGGTGACGATCTCGATCTCGACGACGTCCATGGCGGCGGAGAACTACGGCTACATGGCGCCGATCAAGGCGGCCCTCGACTCGGCCGTCGTGTTCCTCGCGAAGTCCTTCAGCGCACTCGGACGCGTGCGCTTCAACGCGGTTCGCGCGGGCCTCCTCAAGACGAGCTCGTCCGCGGGGATCCCCGGCTACGTCGACTCGTGGCTGCACGCCGAAAAGGCGACGCTGCGCAAAGAGGGGCTGCGAACCGAAGAGGTCGCCGCGACGGCGCTCTTCCTGCTCTCGCCGCGCTCCAGCGGGATCAACGGACAGGGCGTCGTCGTCGACGCCGGGATGAGCTCGAACTACTTCGACGACGAGATCGTGAGCGGCCGCGACGGGGACTGACGCTGCCTCGTCAACCCGCGCCGTCCGCCGGCGCGGTCCACGCGTCGCGCAGCTCCAGCAGCGCGGGCGTCGCGAACCACTCGCTGAGCTCGACGTCGATCCCCGCGGTGCCGGCGATCTTGAGTCGCGCGCGCACCTCGTCCAGGTCGGCGAGAGAGAGCACCGCGAACAGGGCGCCGTCGCGAGGCGCGCCCATTCGACCGAACAAGACGACGTGCGAAGAGAGCGCCGGGTGCGCGATCAAGTCGGCGGCCGCTTCGCCGTCGTCGGCGACGAGCAGCGCGTAGCTCTGGATGTCGGGACTCCCCATGTCCTCGCCGGCCGCGGCGCGCGCCTCCTGGCGCGCCTGTTCGAGATCGGGAATCGTTCTCAACACGCTCGACGTCGCGAGGGGGAAGGCCTCCTGTCGAAAGACGCCGGCCCCGGTCGTCGGGTCGCTCGCCGCGTGGGCGAGGGCGACCGCCGGGTCGGGCTCGTCGTAGAGGAAGAGGCCCCGCAGGTCGTCGGCCGCCTTCTCCGCCCCGAAGGGGCCCGCAAGGAGCAGCCGCCGCGCCTCGGCCTCGCTCGACATGAACGCGAAGTGCCCTGTGAAGAGCTCGCTTCGGCGCTCCGGAGAGAGATCGGGCGGCGCGTCGCCGGTCCGCAGGTAGACGAGGGTGTACAGGGCGGGCTCGGGCCCGCCCGGAGGCGGTGTCGCGCCCCCCGTACGGCAGCCCGCCGTCAGCGTCGCAGCGGCGAGGAGGGCGAGGAGGGCGGAGAGAGGCGTGTTCATCGATGCGTGGGAGCGTGGGCAAGAATTGCCCACGTGAACAGCGCACCCGCGTTCGCG
>JBCCSK010000527.1:0-3146 GCA_039200205.1 Planctomycetota bacterium
CGTGAACGCCGTCACTCCCACTGGACCGAACGCCTCGCTCCGGTCCGCTGCGACGAGGTCCGCCCGACGGTTGCCATCGAGATCGATGCCTCCGAGCAGCGCGGAGCCGAAGGAGGTCGCGACGATCATCGCGGGGACGGTCCGCACGAGCGGCGAGAGTCCGACGACCTCGCGCCCGACCTTCGTCGGACCGCTCAAGAGGACGTCGGGGCGTCCGTTCCCGTCCAGGTCGCCGGCCGCGAATGCCGCGTCGACGACCAGCCCACGCTCTCCGAGGATCGGGCCCCAGCGGTCGTCGACGATCGGTCGATGTCCCGGCTCGAAGAGCGAGGTCTCGGGTCCTCGCGGGCCCTCGCCCGTGCCGCTCAGGAGGACGCGCGACGGCTCGGCGACGAGGATCCCGTCCGTGAGACCGTCGCCGTCGAGATCTCCGACGGGATCGAACCGCCCGAAGCCGCCGACGGGCGGGCCGCCCACGATCGGCCGCCCGATGCCGCGCACGCGCCGGCAGCCCGCGAGCAGCCGTCCGTCCCGTCCCGATCGAACCTCCCAGAGGTCCTCGATCGCGAGCAGCAGGTCGTCCGCGCCGTCTCGATCGAAGTCGCCGAACGCGATCACCTCGCGCCAGTCCCGGTCGTGGCGCCGGAGAAGGGCACCGTCCACTCCCGAGCGAATCTCGCACGAGCGCCACCGCGCGAACCCGACCAGGACGTCGTCCGTCCCGTCTCCGTTCGTGTCGCCCGCGCTTCGCAGCGCGTGCCCGAACGAAATCCGCGCGGGGTTCGCCGTCCAGCGCTGGAGGACCTCGCGCGTCGCGCCCGAGAGCACGAGAACGGCGCCCTGCTGCCGCGCGTCGATCGACGCGGCCGGTGCGCCGACGGCGACCTCCGGCGTCCCGTCCCCGTCGAGGTCCGTCAGGACGGCGACCGAGCGTCCGAAGTACGCGCCGGTCTCCTCGATCGCGGGTTCGATCGAGGGGGGGGCGAGGAGCAGGGCAGCGGCGAGCGTGAGCATGGCGAGATTCCGGGCGTCAGCGGACCTGGGCTTCGAACCGTGCTCCGTGTCCGAGCATCCCGCGCGCCGGCAGCCCGTCGTCGAACCGCGCCGGAACCTCGATCACCTTGCCCGCGCGCCGCACGAGCAGGAGCGCGCCCTCGTCGCGCATCGTGCGAGAGGTGAACTCGGCGAGGAACATCTCTGCGTCCGCGTGGACCCCGTCGACCTTCATGAGGATGTCCCCGAGGCGGAGCCCGAGGATCGCCGCCGGGCTGCCGTCGGGGAGCGCGACGACCTCGTAGCCGCCGATTGCCACTGGCTCGTAGACGACCGGAGCGCACGGCACGTCGTACTCGGCGAAGCGGTTCCTGAGGCCCTTCCGGGGGCGCACCCGGTACCGCCCGGGAGGCAGGCTCTCGAAGACGATCCGCTCGTCGTCGCCGGCTTTCACGTGGTCCCTCTGCTCGAAGGAACCGTCCACCTCCTGCAGGAGATCGAACGGCTCGCCGGCACGGTCGGGCACGAGGACGACGAGGTCGTGGGTCGCCGTGACCTCGACGCGGACCCGGTTCGGCCCGGGAGCGAGTTCTACCTCCTGCACGGCGAGCGGAAGCCTGAAGGGGGAGTCGTCGTGGAAGACGACGACGCGCGCGGTCCCGGGCGCGAGACCCGTGAATGCGACAGCGCCGTCGCCGGGGACGTCGACGCGGTTCCCGACCCGCTGCCACCGCTCCTGGCCCTCGGCGGGGGGGACCTCGAGTCGCGCGCGGAGTCGCGCGTCGAGCACGCCGATGACCTCGACGACGAGCTCGCACGGCGTTTCGAAGAGGAACTCGAAGCGCTCCGCTGCGGGGTCGACCGATCGGCTCACCGACCCGCGGCTCGCCGAACGGGCCGTCAGCTCCAGGGACGTGATCTCCGAGCGCTCGACGGGGTCCGTCATGAATCTCGCCCGCTCCAGCGAGAGCCAGTACTCGCCGCGCGGGCGGGCCTTCGTCCGGATCGAGGACGAGACGCTTCTCCTGCCCATTCGTATAAACACGCCGAAGTCGCTCACGTCCTGGATCGGGCGGCCGGACGTGTCGACGCACGTGACGATGAGGTACCGCATCGGGTCGAGCGGCCCGAGTTCGATGCGGACGTCCGTCCGCCCCTCGCCGACGACGATCTCGCGCGTCGCCTCGGCGGGGCCATCGCCGCGGCCGACCTCCACCGTGTACGGCCCTGCCGTGACGTCGAGGGCCACGAACGGCGCTCCGTCCTTCGCCTCGACCGAGATCCTCTGGCCGTCGCGCACGAGGTCGCACCAGGGCTCGAACGGCTGGCCGGCGTCCGGCCCGGGGACGACGTCGACGCGGACCGACGGATACCCGACGACCTCCAGGCGATGGGGGCCAGGGCCGTCAGCTGCCCTGTCGAGCGTCCGGATCGTCGATCGCTCCGAGGCGCGGTACTCGCTCCCGCTCACTCGCGTCACGTCTCCGACCAGGGCCTGGACGGTCGCCGTCCACGACGTGAGGCGCAGCGTCGGCGAGTCCGGCGTCCAGCGGTACGGCATGCGCTGTCCGTTCTGCTGCCGCACCACGACCATCGCCTCCTCGGGAACCGTCCCGTCCGGTCGTACGACGGCGAGCTCGAAAGTCGTCACCGCGCGACCGAGCAGCTCGACCTCCGCGCCCGCGGCCGCGATGGCGCGGTCGAACTGGAAGTCCATGGCGTACGCCTGGACGGTGTAGCTGCCAGGGCCGAGCCCGTCCACACGGAAGGACCCGTCGCCCGAAGTCTGCGCTCGACCGGCGCGCCGGATGCTGACGAGCACCTGCCGCGCGTACCAGCCCATCACCGGATCGAGCGGCGCGGACGGTTCGTACGCACGCCCCACTCGCGACGAGTCCATCGCCTGCGGGGTCGGGGCCGCCTGCTCCAGGGGGCCCGACACGATGACGGTCGCGCCCTCGATCGGATCGCCCGCGTCATCGAGCGCGCGTCCGGAGACGACACCGTCCCCCTCGGTGCGCGGCAGACGGTCGAGCAGCGCGAACACCGCTGCATCGAAGTCCGCGTCGCGGTCGAAGCTCGTCGTCGCGATCTCGTCACGCCCGTCGCTCGCCGGTTCGGGCTCGAGCAGCGCCGGTTCCTCTCGCTCGAGC
>JBCCSK010000528.1:0-3131 GCA_039200205.1 Planctomycetota bacterium
GCCGAGCCAGGCCCAGCCCGTTCCCGGCATGCGGTCGGGGACGAGCGCGACGAACCCCATCACGACCAGGCACAGCCCGATCGAGATTCCCAGCACGAGGCCGAACGTGCGCTGGAAGAGAGCCCGACCCGCGTCGTCGCCGAGGTCTTCGTCGACGCCCGTGAGCGCCGTCTGAAAACTCGTTGAGAGTGCACCCTCGCCGAGGAATCGCCGGAACAGATTCGGCACGCGCCAGGCCGTGATGAAAGCATCATAGATGCCCGAGCGGTCGCCGAAGAGCGCTGCGGAGATCATCTCGCGCACGTATCCGAGGATGCGGCTGACGAGCGTCAGGGCCGAGACGAGCGCCGTGCGGCGTCCGAGCCGGGCGTGGCGGGTCGACGTCGAGCTCGGCTCCGAGTCAGGGGAGTCGGCACCGCTCCGAAATCCGCTCCCCTCCGTCTGGCGCTGCATTCGACGGTTGCCGAACATACAGGTCTCGTGTCCTGGCGCCTCGGATCCTCTCCTCGGCAGGCGCTCCTCGCCCTCGCGCTCGTCCTCCTCGGAACGCCCATCGCGAGCGCGCAGCGCCTGCTCGTTCCGCACGACCGTCCCCACGCGCTCGTCGCGCTGGTCGACGCCCGTGCTGGCGCCCTCGTGGACGCGGCGTGGCTCGACGTGCAGTCGACCGCCGAACCGGCGCCGGGCTCGAACGCACTCACGTGCGCAGAGCGAGTGGGCGGCGAGGTCTGGGTCGGAGGCGCGCTCCACGTCTGGCGCTACGACGTCGCGACGCGCGCCTTCCTGCGCTCGTTCACGCTGCAGTCGCCGGTGCGATCGATCGAGCGCCAGTCCGAGCGCGTGCTCGTGACCACGCCCGACTACCTGCAGGTCTTCGGCTTCGACGGGACACCGCGCGCGCGTCTCGACGTCGCCGGCGCCGGCGACACGCTGGAGCTTCGCGACGGCTCGATGCTCGTCGCCATCCGCGACGAGTCGCGGATCGACCGCTACACGCTCGACGGTCGCAAGCTCTGCGCGTTCGCCGGTCCGACGATTCCGTCGACGCTCGGCGTGCTCTCGAATCCGCTGCAGCTCGCCCTGCGCGGGAACGGCAACGTCCTCGTCTGCGGCGACGTCCGCGTCTACGAATTCACGCCCCAGGGCGAGTTCATCGCCGAGTACGACGTCGGTCCCTTCGAAGGAGGCGTCGCCGAAACCGCGAGCGGGCGTCTCTTCGTTCCGCTTGGCGACGGCATCGCGCTGCACGACTCCGTGTCGGGTGCGACGACGCGCGTCGGCGCGCCCGACTTCGGCCAGGGGCGCGCCACTTCGCTGCTCGACAGCGGCCTCCCGACCGTCGTCCCTATCGGTTCGTCGTTGAGCGAAGTCACGTGCCGCGGAGCGAGGAACTCTACGGGCATGGCCGCGCGCGTCGGCGTCGTCGGGAGCGTCGACGTGTCGGACCGACTGCTGAGCGTGTTCGGCGAACGTCTCCCGCCGGGAGCCGCCACGTTCCTCCTCTACGGGCCCGACATCGCGCGGCTCGCGCGCGCCGGGGGCACGCTGTGCCTGGATCCCGCGACGACGAGCGTGGCGCGGCTCGTGACGGTCGCGAACGCGTCGGGCCAGGTCCTGGTGCCTCTGGTCCGCGGATCGTCGGCGGCCGTCGTCTTCCCCGCGGGCTCGCGGTGGAACCTCCAGCTGCTCTACCGCGACCGATCGGCGATCAAGCTGTCGGACGCGATCCGCATCACGTTCGCGCAGTAAGCGTCAGAAGCGGTACGCGTACGACACGACGAGCGCGTTGAACCACGAGAACGTGTAGACCTCGTCGTTGTCCGCGCCGCCCTCGATGGTGCGCCAGCCGACGGCGACGGACGAGCGGTCGTCGATGTCGTAGGCGAGGCGCAGCGACAGGTCGAGCGCTCGACCCTGGGGTGCCGCCGCGCCCTCGAAGTCGAGGATCGCCGTCCAGCGGTCTTCGAAGCGCCACTCGCCGGTCAGGTTCAGGAGCGGAACGAAGCCGAGGTCGTCCTTGCGCGCGGAGAGCGATCCCTGGCGCACCTCGATCGACGCGTCGCGCAGAAGCCCCGTGAGACCGGCGCGCCACGTCCAGCGCTCGGACTCGTGGAAGCGATAGCGCCAGGCGAGGCGCCACGTGTCGAAGCGGTAGCGCCCCTCGGCCTCTCCGGGTGCGAACTGGACGCCGTCGAAGAACACGGGTTCGTTCAGCGTGCCGGTCCCGTCCGTCCGGACGGGCGCGTAGAGCAAGCGCAGTCCGTGTTTGTCATTCAGATCCCACTCGACGGTCGCGCGCGCGATCGGCCAGGGTCCGCTGCCGGTCAGGTCCTCGAACGAGAACTCGGTCCCGCCGTCCCCGGGGATGCGGACGTCGTTGCGGGCCGACCAGACGGGGCCGGCCTCTACCTCGACCCGCCAGCGCTTCGGCGCGGCGCGCACCTCGGGCGGGGGCGCGACCTGGGCCGGAACGGGGTCGGGCGCTGGCTCCTGCCAGATGGAGGCGGCGAGGAGCGCGGCGAGCGCGGACGGGGGGAGCATGCCGGGGAGCCTACTCAAGTCCGCGGTCCCGATCGTCGATCTCCGCGAGAGGTCCGATCCTCCGACACGAGGGCGAGCAGCATGATTCTGAAGCCCGGAATGAAGGTCCTCGTCGCCCATCGACGGCTCTACGAGACGGACCACAGCCGCTACTTCACCGGCGTCGTCGACGCGTACGACCAGGGAGTGGCCCGCATCTCGGGCCACACCTGGATGCACGACGGCTACCGCGGCTCGTTCAAGCGCAAGCCGGACGTCCGGACCAAGATCGTCCCCCTGATCTCCGGCAGCGTGATCGTCTACCAGCTCGAATCCAGCGTGAACCTCGACGCCCTCGAGGTCGTCGTCGAGGGCGTCACGCTCGTCATGCGGGACAACGAAGGCTTCTCGATGGACCTGACCGAGGGCGTCCTGCAGGACGGCCGCGGTGGCCCGTCGCGCAAGGTCTGCTGATATCCTCGACCCCGTGCGGAGCGTCTACGTCCTGCGTCACGGCAAGTCCGACTGGAGCGTCGACGCGGGCGACGACTTCGGCCGTCCGCTCGCGCCGCGCGGGGTCGATGCCGCGCGCGGCGTCGGCCGCTTCCTCA
>JBCCSK010000529.1:0-3127 GCA_039200205.1 Planctomycetota bacterium
GCGACCGGGAGGTCGAGGCTCGCCTCCATGTTCTCGGCGATGCGCCCCGAGATGCCCGCGAGCAGCTCCAGCTCCGGGTCGCTCTTCGGATCGAAGTCGCTGTCCCCCGCGGAGGCGGCGGAGGCCGCGCCGTTGCCCTTCGCGCGGGTCTCGCGGGAGGACGGCGCGGCGTCGCCGGCGCGCTCGAAGATCTTCCTCCAGCTCTCCTCGACGGCCCCGGGGTCGCTCTTCCAGTCCTCGAACAGCTCCTGGACGTAGCCGGCGTTGACGCCGTACTCCTGCTCGAAATCGATGGCCATGGGCGCTGAATCTAGCGCCCGCCCAGCCAGCGCGACACCGTCAGTCGATGAGAGCGCGGGCCGCGGCGAGAACGCCCTCGACCGCCCGCGCGTCGAGCAGGACGACGAGGTCGTCCTCCCCGCGGCGGGCCGGAACGCCCGCATCGTCGAGGGCCCCGATCAGCAGTCCGAGCTCGCCCCCGGTCCGGAGCCTGACGTCGACGCGGAGGAACGCCGATTCGGGGTCGGTCAGGGTCCCGTCGCCCCGACCGACGACGCCCGTCGGGAACAGGCTGCGCAGGCGCTCGAACAGCTCCCGCGCGACCGGGCTCGGGATCGGCTCGCCCTCGGCGTCCTGGAACGTGCCGAAGCGCTCGACCGGCTGGACCACGACGACGTCCTCCTCGCCGACGGCCTCGCCGCCGAGGGTGACGCGGTCGATCTGGACGTTCTCGTAGGGCACGAGCGGCGCGCGGTCGAACCAGCGGAAGGGATCCGTCGGCGGCAGCGGCATCCGCGGCACCCGGTAGATCGACGCGTCGTTCGCCCGCCGCACGTAGACCGCCGTCCCGCGCGCGGAGGACACGAACACGTCCGCGAGCGTCTCGTCGGCGCGCAGCGCATCGTCGTCCTCGTCGGCTCCGCCGCCCAGCACCACGATCCGGACCGCGCTCGACTCGTCGACCTCGTACTCGGCGAAGCGCCCGGGGTCGTCGCTGACGAGGTCGAGCGTCGTCATCGCGCCGATGCGCGACATGAATCCGTCGACGAGCGATGCCGACGCCGAGGCGCCGGCGTACTGGTCGATCGTCCACGGATCCGCGGGCCCCTCGCGGCTGAGGGTCGTCCCGCCCTCCCCACCAGAGGCGACCAGGCGAACCTCGGTCGCAGCCGCGGCGTCGAACTCGGGCAGCAGCGACTCGACGGGCCGGGTCTCGACGGCGTCGCGCTCCAGTCCGACGAGCAGCGCGACCAGCACGGCCACGACGGCGAGCAGGACGCGGTTGAGCGGGAGGATCGACCGGATCACGCGCGGCCTCCCCGGATTCCCCTGGACCGCCACTGGCTCCACGCGACGCCGAACAGCGCGACCAGGAGGAGCGCGACGGTCGCCGGCGCGAGCATCGTCAGCCACTGCTTGCGCTGGGCGCGGCGCCGCGCGAGGTCGCTCTTGCGGTCGGCCTCGATGCGCTCCGCCTCCTTCACGAAGACGTCCTCGCGGTAGAGGCCGAGGGCGCGCTCCTCCTCCAGGACGAAGTCGCGCAGCGGCCGCCGCGCGGGGGCGCGCGAGCGGAGCTGGATCAGGTCCTCGTCGAGCGTGAGCCAGTCGACGAGGTTGAGGGCCAAGAGCCCGCCGCCCGCGGCGAAGAAGAGCTCCTGCCCCTCGGGCGGATCGCGCAGCCAGTCGGCGTCGCCGAACACCACGACCTGGGTCGCGACCTCCGCCGAGCGCGGCGGCGGGTCGTCTCGCTCGCCGAACATCTGGCGCGCCTCGGGCGGCTTCTCTCCCGCCCACGGGGACGGGAACCGGCCCTCGAACACGGCGCCGAAGACGTGGCGCGCCCCGGCGCGGACGCGGATCGCGCTGCGCAGGGATCGGATCTCGGCCGGGTCCTGGATCAGCGACGGCGCGGGGTCGACGACGCGGGCGTCCTCGGACGACCAGGCGAGGTCGGTGCGCGTCACGCCGTCGGGCGTCGCGAGGAGGTCCGCGGGGAACAGGGGGTGGGCCCAGGAGAACTGGACGCCCGCGAGTCCGCTCGTGGGCGGGAGGTCGGATTCCAGCCCCTCCGGCGGAACCGACACCACCTGGGGATCGACGACGAGGCCGACGCGACCGCGAACGACGGCGATGCGCCGCGTCTCCCACTCGTCGTCCCACACGTGCTTGTCGGCGACGCGGATCCCCCACGCCTCCAGGAGGCGCGCGAGCGGCGACACCGCGAAGTCGTCCTGGGAGATGTCCGCCTTCGGGTAGACGAGGTTGTAGTCGCGGTCGTCGAGGCAGACGACGAGGCGCCCTCCGCGCTGGACGAACTGGTCGATCGCGTAGACGGTGCGCGGGTGGAGCGGTCCGGGCCGCACGACGAACAGCACGTCGACGTCGTCCGGCACCGGCGTTCCTGTCGCGAGGCCGCCGAGCGGCACGAGGCGCGCGCGGCGCGCGAGCTCGCGTTGAATCAGCCGGAACGTCGAGGCGTACTTCGCGACCTCGGGCTCGGGCGAGTCCGGGGGGACGTCGAACGGCGCGCCGAGCCACGCGACCCCGATCTTGCGGTCGGAGAGGAGCGCGTGCATCGCCGAGGCGACCTGGACCTCGAAGCGCCACGGCTCGGGGGCGGGCACGACCTCGGTGCGGCCGCGGTAGCCGAGGACGAGGCCGAGCCACACGTCCTCGTCCGCGTCGCCGCCGAGACCGGTCGTCGATCCGCGCGTCGGCGCGAGCCCCGCCTCGCGGGCGTTGCGCCTGGCCTCGGACGAGGTCGATGGGTCGAGGACCTGGAGGTCGAAGACCGTGGGACGCAGCGCGAGGACCTCGTCGAGCTGCGCGCGGACGCGGGCGGTGCGGAGCGCCAGCCGACCGTCCGCGACCTCCTGGGTCGCGAAGAGCCGGACGGTCATGCGGTCCTCGATCCGCTCGACGACGCGGCGCGTCGCGTCCGAGATCTCGTTGAGGCCGTCGGCGGACAGGTCCTTGCGCACGCCGAGGTGGCGTGCCGCGAGCACGTTGCCGAGCGCGCAGATCGCGATCAGCAGGACGATCGTCAGCACGCGGTTCGCGCGCAGCGTCCGGCGGCCCGGATGGGCGAGTCCCGTCGCGTTCGAATCGCTCATCGCCAGCGCCTCCC
>JBCCSK010000530.1:0-3110 GCA_039200205.1 Planctomycetota bacterium
CGCGGACGCTCCAAACCGGGTTCAGGTCGCTCGCCCCTCGCCCCCTACCGTTTTCCGTGAGAGCGCGGTCCGAAGATCTCCCGCAGCTCGTCCGGGAACACGCGCGGGCGGCGCGTCGCCAGATCCATGCAAGCGAGTTCGACCTGGGCGCTGACGAGAGGCGCTCCCGCCTCCCCCTCGACGCTCCGGTGGATCTCGTAGCCGAAGGTCACCGACGCCGCGCGGACCCGCTCGACCCACAGCGACACGCGGAGGACGTCCTCGTACAGCGCGGGGCTCTTGTACTGCAGGCGTACCTCGCGGACCGGGAGAGCGACGCCGCTACGCTCCACCTCGCCGTAGGGCAGGCCGAGGTCGCGCAGCATCACGGTGCGCGCATCCTCCAGGTACAGGAGGAAGTTCGCGTGGTGGACGACGCCCATCTGGTCCGTCTCGGCATAGCGGACGAGGACCTCGTGGACGTACGGCTCGGCGCGAGTCGGCGCGGATCGGCGGGGGGCCATTGCGCGAGGGGATATCCGAACGGCGCGCTCGCGACAACCGAGGTCTTCTCGATCGTCACGGTTCCTCGAGCACGAGGACAGCAGCGGTGCGCCGCGGGTCGATCCTCAGACCCGGAGTCGGGGCGCGGCCCGTTCCGACCGTCGCACGAGGACGTGGACCGAACCGACGGGCAGGGGAGTCAGCGGTCCATTTCGGCGACGACGCGGAAGACCGGGCCGTCGCGGGCGTCTCTCATGCGCCATGCACGCTCTGCTCTGTGCCGCCGCCCTGCCGGTCGTCGCGTGGACGGCGCAGTCGTCCGGATCGACCTACCGCGAGCTCTTCGATAGCGGCGTCGCCTCCCTCGCTGCGGGGGAGCGCGAGGCGGCCGCGGCGCTCTTCGAGTCTGCCGGCGAGCGCGCTCCCGAGGCGCCGCTCTGGCGGTGCTATCTCGATCACGCGAGCGGGCGCGATACGGCTCCCGCGGACGAGGGCGACGGCCTCGTCCGCTGGCAATCGCTCGACGTCCCGCCTGCCTCGGGAAACCTTCGCACGCAGCTCTCGGCCGATGGGACGCGGATCATCGTTCCGTCAGACCGCGACGCGATGCTGCTCGAGGCCACGACGAGTGAACTGGTCGCAAGGCTCCGTGCCCGTCCAGAGATCTGCGACGAGAATGGCCGCTGCTTCTGGACATTCGACGAAACCGGCCGCGTCGCACTCGCGCTCGGCGGTGCCTGGGGGACCGGTCGCGGTGTCGATCTTCGCGACGCGTTCACCGGGCGGCCGGTCGAGGTCGCGGGCGCAGATCAGATCGCGCTCTCGCCAGGCGCGAGGTTCGAGTGGTACGCGCTCGGAGAGCAGGTGCCCGAGAACGCGTTCCCGGGGACGCGCGACCTGCGCGGGCCGGAGGGCACGCTGCGCTGCCACATCGTGCGGGAAGCGATGGATGACCGCAGAATCAACCCGTCGCTCGGGGTCAAGCTCAGCCGCGACGCGGCGCTCGCCGTCGTCACGAGCCAGGCGCACGGAGGCTCGACGAAGGTCATCGATCGGCGCACGGGAGAGACTCGCTTTCGGCGGACGCCCGCGCTGGGGGGCACGATCCTCTCGGACGATGCAACGATGCTCTTCGCAAGACAGGGCCGCGAGGACGCGATCCTGCTCGACGTCGCGACGGGGAACGAACTCTGGAGGGTGCCGTGGACACTGAGTCCTCTTGACGGACTCGTGACCCCGTTCGCGTTCGCAGGAGGCGAGCTCGTCGCGCTCGACTTCGCGGGCACCCTCCGATATGTCGACGTGAAGACGGGGCGGGCCGGCCGGGAGATCCGACTGACGCCGGCGCCAGAGCTGTCTCCCGGCCGCCCGGCGATCGTCCGGGACGGAACGACGCTCGTCACCTACGGTCGTGACACGTACGTCTACGACCTCTCGTCGGGTCAGCGGCTCTGGCGAACCGAGGGAACCCGCAGGGTCGCGTCCCCCGATGAGGGCACCGTCGACACGGCGGAGTCGCGTTGCCTCATCGTGCCGCGGTCCCGATGGCCGCACGCGGTCGACCTCGCGACCGGCGTCGCGCTCGACGACAGAGTTGGGCCCACCCTGCTGGCGACGACGGCGGTCGAGCTCACGCCCGAGGGAGACCGCGCGGTCGTCGCGCTGTCGAATGGTGAGATACGACTCGTCGACCTCGACAGCGGCGCCACGGTCGCGCGCGCGTTCGAGCACGTGGAGCGGACGGCCTACTTCTTCTTCGAATCACGCCCGGACGGTGTGCTCACGCGCGACGAGGTGGCGATCCATCTGCGCGATGCCGAGACGCTCGTGCCGCTCGCGAGCGCGAAGCTCGATCGTGGGGGCGTGGTTCGAGCGGTGCACCCTGAGGGGACGTCGTTCGTGTGGAGCCGCCACACGCCGCCGGCGACGAAGCTGATCGAGCTCACGGAAGACGGCACAGGACGCGTTGTCGTCAGCACCGAACAAATGACGCAGGCGGCCTGTTACCGCGCGGACGGAGCGCAGGTCGTTCTCGCCGCCGACTCGGAGGTGTCCTTGCTCGATGCGACGAGCGGCGAGATCGTCACCAGCCTCGCCGTGCCCGATGGCGCGGAGCCCTCTGCCGCTTCCTTCCATGGCGACTCCATCGTGCTCGTCGGGGAGGACGGCACCGTCCTTGATTCACCCGATGGATTCACGACCCCGCCGGCTCGCACCTTCGTGATGGACCTGGCAACTGGTGGGGAGGTCGCCACGCTCGAACACCCGACGACCATCGGCTTCGATAGCGTCGAGTGCATCCACTCCGCGCCCGACGAAGGTGTGGTCGTCGTCACGCTCTCGGACTGCGGCGAGGTCAACGCGTACAGCGACGAGGACTGGCAGCCGCTCTGGCAGCTCGAGTCGCTGGGTGGGAACCTGGGCACGCTCGAGATTCGACGAGAGCCTGGCGGGGAGTGCGCCTGCGTCTCCGGGATGTACGACAGGAAGGCCCGCATCTTCGAGCTCACCACCGGCACGGTGCGCAATCGGGCAGCGACGCGGGGAATGTTCGACCTCGCGCTCACGAACCGCGGGGATCGTGCGGTCGGGTTTCGCGACCGCGCGCTCGTCGTCCTCGACACGCA
>JBCCSK010000531.1:0-3093 GCA_039200205.1 Planctomycetota bacterium
CGACAACCCCTCGGTGGGCGGGTTCGCGGGGTCCCCCCGCCCCGGGGGCCCCCCCCGCGGCGTGCCCCCCGCGCCCGGGCCCCCGCCTACCCGCGCCGGGGCCACGGGCGCGTCTCGTCCTGCGCCTGGGCAGCTGCGGCCCGGCGTTCCGGGCCCTCGAATCGACGCCGTAGCTTTGACGGTCCCCGGCCCCTCCCGTACGCTCTCAGCCCCCTATCCGGTGCCTCCAACGGGCGGCTCCGGTGCTCCCCCAGAACGCACGACGGCGCGCCGTTCGGCCCCTTTTTCTTCGGTAGTCCAAGGCCGACCGAGGGGTAGCGATCGCACGCAGACGCCCGTCCGCCCCCTCCCCCCAACTCCTTGCTCTCGATCGTGAGTCTCTCCCGCATGAGGAATCGAGGCCCCGCCCCCCACGTGTCCTTCCTCTTCGCCCTCGGCGGCATCGTGCTCCTCGGATGCACGTCGACGTCGGAGGAACCGATCGAGGGTCCCGTCGTGGATGATCCGAGCCCGGCGCAGCCGCGAAGCTCGGGCGCGAGCCCGCCGATGGCGCAGCCGGTGAATGCGAGCGCGCCGCTCTCGACCCAGGACGGATCGTTGGGCCAGGACGCCGAGCTTCTGTCCCTGCGGGAGCAGAAGGATCGCCTGCTCTTCGAGGCCGCCCTGGAACGCGCCCTCGAACTAAAGCAGGAGCTGCGGCTCGAAGAGTCACTGGCCCAGGTCGACCGCGCCCTCGCGATCAACCCGGACAACCTGGAGGCCAAGCGGCTGCGCGGCGACCTGCTCGTGCTGCTCGATCAGCCCGGCAGCGAGATCGCGCTGGCGGCGACCGAGGAGGACCGCTTCCGCCTGAAGCTGGAGCAGCTGAAGCTCGGCGTCCGCCAGGACCTCAACGACGCGAAGCTCGCACTCGCCCGCGGCGACTACTCCGCAGCGGTGGCCGAGCTGCGCCTCGCGCGTACGAAGATCGAGGTCGGTGGCTACGACATCGACTGGGAAGGCACGGACGAGGAGGTCTACCGACTGCTCGCTCAGGCCGAAGAGGAGCGCGCCGCGGCCGAAGAGTCGGTGCGGATCGCCGAGCGTGAAGAGGCGTTCGCCGCTCTGCAGGAGAAGCAGCGCGCCGAGGTCGACCGCGAACAGGCCGTCGTCAACAACATCGTCGAGCAGGCCGCTCTCGCCTTCGAGGAGGGTCGCTACGACGACTCCGAGGAGTACGCGAAGCTCGCGCTCACGAAGCAGCCGCGCAACGACCAGGCCGAAGAGATTCGCGCCGCTTCGTTCCGGGCGAGCCGCGAGCAGGCGAAGGAGGACTACGTCGTCGAGAAGCGCAACCAGTTCAAGCGCTGGCGTGCATCGCTCGAGGAGCTCCGGATCCCGCGCAACGAGATCATCACGCTCCCGGACGCCGAGGAGTGGCGACGCAAGTCGGAGCTCCGCAAGGCGCGCCTCTTCGACGCGACGTCGAGCGTCTCCCCCATCGAGGCGGAGCTGCGCGAGAAGCTCTCGACGACGACGGTTTCGCTGCCGAGCGTCGAGGACGAGGAGAGCCTCAAGACGGTCCTCGGCTACGTCCGCGACTTCACGGGTCTGCCGATCATCGTCGACGAAGCGGCAGAGAACCTCGTCTCCGACGAAGGCGTCGTCTTCGACTTCAACTTCGAGAACGAGCTCACGGCCGAGCAGGCGATCAACCGGATCGTGGCCGCGGCCGGCGAGGAGGTCGAGTGGACGATCAAGTACGACGCGATCCTCGTGACGACCGTCGACAAGGCGGCGGGCGCCCCCGTTCCGCGCGTCCACCCGGTCGACGACCTGATCTTCGGCCTGACCGACTTCCAGGGCCCGCGCATCGACCGCATTCGTCTCATCGACGAGCTCGAGGACGACGACGGCGGCGGCCCGTTCGGCTTCGTCGGTGAGGCCCAGCGAATCATCGAGCTGGAGAACCTCCAGACGCTGATCCAGGACACCGTCGCCCCGGAGAGCTGGGAGCGCGAGGGCGTCAGCATCGAGGTCGGTGAGACGAACCTGATCGTCACCCAGACCCCCGAGGTCCAGGCAGAGATCCAGGCCTTCCTGGAGGACCTGCGCCGCTTCAACTCGGAGCTCGTCACGATCGAGTCCAAGTTCCTGGAGGTCACCGACAACTTCATCCAGGAGATCGGCAACGACTTCCGAGGCCTCGACGAGCGCGTCCTGGAGGACGTGACGAACGGCCTCGAGGACATGGCCTCGCTCGGCCTCGACAACGGCGGCAGCGGCACGGACGGCACGAACGCCGCCGGTCCCCCGAGCGCCGGCTTCTTCTTCGACGACGGCCTGGACGGAGCCTTCGCGGCGACGACGCAGAACTTCTTCGAGACGGCCCTGGGCTCCAGCCTGACGACGATCGGCGGCCTGACGTTCCAGATGACGTTCTTCGACGACTCGGAGGTCTCCTCGATCCTCCGCGCGGTGGAGAAGAGCGAAGAGAGCGAGGTCGTGAACAGCCAGATGCTGTCGGTCCACGACTCGCAGCGGGCCTACGTCACGGTCATCAACCAGCAGGCCTACATCCAGGACTTCGACGTTGAGGTGGCCCAGTTCCAGGCGGTCGCCGACCCGGTCGTCAACGTCCTGAACGAGGGCGTCGTGCTCGACGTCCGGCCGACGATCCTCGAGAACCGGAAGTGGCTGCGGCTGGAGATCCAGCCGACGATCGCACGCGTCGTCGCGCTCCGCGACTTCGCCACGACGCTCGGCGGCAACACGGCCCCGGTCGAGTTCCAGCTCCCCGAGCTGGAGGTCCAGAGCGTCAACACGAGCGCCTTCCTCCCGGACGGCGGCTCGCTGCTCCTCGGCGGTCTCTCCGAGATCCGGAACGTCGAGCGCCGCGCTGAAGTCCCGTGGATCGCCCAGGTCCCGCTTCTCGGCTTCCTCTTCAAGAGCGAGGGCTACAACGACGAGCGGAACTCCCTGATGATCCTCGTGAAGGCGACGATCACGGACATCCGCGAGTCGGTCGAGAACAAGCTCGAGACCGAGTACTAGGGGCCCCCGCCCCCCATCAGCAGGAGGCCCGCCGCTCTTCGGAGCGGCAGGAGGCCCGCC
>JBCCSK010000532.1:0-3056 GCA_039200205.1 Planctomycetota bacterium
CCTGCCCCGAGAGCTCGAGGACGAGCGACGCGCTCGCCGGATCACTGCGACGCGCGACGAGCTCGGCGCCGCGCCCGAGAGTCACGCGAACGCCCTCGTCGAGCACGATGGCGGTGCCGCCGGAGCCTCCGTTCGGATCCGGCGCGGGCGAGAAGGCCCAGAGCGCACCGCCGTGGAACGACTCTTCGAACTCGATCCAGCCGTGGAGCGGTCGGAGGTCGGCGAGCAGGGCGAGGTCGGCCTCGCCGGCGGCGGCGTGGCCGACGGAGACACGGCGCCCGTAGGCGACGAGGACGTCGCCCGCCTCATCGATGGATGCGATGAACGCGGGCACGCGAACGCGCGGGTCAGAGGGCGGACACGACGACTCCGCCACCGGCCTGACGCGCTTCGAGGAAGGCCTCTCGCGCCGCCGTGTAGAGCTCGTCTCGCTGCTCGATGTCGGGGCTCGGGAAGTTGCCGATCCCGATCGCGATATCGATCCGGTCGCCGACGAGGTCGAGGAGCCCGCGCTCCTCGGCCGTGTCGGCCACGCGTCGCGCCATGATCTCGGCGCCGTCGGGACCCGTGTTCGGGAGCAGGAAGAGGAACGAGTTCTCGTCGAAGCGGCCGAGGACGTCGGTGTCGCGAGAGGCCTCGAGGAAGATCGACGCGAGGTCGCGAAGGACATCGTCGGACGCCTGGCTCTCGAACCCGAGCATCGCGCAGGCGAGCGGGGCGTCGAAGCGACGGGCGCGCTTGAACTCCTCGTCGAGCTTGTATGCGAGGAACCCGTAATTGAAGAGGCCCGTGACCGGGTCGATCACGGCGTTCATGAGCGCCTCGTCGCGCGTGGTTGCAAGGTCGCGCGTCGGGTCCGCGAACGCGCCGCCCGTCATGAGGTGCTCGAGCAGCGCTTCGGGAAGCTCGTGCGCTCCGTCGTCGGCACCGCGCGCGTCGATCGGCAGCGCAGGCCGCGGGCCGGCGCTCAGGCCGAGGGCCGAGCGCAGCTTGCTCGCCGTGAGCGGACGCTTGAGCACGCCGGTCGCGCCGCAGAAGCGGGCGATCGGCTCCGCCATGTGGTTGGCGTCCTCGACCAGGAGGAACGTTCGGCACTTCGTCCGACCGGAGAGCTGCCGCAGGAGCTCGTAGACGTTGCGGTCGTCCGGGCCGGAGGTGCGCAGCCAGGCGTCGATGACGAGGATGTCGCCGGGCGCGGGCGGCGCTTCGACGAGATCGCGCCACGTCGGGATCTGCGCGACGTTCCAGCCGGCGAGCGGCTCGTCGGACGAGTCGTGCGCGGACGCGACGGCGGCGCGGGCCGTCGCGAGCACCGAATCGTCGTGGGTCGCGATGCGAATGGAGCGGAGGCCGTCGCCCATGGCTGGGATCGGTGCTGTCGGGGCCGTCGGTCGAGACGGGGGCATGTCGTGCGGTCGATACGCCGCAGGCGTCTGCGCCTACGGCCCGGGCCCGCACCCTGCGGAATGGGGAGCGGCGATTCCAGCGAGAGCGTGCGAAACGCGGGGTGCGGGAGCGGATCCCGATTCCGCGTGACCGGCCGCAACCGCGCTCCCCCCCATTCGTCCCGTCGACGGAGACCAAGGCTCCCGCCCCCCCCACCCATGCCCAGATCGATCGCCCTGACGCTCGTGGCGCTGGCCGCTGCGGCCGCGCTCCTCGGGATCCGCTCGGCGCACGGCGCACGACCGTCGCGCACCGACCTCCAGCGACGGCCGCCCGACGCCGCCGTCGCGCGCGGCGGGCCCGCCGTCGAACTCGTCGAGCCCGGTCCGGACGCGGCCCCCCGAGCGACCGTCGCCTCGGGCGCACCTCCGGTGGCGCTCCGGACCCCGCCCCGGGTAGCCAGCCCGCCCGACGACCGCGGCGAGCCGGTCGGGTGGGCGTCGTACAACGCCAGAGCGGAGTCGAACGCGCGCGAGCGAGTGGAGCTGCTCGACATGAACATCGAGCGCTTCCTCGCGGCGACCGGAACGGGCGAGCGGGCGACCGCTGGACTGTACGTCGCGCGCATCGCCGCGTTCGTCGAGGAGGACCACGCGCGTCGCTCGCTCTACGGCAACGAGCGCGACGGCATCGAGATGCCGACCGTCAGGGACGCCTGGGTCTTCGCGAACGGCGGCGCCGCCTACGTCCTCCACCACGACCGGTATCCGCACATCGCGCTGCTCGAGCGGGCGCGCGAGGGCGAGGCGGTCGAGATCCCCGAACGCGATGTCCTGCGGGCGTACGAGCGAGCGAACGAGCTCCTCGCGGCGTACCGCTGAAGCACGTCGTGACAGCGCATGACGAGCGACGCCCCGAACCGAAACGAACGATGACCTACGACACCCTTCGACGACTCGCCCTCGCGGCGATGGCCCTCGCCCTTCCCTGCGCCGCGCCGCTCGCCGCCCAGACGGCCCTCGGCGGCGACCTCGCACGCGACGCCTGCGTGGGCGGCCCGTGCCCCGCCAAGGTCATCCCCGGCTGGGACGTCGGGACGAGCATCACCGTCCGCGTCGACGCGGAGTGGTCGGGGCGCGCCAGGACCTCGCGCGACTGCACTCCGTGCAGCGCCTGCAGCGCGAGTCTCACGATCGAAGTGATGAACCCCTACTGCGTGGCCGTGTACGAGCACTACGCGGCCGAAACGCACACGGGAAAGCTCAGCTTCGGTCAGCCCTACACGATGCTGCTGATCACCGACTGCGGGACGTACGGCGGCTCGGGTGGACTGGTCAGAATCCGAGTCCGATGCAGACGCTCAACGTTCACGACGCTGGCGCGGCTGCGCTGCAGATGCCCGTGAGCGGGCCGCTCGACGAGCGCTACCCGGCCAGCTCTTCGAGCCAGTCGTCGGGAATGTCGTAGTTCGCGTAGACGTTCTGGACGTCTTCGTTGTCCTCGAGCTTGTCGATCAGCTTGAGGATCTTCTTCGCGTCGTCCTTGGAGCCGATCTCGACCGTGTTCTGCGGGACGTAGCCGGTCTCGGCGGACAGGAGCACGGCACCGCGCGACTCGAGCTCGTTCTTGATCGCGAGGAAGTCGGTCGCACCGCCGTAGATGGTCGCGAG
>JBCCSK010000533.1:0-3049 GCA_039200205.1 Planctomycetota bacterium
CGCGGCCGTGACCTCCACTTCGTCTGCCAGGTCGACGTCGCGGGCCCGGCCGACGCCTCGCGGCCGAAGCTCGGGCGACTCCTTCGCTCCGGCAAGGTCCGCGAGGCTCCCGAGGCCGCGAGCCTCGCCGTCGATCCGGGACCGGGCGGCGCCGAGCACGTCGTCGTCATCGGCGCCGGACCGGGCGGGTTCTTCGCGGCGCTCGCCGCGGCCGCGTCCGGCGCCCGCGTGACGCTCATCGAGCGCGGCGAGGCGATCGAGCGGCGAGGGCGCAAGGTCGTCGCGTTCCACCGCGGCGGTCCGCCCGACCCGGACACGAACCTGCTGTTCGGCGACGGCGGCGCGGGGACCTACTCGGACGGCAAGCTCTACACGCGCGTCTCCGACGCGCTGGAGTCGTCCGTCCTGGAAGAGCTCGTCGCCGCCGGCGCACCGTCGGACATCGCCTTCGACGCGCGCGCGCACATCGGCACCGACCGGCTACACCGCATGCTGCCCCGGCTGCGCGATCGACTGGAGGCGCTCGGCGTGACGCTTCGCTACGGCGTGCGCGCGACCGGGCTCGACGTGATCCTGACCTCCGACGGTACGCGGATCCGGGCGCTGCGGACGACGGAGGGCGAGATCCCGCTCGACGCGCTCGTCCTGTGCATCGGGCACAGCGCGCGCGACACCTGGGACTGGCTGCGCGAGGGCGGCGTTCCGATGGAGGCGAAGGCGTTCCAGGTCGGCGTGCGCATCGAGCACCCGCAGGAGCTCGTGACCCGCGGGCGCTACGGGGACGACCCGCGCGCGGAGGCGCTCGGCGCCGCGTCGTACAACCTGCAGAGCCGCGGCGAGCCCGCGGCGCACTCGTTCTGCATGTGTCCCGGCGGCCGGATCGTCGCGAGCGTGTCCGAGCCCGGGCGGCTCTGCACGAACGGGATGAGCAACTCGAAGCACTCGTCGCGCTGGGCGAACGCCGCGATCGTGACCACGCTCGGTCCCGACGACGTCGCGGCGCTGGGCCACACGGGGGTGCTCGGCGGCGTCGGCCTCCAGCGCGAGCTCGAAGCGCGGTTCTTCGAGGCCGGCGGCGGCGACTATGCGGCGCCCGCGCAGCGCGCCCACGACTTTCTCGCGGGCGAGGACTCGACCGGCGACCTCGCGACGAGCTACGGGTTCGGCGCGGTTCCCGGGCGCGTCGACCGGCTGCTGCCGGACCGCGTCCGCGACGCAATCCGCGAGGCCCTGGTCCGCTTCGACCGCTCGATCCCGGGTTTCGCCGGCCCGGAGGGCCTGCTCGTCGGCGTGGAGACGCGCAGCTCGGGGCCAGTCCGCATCCCGCGCGACCGCGCGACGCGCCTCGCCGTCGGCTTCGCGAACCTCTACCCGGCGGGGGAGGGAGCGGGCTACGCCGGCGGGATCATGAGCGCGGCGATCGACGGCGCGCGCTGCGCGCACGCGGCCGTCCGCGGGCAAGAGGCGATCGCCTGACCCTCGCTGGCGCGACCGAAGACCGCGTTCCTGTTACAACCCCGAGATGTCCGACAGCGCCGACCGCCCGAGCGAGGGCCGCGCCCAGTTCGAAGGCCGCAAGGTCACGACGAACCGCCTCCGCCGGATGAAGGACGAGGGCGTCCCGATCGCCGCCCTGACCGCCTACGACTACACGATGGCCCAGCTGCTCGACGCGGCGGGCGTCGACGTCATCCTCGTCGGCGACTCCGTGTCGACGGTCATGCAGGGGCTGGAGACGACCGTCACGGTGGAGCTGGAGCACATGCTCTACCACACGACGCTCGTTCGCCGCGGCGTCGAGCGCGCGCTGGTCGTCGCCGACCTGCCGTTCATGTCGTACCAGGTGAACTCCGACGAGGCGCTCCGCAACGCGGGGCGCATGGTCAAGGAGGCCGGGGCCGAGGCGGTCAAGCTCGAGGGTGGCCGCGTCGTCGCCGACACGGTGCGCAGGATCGTCGACGTCGGTATTCCGGTCATGGGGCACCTCGGCCTCACGCCGCAGTCGATCCACAAGTTCGGCACATACCAGGTGCGCGCGCGCGACGCGGAGGAGGCCGACGAGCTGCGGCGCGACGCGAAGCTGCTCGCCGAGGCCGGCGTGTTCTCGATCGTGCTGGAGAAGGTCCCCGCAGACCTCGCCGCCGAGGTCACCGCGAGCGTCGACGTCCCGATCATCGGGATCGGCGCGGGCGGCGGATGCGACGGCCAGATCCTCGTCAGCCACGACATGCTCGGCATCTGCACGCGCTTCAATCCGCGCTTCGTGCGGCGCTACGCGGCGCTCGCGGAGGAGATGCAGAGCGCGTTCGAGCGCTACGCCGAGGACGTGCGCGAGCGGAGCTTCCCGAGCGCCGACGAGTCGTACTGACCGTTCGCTGGACCGATTCGAGACAGGCGGGTCTGCCCGGCGGTCGCCCTGGAGAACGACGGTCCCCGCGGCCGATCGCTCCCCCGTGCCCCCCCTCGCCACACCGCTCGCCTCCCGCGCCGTCCACGAGATCTTCGACCGCGTCGCCAGCGATCTCGCGATGCTCGCGGATCGCTCGATCGACGTGCGCGAGGTCCTCTACGAGGAGCGGCACGACCGTCCGAGCGCGGCGGGGTCTGTCCACATCTCGTTCCGTCTGCGGATCGACTCGGACGGCAGGACGCGGTACGGCGCGCTCATGATCCCGCTCGCCGAGGCGATCGCGATCGCGGGCTACCTGATGATGGTCTCGGAAGCGCAGGTGGCGCAGATGCAGGCCGCGCCGTCGCTCGACCGGCCGCTGAAGGAGGCGCTCCTGGAGGTCGGTACGTTCGTGGCGGGGGCGAGCGACGCTGCGTTCCGCGCGGCAGGGGCTACGCGGTCCCGCGTGACGTTCGATGGGTGCCAGGGGGTGCGGGAGAACGTGCCGCCGGCGTTCGACTACGACGAGGGCGATCCGCTGGCCGTGGGTCGGGCGCTGGTTTCAGTGGCTGACGCGCCGCCGGTCGAGTTCGTCGTGATGCTGCCGCGGGCGGAATCTGCCGCGCGTGTTTGAGCGCGGAACGGGGCAACCGACCTGAA
>JBCCSK010000534.1:0-3024 GCA_039200205.1 Planctomycetota bacterium
GCCAAACCGGGTTCGGGCCGCTCACCACGGTCACACGTTGGTCCGGGCCGACGCGTCCACGTCCAGGGATGCGATCCGTCCCGCGCGGAAGTGCTCCCAGCCCAGACCCGCGATCATCGCGGCGTTGTCCGTGCAGTATGCGGGTGAGGGGAAGAAGGCCCGCACGTCCTCGCTCGCTGCGCGTTCGTGAAGGACCTCTCGCAGACGCCGATTGCAGGCGACGCCGCCCGCGACGAGCACCTGTCGCATCCCTCGCTGGCGCGCCGCGCGCAGCGTCTGGGTCGTCAGGGCGTCGACGGCCGCCTCCTCGAACGACGCGGCGACGTCCGCTCGGTCCGGGATCTCGTCCGGCGGAGGCGTCGGCTGCAGCGCATCGCCGCCGCGGAGGTGGTAGAGCACCGCCGTCTTCAGGCCGCTGAACGAGAAGCCCAGCCGCGGCGGCTCGCCCGGACCGCGCTTCGGCTCGTGGCGCGGGAACTTGATCGCGTCCCGGCGACCCTGCGTCGCGAGTCGCGCGACGGACGGTCCGCCCGGATACTCCAGACCGAGGAGCCAGGCCACTTTGTCGAACGCTTCGCCTGCGGCGTCGTCGCGGGTCGTCGCGATCAGCTCCATCGACAGGGGCGAGCGCGCTTCGTAAAGAGCGGTGTGCCCGCCCGACACGACGAGCGCGATGCACGGGTACTCGACGGCCTCCGGATCGTCCATCGTCGCCGCGTAGACGTGCGCCTGGATGTGGTCGACGTCGACGAGCGGCAGTCCTGTCGTCCAGCTGAGCGCCTTCGCCGTCGAGAGACCGACGAGGAGCGAGCCGATGAGCCCCGGTCGCGCCGTCACGGCGATGGCCGCGAGATCCACCAGCCCGACGCCCGCCTCGTCCAGCGCTTCGTCGATCGAGGGGAGGATCGCTTCGAGGTGCGAACGCCCGGCGATCTCGGGAACCACGCCGCCGTACTTCGCGTGAAGGTCGGCCTGGCTGTGCACGACGTTCGACAGAACGGTCCGCCCGCCTTCGACGACGGCGGCGGCGGTTTCATCGCACGAGGACTCGATGCCGAGGACGAGCTGACGATCGGACATGGTCGGGCGGTCGCGCGCGTCCTCAGTCGCGGACCTCGGCGATCGCGTGCGGAGCGGGCGTCTCGCCTCGTAGGAGCGCGAGCGCCGCGTCGAGCTGGGGGTCTTCGGGCGGCGGAGGGAGGATCGCCTCGTCCGTCGTCGCGTCCCACTCGACGAGATCCTGCATCGCGTCGGCCGGCACGTCGTAGCGTGCGAGCCACGAGTGGATCGCGAAGCGCGCCAGGTCGTCGATCTCGACCAGGAGGTCGGGCTGGATCCCGTAGTCGCGGCCCGTCCCGGACGTCCTCTCGAAGTTCCGTCGGCTCGGCGAGTAGAAGTACGCGCTCGTGACCTTCGCGCGGCTCCCGAAGCGCGGGAACGAGCGCGTGGTCTGGAGCATCCCCTTGCCGTAGGTCGGCTCTCCGACGACGACGCACGCTCGATGGTCCTGGAGCGCGCCCGCGAAGATCTCGCTCGCGCTCGCGGAGTCGCCGTCGACGAGCACGCAGAGCGGAATGCCCGCGAACCTCGCCTCGACCCCGTCCGCCCGGTGGATCTCGCGCTGCACGCGTCCCTCCGACGACACGACGACGCCGTCCTGGAGGAAGCGACCGACCATGTGGACCGCCGCGTCGAGCACGCCGCCGTAGTTGAAGCGGAGGTCGACGACGAGCGCGCGCGCCCCCGACCGGAGGAGCGCCTGCACGGCGGCGTCGAACTCCGACGCCGTGTTGTTGCTGAACGCGCGAACCGTCAGGTAGCCGATCTCCGGTGTCTCGGGCAGGAGGTCGACGTGGCGCACCGTCGGGTCGACGAGGACGCGCGGTTCGAGCGTCAGGTCGCGGTGCTCGCCGTCGAGGCCGACGACGCGCAGGCTGACGGTCCGCAGCCCCTTGGGCGCGAGGCGTGCCCGCAGGTCGTCGCCATCGAGCCCGAAGGCCGACCTGCCGTCGATCTCCACGATGCGGTCGCCGACGCGCACGCCCGCCTCCAGGGCGGGGGAGTTCTCGACCGGGAACATGACCTGGCCGTCGGAGATCGGCGTCCGAAAGACGATTCCGACGCCGCGGAAGTCGCCCACGATCTCGCGGCGGGCGCGCTCGGAGACCGTGCGGTCGTAGTAGCGCGAGTAGGGATCGAGGTCCTCGAGCATCCCGTGTAGCGCGCGCGTCACGAGCTCGTCGGAGCTGATCCCCTCGACGAAGTGCTGCTCGGCGAACGCGCGGACGGCCTCGAACTCGGCCGTCGCCGGGTCCTCACGTTCGGGCACGAGCGCGAACGTGATCAGGAGCACGAGCATCCCCGCCATCATTCCGAGCGCGAACAGAGCCGCGGCCGCCTGGCCTGCCGCCCGTCGGTCGTGGGTCTCGTCGCGCTCCATGCCGAGGCGCTCTAGGCCAACATCGCGTCGAGTTCAGCGTCTTCGACGCCAAGCTCGGCGAGTGCGCGACGCGCCTGTTCGTCGTTCGGCGCGACGCCGTGCCAGCCGGGGTCGTCCTCCATGAACGAGACGCCCTTCCCGAGCACCGTCTTGCAGATGAGCGCGCTCGGGCGCGTCTCCTCCGCGCGCGCCTCGTCGAGCGCCGCGTCGATCGCGTCGACGTCGTGGCCGTCCACGTCGATCGCGTGCCAGCCGAAGGCCTCGTACTTCACGCGCAGGTCGCGCACGTCCATGACGTCGCGCATGTACCCGTCGATCTGGATGTTGTTGAAATCGACGAGGACCGTCAGGTTCGAGACCCCGTAGTGCGCCGCCGCGGTCGCCGCCTCCCAGATCTGCCCTTCCTGGCTCTCGCCGTCGGACGAGGTGCTGTAGACGCGCGTGGCCCAGCCGTTCGACTTGGCTGCGAGCGCCATTCCGACCGCCACGGACAGGCTGTTTCCGAGCGAGCCCGTCGAGAAGTCGATCCCGAGGTCGACGTTGCGGTGCGGGTGCCCTTGGAGGGGGGATCCGAGCTTGCGGAA
>JBCCSK010000535.1:0-3010 GCA_039200205.1 Planctomycetota bacterium
CGAACGCGTGCATCGACCGCAGAAGTGCGCGGCACAGCTCGTTCTCGTCGCCGAACAGCCGCTCGGTCCCGGCGACGTCGAGCAGCAGGCCGTCCGGCGGATCGAGCGCGGCAATCGGCGAGACGCGTCCGAGCGCCCACTGGCCGAGGGCGTGGAGCGCGCGCTGGTCACGCTCGTCCGAGACCTCCTCGACCCACGGATCGCCGTTGCGGGACCGAACGCGCGGATCGATGAGCGCCTGGGCCTCCGCGAGCGAGAGCCCGACCCGGATGCCGCGACGCGCGGCCTCGTTGCAGCGGTCGGCGACGAGGGCGCGACCGCCGCTCGTGCGCGTCAGCAGCACGCACGACGTCGGTCGCGCACCGGGCCCGCGTGCCGCGCGTGCGCGGCGACGCTGGGCCAGGTCGATGGAGAAGGAGCGCAGGTGCAGGGCGAGGACGCGCCGCATCGAAGGTCGTTCCGATCGTGTCGATGTCCGTCCCTCCTCGTTGGACTGGTCATCCCCTGGTCGCGCTTGTCGTCGTCGTCAGCCGACGCCGCGCTGTCTCTCGCGTCGCATCGCGCGGCGCCGGATCTGCTGGGCGCCCTTCGCGCGCAGCAGGGTCGTCCACCAGCGAGGTCCGCGCGCCGTGTCTTCGTCGGGAGCGCGCGCCACCGTCCAGCGCGTCGTCGCCGCCGAGACCTCCCCGATCTCCGACGGCGGACGTCCGATCAGGACGAGAGCGTCTGCGGCGGCCGCGGCGAGCTGGAGCCGCCGCGTCGCTGCCATGCCGAACCCCGAGCCGTCCGCGACGACGGCGGTCACGCCCTCGCAGCGGAGCGCGGCGTCGATCGCCCACAGTCGCAGGCCCGCGTCGGGCGGCTCGACGAAGAGCGAGTGAGAGAAGAGCGCGCCGCCGTCGACGGACTCGCCCGGCGCCTCGCGCAGCGCGAGCCCGAGCTGCAGCTCGCCGTCGCCGTCGTCCACCGAGCGCGTCTCGACGACTTCGACGCCGCCGGTCAACGCGCGCGGGTACGGCCACACGCGCCGCCCGACCCAGATCACGGTCGAGGGGGCGCCGCGCTCGACCGCGTCGAGCACCGCCTGGCGCGCGACGTGGGCGAGGAGGAAGAGGGGCGGCGTCCACTCGGCCTCGCCGTCCGCCCCGTCGACCCCGAGCCACTCGTGCACGCCGCCGCGGACCAGCCCGGTGGCGCCGCCGGCGGCGTGGAGCTCTCCGTCGATCGTCTCCCAGCCGCTGGGCACGGCCCGCGAGGGCCGTCCGAACGCCTCGGCCGCCGATCCCTCGGCGGCGGGCGCGACCTCGCGCAGGGTGCGCGCGAGTCGGTCGATGGACGGGCGTGCGTGGGACACGCCCGGAGGGTAGGTGTTTGTTAGGTTTCCCGCTAGGGGGCTAGCGCTCCGAGGTGATCCGGTACGAGACGCGCACCGAGTGCTGCATCAGCAGCGCGAGGACCGCGATGAAGAGCAGCGCCGGGACGCCGACGATCCCGAGCAGCTTCGCCGTGACCTCGCCGGCGCGGGGGTGGCTCGGGTCGATCGACCCGAAGAGCCCGCGGTAGAGCCGGAAGAGGTCGGCCAGCCCGAGCACGGCCCCCGTCAACGTGACCCACCAGCCCCAGGTCTTGGGCAGGAGCAGGCCGATCCCCCCGATCACCGCGCAGCCGGCGGCGATCTGGGTCAGCAGCAGCGGGGGCAGCGCGATGACCCCGAACTCCGCCATCACGGCGCCGAGGCTCCAGAGCGTCAGGAAGGCCCCGACGACCCCCGCGAGGATCGAGACGACGCCGACGGCGGTGCCGAGGCGGGTTCGCTGGACCTTGCGGGCGGACCGGAGACGTTCGGTGCGCTCGGAGGCCGGGCGGCGGGAGGAGGAGCGTGCCATTGGAGGCTCACCCTAACTTTCCGCCGAATCCCATCGACGGATCGAGACGCCGCCCGACTCGTCGGCGTGTCCTCCGTCCCCCGAGAACCTGGCCCGGGTAGGGTCGTCGAATGGCGTCGCTGGTGAGAGCACCCCGCCAAGGGAGCGACGACGGCTCGTCCTCGAGCGCCCTCGACGCGCTGGTCCAGCGCGCCCGGGTCGGCGATCGCGCGGCGTTCGCGGATCTCGTCCGGATCCATCGGGGCGAGGTCCAGCGCGTCGCGCTACGGCTCGTGGGCAACCACGAGGACGCCGAGGACATCGCCCAGGAGACCTTCGTCCGGGCCTGGCGCGGGCTCGCGCTTCACCGCGGGGACGGGCGCTTCGGGGCCTGGCTGCTCGGGATCACCGTCCACCTGGCGCGCGACCTCCAGCGTCGTCGCGGGCAGGGGCCCGAGACCGACGCGGCGGCGCTGCTCGAGTCGATCGACGCGGCGCCGAACCGTAGCCCCGGGGACTCCGAATCGCGGCGCGAGCAGCAGCGGCTCGTCGAGGCCGCGATCGCTGCGCTTCCCGAGCGGCTGCGCACGGCGCTCGTGCTGCGCGCGTTCGAGGGGCAGCCCTACGAGGAGATCGGTCGCATCACCGGCGTCAGGCCCGCGACGGTTCGCACGCGGCTCGTCGAAGCCCGGCGGGCTCTGCGCAGACTGCTCGGACGTCACGTCGGAGAGGGCGAGGGAGGCGAGCGATGAGCCACGCGCGGACTCGCCACTGTCGCGCCCATCGCGCGACGCTCGACGCGATCGTCGACGGCCGCGAGCAGACCGACGCGCTGCAGGCGCTCGAGCTGCACGCCGAGAGCTGCCCGCGGTGCGCCGCGCTGCTCGCCGAATCACGCGCGCTCCGGGCCGCGCTCGACGCTCTTCCCGCGCCGGCGTTCGATCGCGCGAACGACGACGCGTTCGTCGCGCGGGTGTTCGAGGCGATCGACGCGACGGATCGCAGCGCGGTTCGCGCGAGCAGGTCTCCGCGGCTCGCGATCGTCACTGCGGCGGCGGCTACTGCGGCGGCGGCGGCGGCTGCCGCTGCGCTGCTCCTCGTCCTGGGCGTCCGCGAGCCGGTCGTGGTTACGGTCACGCCGGAGC
>JBCCSK010000536.1:0-2996 GCA_039200205.1 Planctomycetota bacterium
CGCGGGAGGGCATCGACACCGTGATGAAGCTCGGGATGGCCCACCCGATGGGTCCCCTGACCCTCGCCGACCTGATCGGGCTCGACGTGTGCCTCGACATCCTCGAGGTGCTGCACCGCGGCCTGGGCGACGACAAATACCGACCTTGCCCTCTCTTGCGCCGGATGGTCGCAGCGGGCCGCCTCGGTCGGAAGACCGGCAAAGGCTTCTACGACTACGACTGACGTTGCGGCCTACGATGGCCTGGCGCCGCTCGACGACTCCGATGGGCAGGTCGAGGCGGCTCCGAGCCGATAGAGGCTATTGGCACGGCAGCTGAACGACACCACCTCGACCATGACCCTGACCGATCCCGCGGCCACCGCCGCCTCCGCCCTCAGCTTCGAGCTCGGAGAGGAGCTTTCCATCGTCCGCGACGCAGCGCGCGACTTCGCGGACGGCGTGCTCGCACCCCTCGCCACGAAGCACGACCGCGAAGAGTCGATCTCGGACGACGTCTACAGCCAGCTCGGCGAGCTCGGCTTCTGGGGCCTGACGCTGCCCGAGGAGTACGGCGGGGCCGGGATGGGCAACGTCGCGCTCGCGGTCGTGCTGGAGGAGCTCAACCGCGCCTGCGCCGCGACCGGCGTCGCGGTTTCGGTCCACAACTCACTGCTCTGCGCGCCGCTGATGAAGTTCGGCACGGAGACGCAGAAGGCCTACTGGCTGCCCAGGCTCGCCTCGGGCGAGGCGATCGGCGCGTACTCGCTGTCCGAAGCCGGCTCGGGCTCGGACGCGGCGGCGCTCGCCGCCACCGCGCGCAGGGACGGCGACGAGTGGGTGCTCGACGGCACGAAGCTCTGGGTCACTTCCGGCGATCGCGCCGGCCTCTTCCTGATCTACGTCCGCACGGATCCCGACGTTCCGAAGGCCAAGGGCATCACGGCGTTCCTGGTTCCGGGCGACGCTCCGGGTCTGAAGATCGGCAAGCACGAGAAGAAGACCGGCATCCGCGGCTCCGCGACGGTCGAGCTCATCCTCGACGGCGTTCGCGTCGGTGCGGACGGGGTGCTCGGCGAGGTCGACCGCGGCTTCCCGATCGCCATGGACACGCTCGCGGGCGGGCGGATCGGGATCGCGGCCCAGGCGGTCGGGATCGGCCAGGCGTGCCTCGACGCGTCGATCAAGTACTCGAAGGAGCGCGAGCAGTTCGGCAAGCCCATCGGCCACTTCCAGTCGATCCAGCACAAGCTCGCCGACATGTCGGCCCAGCTCGAAGCGTCGAGGCTCCTCGTGCGCAAGGCCGCGTGGATGCGCGACCACGGCATGGAGGTCAACCGCCAGTCGTCCGAGGCCAAGCTGATCGCGTCGCGCACGGCCAACTTCTGTGCGGACGAAGCGCTGCAGATCCACGGCGGCGCCGGCTACACCGACCACTTCCATGTCGAGCGTCTCTTCCGCGACGCTCGAATCACCGAGATCTACGAGGGAGCCACGGACATCCAGCGGCTCGTCATCGCGCGCGCGCTCCTGCGCTGACCCGCCGGGATGGGAGCGAGCCAGGACTCCGAGATCCTCAACATCGAGGACGCCGCAGCACTGTTCGGCGTCAGCCAAAGAACGTTCAAGAAGGTCCTCCGAACGGAAGAGCTCCCCGCGCGCAAGATCGGCCGCGAGTGGAAGTTCTCCCGCCGGGCGCTGCTCGACTGGGTCGCCGAGGGCCGTTCATCCGACTACATCCGCGAAGAACCCGCGCACGCCGAAACGTCCGACGAGAGCGACGACTGACCGCGCGCCCGCAACGCCACGACTGAACGATGACCGACGTCGCCCCGACGACCGACTCCCACGACCTGGGTCGATCTGACTACGAGCTTCCGGCGATCCACCACGCCTTCGACCTCTCGGAGGAGCAGTCGATGCTCCGCGAGATGGTCGCGGACTTCGCCACCAACGAGCTCGAGCCGATCGCCCATGAGATCGACGAGGAGCACCGCTTCCCCCTCGACAAGTGGAAGCAGATCGTCGAGCTCGGCCTGCCCGGAATCCCGTTCCCCGAGGACATGGGCGGTACGGACGGTGGGACGCTCGCGTACATCATCGCGGTCGAGGAGATCGCCAAGGTCTGCGGGTCGACCGCCCTCGGCTACGCGGCCCACGTGAGCCTCGGCACCTATCCGATCTGGAAGTGGGGCGGCCAGAAGCTGCGCGAGCTGTACGTGCCAAAGCTCATCGCCGGCGAGTGCATGGGCGCCTACGGACTCACCGAGCCGGGCGCGGGCTCGGACTCCGGCGGGACGTCGACCACGGCCGACCTCGACGGCGACGAGTACGTCCTCAACGGCCGCAAGTGCTTCATCACGAACGCGCACCACGCGGGCGTGTTCATCGTCACGGCCGTGACCGACAAGTCGCTGGGGTCCAAGGGGATCTCGGCGTTCGTCGTGCCGCGCGAGATCGACGGCTTCTCGCTCGAGCCGGGCGAGGTCAAGCTCGGCATGCGCGGGTCCGACTGGGCGAGCCTCGTGTTCCAGGACGCGCGCATTCCGCGCGACCACCTGCTCGGTCCCGAGGGCGAGGGGTTCAAGACGTTCATGAAGACCCTGGAGGGCGGACGGATCTCGATCGGCGCCCTGTCGCTCGGCCTCGCCGAGGGGGCCTTCCGCTGCGCCGCGCGCTACGCGATGGAGCGCGAGGCCTTCGGCGGCACGCTCTCCGACCTCCAGGCGGTCCAGCACAAGCTCGCCGACATGCGCGTGCAGATCGAGGCCGCGCGCCACCTCGTGTACCACGCTGCGCGCCTGAAGGACTCCGGCCGGGCGTACGGCACCGAGGCGTCGATCGCCAAGCTGCACGCGTCCGAGACCGCGATGAAGTGCACCTACGACGCGATCCAGATCTACGGCGGCTACGGCTACAGCCGCGAGTATCCGGTCGAGCGGATGTGGCGCGACGCGAAGCTCTGCACGATCGGCGAGGGCACGAGCGAGATCCAGCGCCTGATCATCGGCCGCGAC
>JBCCSK010000537.1:0-2973 GCA_039200205.1 Planctomycetota bacterium
CGACGCGCTTCGCGGGCACCTCGACTTTTTCCAGGGTGCGAGGGTTCTGCGCCATGCGCGCGGCGCGCTCGCGCACCTCGAACACCCCGAACTCGCGGAACTCGAGGCGATTCCCCGCTGCGAGCTCCTCGATGAGCGTGTCGAGAAAGCGCTGGATCACGTCTCGAACGACAACCTTCGTGAGATCCGTTTCTTCGGCGATGCGGTTGACCAGCTCTCGCTTCGTGACGGTGCGGACCTCGGGGTCGGACATCGTGGATCGCTGCGCTCCAGCGTGGGCCGTTCGTGGCGGTGGACCGGCATCACACCGCGCGTCACGGCAGATGCTCGCACCGCTCGGACGAACCGTCAAGGCAAGCCGTGCTCTAGCGTGCGTCGCTCGGCTCCTCCAATCGGAGCGCCGGCTCGTCGATGACGAATGTGACCGGTCCGTCATTGACGAGCTCGACCTGCATCATCGCGCCGAAACGGCCGGTCTCGACGCGGAGCGAAAAACCACGAAGCGCCTCGCAGAACCGGTCGACGAGCGGCTCTGCGACGTCGGGTGGCGCGGCTTTGTCGAACGAAGGGCGGCGCCCCTTTCGACCGTCCGCTGCGAGCGTGAATTGACTCACGACGAGCGCACCGGCCGTATCTCCGTCGGCGATGAGGTCGGCCGCGGAACGATTCATGCGACCGTCATCGTCGGGAAAGATCCGGAAACGGGCGATGCGCGCAGCGAGCCGATCCGCGTCCTCGGGGACATCACCCTTCATCACGCCCAGGAGCACGAGCGTGCCGCGCCCCACGGAGCCAACGACGCTGCCATCGACGCGAACTTCGGCGCGCGAGACGCGCTGGACGACTGCCTTCACTTCGACGTCGCCTCCGTCGCGGCCGCGCGCTGCGCCGCGTCGCGCTCGACCCGGACGCGCGCGCGCAGCCCCTGGACGAGCTCGCCGATCGACGTCGTGTCCTCGACGAGGCGAGCGACCTCGTCCCAGCGCGCCTGAGCGAGGCTCGGCCGGTCGAGGAACAGCTCGAGCAGGAGCGCCTCCTGCACGATCGGCAGGACCGTGCCGGCCGACGCGCCCTGGGCCCTGAGCGTGGCGTCGAGGGCGCCGAGCACGTCCCCGCTCTCCTGCCGCGCGACCGTGAGGAGCATCCAACGGCGCGCACGGCCGATCGCCTCGCCCTCCAGGTCCTCGAGCACCCGCTGGGCGCGCTCGTCCTCTCCCCGAAGGAGCATGAGCAGGGCCAGGTCGAGCTTGGCCTCGACGAGCCAAGAGCGAGCGACCCTGGGGTCGTCCGAGACCTCGTCGATCCAGCGCCGGAGCGAGCGCTCGGCGGCGTCTCGCGAGCCCTGCTCGGCGAGCATCCAGGCCTCGAGCCGGCGGGCGCGCAGGTGGCCGGGCTCCAGCTCGATCGCGCGGTCCAGCGACTCGCGAGCGAGGCCCCAGCGGTCCTTCTGGGTCCGCTTCTCGAGCAGAACGTGCGCGAGCCCGTAGTGGACCCAGGCGCAGACGGGATCCAGCTCGCGCGCCTTCTCCAGCAGCGCCTCGGCCGCGAGAACGTCCGTCTCCGCCCGCGCCGCGAGGACGAGCGTGAACACGGTCTGCGACTCCTCGTTGCGGCGCGCGTACTCGCGCCTCAGGACCTCGTCGGGCTCGAACGGCTGGGCCGACTCCGAAGGCCCGAAGACCCGCACGCCGTCCCGCAGGAGGTCGATCTCGACGTCCTGAAGGCTGCACGCGACCTCGAGATTCTCGGGGTCGTCGGCTGCGAGCACGCGCAGGGCGTCCAGCGCCTCGACCCGTTGGCCGCCGTCCAGGAGAGCGCGCGCCTCGACGAGGCGCGCTCGGCCCGCCTCGTCGAACCCCGCGTAGGGGTCGGTCCACGTCGCGGACCAGGGGTCCGTGGGCGCGCTACAGGCGGCGACGAGGAGCGCGAGGAGCGACGCGAGGAACGTCCGTGCGCCAGGCCGGGCACTGCCCTGCTGAACGGGGATTCCGTGGCGCGTCGCCTCTGTCATGCCTCGCGGTTCTCGCCGACGAAGCGGCGGTCGGGGGCGCTCGGCCCCCTCCGCACGGTAGCGGCTCTTGGCCTCAGTTGGACGACTCGTCCGCGTCGGCTTCCGACTCGAACTCCGCGTCGGCGCCGTCGAACGACTCCTGCTCCGGCTGCAGCTCGGGCTGGGGTTCACCCGGAAGGTCCCGGCCGAATGCCTGGTGGGTCGTGGGGTCGAACGGCGACTCGTCGCCGACGGCTCCCTCGAACGCCAGGCGCTCGCCGTACAGGATCCGGCCGTCCACGTCGCGCCAGGCGGCTTCGCCCGTTCCGATGAGGCGCACGGGCGCCTCGTCGACGCGCTCGAGGATCACGACGCGGTCCATCGCCGCGAGGCTCCAGCGGTCGATCTGCACGCGGATCTCGGGAGCGTCCGTGCTCGGGCGCGAGATGATCTGCATCAGGCCGTCCGCGGTCAGCTCGACCGAGCGCTCGTAGAGGTCGTCGTCCGAGCTCGCGACGACGTGCTCGAGCAGGCCGCTCGGCCCCTCGATGCGGAACGTGTCAGCGACCATGACGGCGGTCTGACCGTACGCACCCGTCCACGGGGCGGGCCCGATGCGCCGGGCGCGCTCGGGCTGGTCGTCCGAAGCGAGGTCGGCGCCCGCGGTCGGCTCCTCGACGTCGGTGGCCATCGCCTCCGGCTCGTCGATCGGGTCGGGGCCGTAGAGCTCGAAGGCGTCGACGCTCGTCGTGGGCGCGGTGTCCGCGGCGGTCTGGTCGACGGGCTCCTGGGCGCGCGTGCTGCCCTTCTTGGAGCTGCAGGAGGCGACGAGAGCGAGGCTTGCGACGGCGAGGACGCAGGTGGAACGGGTCGGCATGGGGTTTCCTCGGGGACGATCGATCTGACGACCGCCCTATCGGCAGGAACCGCAGTGCCCTTGAACCGGCCCGTGGTGCGCGGCGACCGAATGGGCGAGGACGGCG
>JBCCSK010000538.1:0-2969 GCA_039200205.1 Planctomycetota bacterium
CGTCGGTGAACCGACGGGAACGTGTGCGGTACCGGCGCGTCGACGAACAGCGCGGTGGTGTGCGACACCGTACCGAAGCCGAGCTGCGCACCGGTGTGCGACTCCGTATCGACTAATCCACCCGCTCGAAGCTCAGCGCGAAGTACAGCGAGCTCCCCATGAGCGAGCCGACCACGGTCGTTTCGTCGGCGCGAAGGGCGAGGTTCGCACTCAGCTTCTCGATGTTGTAGCCGTCGAGCGCGCTCTGCGTCGAACCGTTCATGCTCATCGTCTGGAAGCGCGGAATGCGCAGCTGCAGCTCGCACGCGTCGAGGGTCAGAACGCCGGTCTTCAGGTCGAGACCGCGCGGCACAGCCTGCAGCGTGGCCCACGCCGGGGCGGACGATTGCTCGGAGAGACTCGGCAGACTGGCCTCCACCTGGAACATCGATCGCCCGCCAGCGGAACCGCGCAGATACAGATCCCCCACGCTCCGGAACTCCTTGTTCGGCGCAAGGGACCTGAGCGAGTCGGCGATCTCGCCGGCGACGGGTGCTCCCTTCGCCTCGGTGTCGCTCGGATCGACGGGCTTGATCACGAGGCAACGAAGCGCGACCTGGGGCAGCGGCTCATCCGCCTTCTTCAGGTACGTCTCCGCATAGCCAACATCGGCGATCGTTCCGCGGAGCACGATCGTGCCCGTCTCCTGGACCGCCGACACGGAGACGCTCGGCGAGACGTCGAGGACGAGCTGCTTCGCGGTCTCGAGCTGCAGTGACCGAAGGCGGACAGCGCGAATCTGAACGTTGCTTCTGACGGGCGCCTCGCTGGGCTCGTCGAGCGCGGCGTGGAGGCGCGTATCGAGGTCGAGCAGGAGCTGCATCGCACCTTCCCGACCTTCCGTGAAGTCCTGGATGCCGATCAGCCCCTCCATCGGGATGAAGCGATCGCGGCTCTGGGCACCGAGCTCGCCGCTGGTCGGGTTCTCCTGAAAGAAGTGGACCTTGGTCTCCGTCATCTCGTGGACGTAGCGGAGCAGGCTGTGCGACGCGATGTGCTGCGGCTCGAAGATCGTGAAGCCGAGCTTGTCTTCCATGCGCGCTGCGACGCGCGGATCGTCCCGCTGGAGAGGCCAGGAGATCCCCTGCGACTCCGCCTGGGAGTCCTGGATCAACGGGAGCGGTGCACACGCGACGGCCAGGGTGAGAAGGTTCAATGCCATGGTTCAGTCTTCCGTTCGAGAGGGTGGAGGGGTGGGCGATGGCTGATCGGTGAGAAGGACGAGGCGGACCGAGCCGCGCACGATCTCGACTCCGTCCCGGCGCGAGCGGAACGAGTCGTTCACGTACGTCGTCGCCGATGGGGCCGGGACGCTCGGGCGTTGCGGGCGGCCCGTCGCGACGGGGATGTCGCTGGGATGCGCTTCACCGTCCGACTGCCGAAGCGCAGCGAATGCGAGCGCAGCGGCTACCGCCGTGAGCGCGACGCCAGCGAGACGACGCATGACGCGTCGGCGACGCCGTCGCTCGTGGACGCGCGCGAGTGCGATGGGGATCGACGGCACGTCCTCGTCGCGCTGCTGCGCCCACGCGCTCCGAAGCCACGCGACCGCGTCGCGCGTCGGCCCATCGCAGGCATCGAGGGACGCGGAGGGAGTCTCGTCGCCGAGCTCCTCGCTCCGCCAGGCGTCGCGCAGGACCTCGAGGGTCTCGTCGCGTTCGTTCACGCGAGCCCCTCCTCCGCGAGGTGCGGGGCGAGCGCGTCGCGCAGCCGGCGCCGCGCCATGGAGAGCGCCGCACGGACCGTCGAAGCGGTGATCTCGAGCGCGTCCGCGGCCTCGCTCGCGCTCGAGCCCTCGAGGTCGATGAGGACGAAGACCTCGCGCTCGCGCGGCGGAAGGAGGTCGAGCGAGCGATCGATGAGCGCGCTCAGCTCTTCCGCCGTGGCGGCATCCTCGGGCCGGGGCAGGGTGCCCTCGTGGAACGCCGCCCCGGCCGCTCCCTCGTGCTCATCCCGCCGGCGGGCGGAGCGCTGGACGCTCCGGCAGCGATTCACGACGGCTCGCCGCGACCACGCACGGAACGGGTTGTCGGGGTTCCACTGAGCGATGCGATCGGCGAGGTGCAGCATGACGTCCTGGGCCACGTCATCCGCGATGTCCCGGCGCGCGAGGAGGCCCCGGGCGAGTCGCCTCACCTCGGGAAACACGGCGCGGTACCACTCACCGAGTACGTCCTCGCCCATGCGAAGCGCTCGGCTGAGCGCTTCCGTGGCGTCGGGCGGGACGTCGGGCGAGGCGGGATCGGTCATCGCGGGGCCAATGGCTCCAGGCCATGGACCCCGGCGGACGAGCGGGCGCTGGGTGGATTCCCTGGAATCGCCGTAGGGAGCCCCCACACACCACCGCTGCGGAGTTGCACTCAGTTGCGACCCGACATCACGCCGCCGTCGACGTCCCAGATCGCGCCGGTGACCCAGCCGGCCTCGTCCGAGAGCAGGTGGTCCACGGTCGCGGCCACGTCCTCGGGCTGACCGATGCGGCCGATGGGGTGGAACGAGTTGAACCCCTGGAGCTGTTCCTCGATCTGATCGGGCTCGATGAACGCGCCGTAGATCGGCGTGAGCACGACCGCCGGTGAGACGGCGTTGACGCGGATGCCGTCGCCTGCGAGCTCCATGGCGAGGTGCTGGGTCAGCGAGTGCAGGCCCGCCTTCGCCATCGAGTAGGCGGACGACGGAGTCGCGGCGATCGCCTGCCGCGCCCACATCGAACCGATGTTGACGATCGACCCTCCGCCGTTCGCCCTCATGTTGCGAGCGACCGCCTGAGTGATGAAGAAGGTCGCGCGATTGAGGTCGTGGTACTTGTCGTAGTCGCCCTTTCCGTGCTCCAGGAACGGCTGCGGACTGAACGTGCCGGCCGCGTTCACGAGGTAAGCGTAGTGATCGTCCGAGCTCTCGATCGACGCAGTGAACGCACCGACGGCAGC
>JBCCSK010000539.1:0-2968 GCA_039200205.1 Planctomycetota bacterium
GATGATCGCCGCGAGGATCGGCTTCGCGGCTCCGACGAGCCCGCTCGTCGTCGCCGCGGGGACACCGATGGCCGAGAGGTCCTCGCCGATGGCGACGAGCGCGTCCGTCCGCGCGTACGCGCTGTAGCCGAGCCAGCTCACGCCGGCGATCAGCAGCCAGCCGAGCGGGCTCGTGAGCACCGCCAGTGCAGCGCGCTCCGTCGCGTGCAGCGCGCGGAGTGCGAGGTACCACGCGAAGCGCACGAGTCCGATGGCGTGCGCGACGGCGCGCGTCGGAAGCGCCGTCACCGGGCGCAGGATCTTGCCCACGCGCTCGACCCAGGGGGCACGGGGCCCGATGACGCGCGCCGAGGCCGTCGGGATGAAGAGCAGCGCGACGAGAAGGCTGAAGACGAGCGACGCGCAGAGGGGGATACCCATCGCCTGGAGGAAGACCGACATCCGCTGCTCGCCCATGAAGATGAGCGGCAGGAACACGACGACCGAGGTCATCGTCGCGAGTGCGACGGCCAGGCCGACGTCGCGCGCGCCGAGCACCGCGGCCGCCTTCGGCTCGCGGCCCAGTCCGCGCTGGCGCGCGATGCTCTCGACGACGACGACGGCGTTGTCGACGAGCATGCCGATCCCGAGCGTGAGGCCAGTCATCGTCAGCACGTTGAACGAGCTGCCGCGGAACGACTCGAACGCGATCGCCAGGAGCGCGGAGACGGGAATGCAGAGCGCGACGCAAAGCGTCATGCGCGCGCGGCGGAGGAACAGGAAGAGCACGAGGACCGCGAGACCGCCGCCCTGGATCGCGGTGCTCTCGAGCTGCTCCAGCGACGACTCGATGAAGTCGGCCTGGTCGAAGAACACCTCGATCGAGAGCTTTCCGCCGAGGCGCGGATCGTGGACGAGCTCTTCGATGGCCGCGTCCAGCCCGCGGCCGACCTCGACGACGTTGGCGCTGCCCTCCTTCTGGACGAGGCCGTAGTACGCGTAGCCGCCGTCGATCCGCGTGATCTGGTCGCGGACGGACGCGACGCGCTCGACGCGCGCGACATCACCGATGCGGAGCCCCGGGCGGACCGGGTAGTCGCGGATCTCGTCGAGGTCCTTGAAGCGCATGTCCGAGCGCAGCAGGAACTCGGTCCCGCCCTCGCTCACCTCGCCCAGCGGCTGGGCGAAGTTGTCCGACAGGAGCCTGCCGACGAGCGCCCCGAGATCGAGACGTGCCGCCGTGACCTTGTCCTCGTCGAGGAGGATCCGGATCGACTCGTTCGAGAGGCCCCAGATGTTGACGCGGCTGACGCCCTCGACCGACTCCAGGCGCTTCTGCACGTAGCGGTCGACGAGCGCGGTCACGTCTTCGCTGCGGTCGGTCGCGACGACGGCGAAGTACATGGTCGGGGTGTCGCTGTCGTCGCTCGCCCACAGGTAGACCCGATCGACCGTGTCCGGCAGCTCCGCGCGGGCGCGCTCGATCCGGTCGCGCAGCTCGGCCTTCGCCAGCTCGGTGCTGATCTCCCCCTCGTACTGGACGCGGAAGCGGACTCGGTCGTCCGACGAGTAGGATCGAACGTTCGCGATCGACGGGAGGGTGCGGAACTGCTCCTCGACGACGCGAGCGACCTTGTCGACGTTCTCCTGGGCGCTCGCTCCCGAGTTCGGGATGACGATCGTGAAGCGCGAACCCTCGATCCCTCCCGGGAGGAACTGGAGCGGGATCCGGCTGTACGCGATCACGCCCAGCAGCACGAGCGTGACGAACAGCACGCCCATCGCGATCGGGCGCGAGACCGTCAGCCCGAAGAGTCCTCGTCGGTTCTCGGGTCGCATGGCTCAGGAAGCTGCCGCGCGCGAGGTGCCGCGGACGAGGAGACGATAGATGACGGGCACCACGATCAGGGTCAGAAGGGTCGACGAGACGAGCCCACCGATCACCGCGATCGCCATCGGCGCGCGCAGCTCGGCGCCCTCGCCGCCGACGAGTTCGCTCGCGACCGGGACGCCGAGCAGCCAGCCCGTCAGCGGGATGAGACCCAGGACCGTCGTCGCGGTCGTCATCAGGATCGGACGCAGGCGCGCCCTACCGGCTTCGAGGATCGCGTCGCGGACCTCGAGGCCCTCGGCGCGCTTCTGGTTGATCCGGTCGACGAGGACGATCGCGTTGTTGACGACGATGCCCGCCAGGAGGATCAAGCCGATGAACACGACGACCGACAGCGGGACGTCGAGGGCGTCGAGCAGGAGCACAGCGCCCACCGCGGCGAGCGGCACGCTGAAGAGGATGACGAGCGGCTGCAGGAGCGACTCGAACTGGCACGCCATGACGACGTACACGAGGAAGATCGCGAGGAGGAGCGCGAACCCGAGGCTGCGCGTGCCCTCGTCGAGCTCGCGCTTCTGTCCCCCGAGGCCGACCGTGACCTCGCGCGGCGGACGGAGCCCGTCGAGGACCTGCTCGACGCGCTGATTGAGGCCGCCGACGTCCTCGCCCGTGCTCGCCGCGGTGACGAGCACCGCGCGCTGGGTCCCGATGCGCCGGATCTCGGCCGGTCCCTGGACGCGCTCGATCGTCGCGACGGTCGAGAGCGGCACGGGCTCGCGCGCCGCCGGGTTGACGATCAGCTCGGCGACGTCGTCGATCGAGGCCAGCAGCGCCTCGTCGCCGCGCACGCGGACGTCGATGCGCTCGTCCCCTTCGACGAAGCGCGTCGAGACGTTGCCGAGCACCTGGTCTCGCACGTAGCTGGAGATCTGGGCGAGGTCGAGGTCGTACGCGAGCGTCTTGTCGCGGTCGAACGTGACGCGCGCCTCGGGGTAGCCGGGCCGCACCGTCGTGCGCACGTCGGTGAGGCCGGGGATGGTCCGGAGCTCGGCCGCGACCAGCGCGGCCGTCGACTCCAGGTCGCCGAGGTCCCAGCCCGTGATCTCGACGGCGACCGCGGAATCGAGCGCGAACGGCGTCGGACGCCGCACGTCGACC
>JBCCSK010000540.1:0-2965 GCA_039200205.1 Planctomycetota bacterium
CATCCTCGCGGACGAGCCGACGGGCGCGCTCGACAGCGTGACGGGCGAGAACGTGATGCGGCTTTTGCGCAGCCAGTGCGAGAACGGTCGCGCCGCGATCGTCGTGACGCATGACGCGGCCCACGCCGCATGGGCGGATCGCGTCGTGTTCCTGCGCGACGACCGCATCGCGACGGACGAGGCCGGGGTCCGGGCGTGAGCGCTCTCGCGGCGCTCCTGCGGATCGAGTTCCGCGCGCTCCGGCGCGAGCCTTCGCGCTGCTGGGCGATCGTGCTGCTCGTCGCGGTCCCGATCGCGGCGATCGTCGGCGGCGCCTCGTCGGTTCGGGCGATCACCGACGGCGGCGGCGCGAGCGGGGGCTTTGAGCAGCTCGTCGTCTTCGTCGTCGGCGGGATCGGCCTCGTCGAGGCAGCGCTCGTCGTCGCCGCGGCGTTCGCGATCGGGCTGCGACGGCGGCGCCGGGAGATCGGTCTCGTTCGAGCGTCGGGAGCGCCTGCGGCGGCCGTCCATTCGGCGATCGTTGCGTCGGCGCTCGCGCTCGCCTTCCTCGGCGGCCTTCTCGGGGCTGCCGTCGGAGCGCTGGTCGCGACGGTCGTGCATCCGAGACTCGCCCGCTGGGTCGGTCACGACGTCGGGGCGCTCCGCTTCGAGCCCGAGGTCGTCCTCGGAGCGATCGGACTCGGGCTTCTGGCCTCCGCGTTCGCCGTGCTGATTCCTGCGCAACGCGCGGTGCAGATGCCCGTGCGGGTCGCGCTCGATGCGCGTCGGCCGCCCGCGGGGGACGCGCGTTCGTGGCTCGCGCTCGGCGTGACGCTCTGCGCAGCTGCGGTCCTCCTCGTCGGCGTCGGCAGCCGACTCGAGAGCGCCGCGGGATGGACTGCGATCCTCGCAGGGTCGGCGGCCGGGCTGCTCGGCTTCGGGGCGCTCAGCCCGTGGATCCTCGCGCGCTTCGCTCGACTCGCGACGCCGCTCCCTCTCGCTTGGCGTCTCGCGGTGCGCGACGCCGGACGCTTTCGTTCGCGAGATGGGCCCGCCGTGACGGCCGTGCTCGCGGCCACCGCGATCAGCGTGACGATCGCGACGGTCCTTGGAAGCCTGCGGACGCTGCCCGACCTCGACGCGAGCATCGGCGCCACGGAGCGACTCGTCCTCGCGCTTACGGTCGCGGCCGGACTCGCCGTTCTGCTCGTCGCCACGGCGCTTTCCGCGGCCGACGCGGCCGACGACCTTCGCGTCCTCGAAGCGGTCGGCGCACCGCCACGCGTCCTCCGCCGTCGAGCGGCAGCGCACACCGCGTACCTCGCGCTACTGGGCTGCGCGCTCGCCGTGCCGGCCGGACTGATCCCTGCGTTCGGCGTGGTGGCCCTCGCCGACATCGACGTCGCCTTCGTCGTGCCCTGGGGCGAGGTCGCGCTCGCCGTCCTGACGCTCCCGCTCCTCGCCCACGCCGCAACGCTCATGTTCGGCGGAGCGTGCGGGCTTCCGAATCCCTCCGACACCCCGAGAACGCGTTTGCAGATGCTCCTCACCCTCGCCCTCCTCGCGCCCGTTCAGGGCACCTCCGACGACCTCGTCCTGGAGTCGTACACCGCGTCGCTCGACGGCGGCCGGACGCTCGAGGGGCGCATCGGCCGGATCTCGGTTCCTGAGCGGCACGCCGAGCCCGACGGTCCGAAGATCGAGATCGCGTTCGCGGTGTACGACGCGCGTACGGACGACCCGGGGCCGCCGATCTACTTCCTCGCGGGCGGTCCGGGCGCGCCGGGGATCGACCTCGCGGCCGAGCTTGCCGCGAACGAAGAGCTCGACCTGCTCGCGCGGCACGCCGTCGTTGGCATCGATCAGCGCGGGACGGGGCAGTCGATCCCGAACCTCGCTGATGGCCCGAGCTTTCGCTACTCGCTCCCGCTCGACCGTCCCGTCACGCGGGACGAGATGGCCGCTGCGTTTCGCGAGGCGGTCGCGGAGGCGGCCGCGCACTGGAGCGAAGAGGGGGTCGACCTCGCCGCGTACAACTCCGCGGAGAGCGCCGACGACGTCGACGCGGTCCGGCGCGCGCTCGGCCACGAGAAGGTCGTCCTGTGGGGGACGAGCTACGGTTCGCACCTCGGCCTTGCAGCTCTGCGTCGCCACGGTGAGCACGTCGAGCGCGCCGTGCTCTCGAAGGTCGAAGGCCCGGACGACACGTTCAAGCTTCCGAGCCTCGTCCAGGAGCGGCTCGATCTCGTCGCGGCGCTCATCGCCGCCGATCCCGAGCTCGGCGAACGCTTCCCCGACTTCGTCGGCTCGATTCGAACGCTCCTCGAGCGCATCGCGGCTGAGCCGGTGACCGTCCCGACCGTCCTCGACGGTGAGGAGGTCGAGGTCGTCGTCGGTCCGCTCGACGTTCAAGTCCTCCTCTCGTCCGCGCTCGGCTTCGCGCCTCAGGTCGCGACGCTCCCGATGGCCGTGGCGCTGATGGAGGAGGGTGAGTTCCGCCACGTCGCGCGCTTCGTCGCCGGACTCCGCCGCGGCGAGGTCGGCTCGGCGATGGCGATCGCGACGGACTGCGCATCGGGGTCGAGCGAGGCGCGGCGCGAGCGGCTCGCGGACGAGCTCGGCGATCCAGCGAACGTGCTGGGCGACGGCATCTCGGCGCCGTTCTTCCCCGAGGCGTGTGCGGGCTGTCCTGACCCGGCCGTTGGCACCGCGCTGCGGGCGCCGCTGCGCAGCGACGTCCCGGTGCTCTTCGTCAGCGGGGAGCTCGACGCCCGGACGCCCCCCGAGAACGTCGAGGCGCTGCTGGATGGCTTCGGTGCAGCCGTGCACGTCGTCGCGACCCACACAGGGCACGAGGGGACGGAGTGGGGTTCGGACGAGTTCGTCGGAGTCGTCCGGTCCTTCCTGGCAGGAGAGTCCGTCCGGTCTGTCACGGTCGAGCTGCCGCCGATCGCCTTTCGGCCGGTGCGACCGAAGTGACCGAGGG
>JBCCSK010000541.1:0-2920 GCA_039200205.1 Planctomycetota bacterium
GGGGGGGCCGGGGGGCCGCGCTTCGCTCGGGTCAGCGCTTCGCTTCGAAGAGCGCCTCGATCCGCTTCCGCTGCTTCTTACCCTCGGCCTCGTCCTTCAGCGCATCGCCGAAGTCGTCGAGGGCGTAGTAGCGGACGAAATTGATGCGCAGCTCCTCGTCGTCGCGGTCGAGCGCATTGAGCGCGCTGCCCATCGCGCGCGTTCCGACCTCGTCGTGGAGCGCGATGAGGAGAGCGAGGACCGCGTCGCGGCTCCCCCTCCCTGGCTCGACGTCCGCGAGTCGCTCGCGCTCCTTCTCGATCGACCGCCACCGCACGTCCCGGCACGCCTCGAGCCAGTCGGGCGGGTCGTCGGCCTCCGCGAAGTGTTCGACGAGCGCCACGCCCGTGTAGTGCCCCCAGGCGTGGTGGTCCTCTTCGTTGGTTCGGTCGCCCCACATCGCGATGACATGGCCGAACTCGTGGCACAGTCCGTAGAAGAGGAACTTGCCGTCCTGGGTCGGGGACGTGAACTTCGAGGGATCGACGACGGGGAAGTCGACCTCCGAGTGCCACGGGAACTGCGGGGCGAAGTGCGGCGGCCGGTCGATGCGCGGCTCGAGGTGGACGCGGATGCGCAGCTTCTTGCCCGGGACCTTGCTGAACTCGTCGAAGGCGAACAGCTCGTCGTACGCGGCGAGGATGTCGTCGGCGACCTCGGCGAAGTGCGCGAGATAGTCGGCGTCGAGGCCGCCTTCGCCGAGTACGAGGACGCGCGGCGCGCTGTGCGCGAGCCCGAGTTCACGGGCGGCGTCCTCCTCCAGTGCGGCGAGCGCCTCGCGGCATGCGTCGAAGTCCTCGACGAGGTCGAGGTCGAGGGCCGCCCTGGCGCAGCGCGCGAGGCTCGATGCGAGCTCATCGCCCTTCTCCAGGTCGAGCAGATCCTCGAGGGCGCCCCTGGCACGCTTTGGGATCTTCCCCGCGAGCTCGTCTTCGGTCGTGTCTCGGGGCTTGCGAGCGTGCTCTCGGTTGACGGACTCGATCGCGGCGACGTAGCGGTCCGCGAGCTTCTTCGACCGACCTGCCGCACTCTCGCCGTGGCTCGAAGCGAGCACCGCGGCGGCGAGCAGGGTGAATGCAGTGGGTGCGACATCCATGGCTCGATCGTACGCGCCATCGGCGAGACGTCCTCCGATACGATGTTGCACTGCGTTGCGACGTCGACGGGCTCGGCCCCGGATGGCCTTCGCGACCCTGCCATGACCCGCCGCGACGTCACCCTCCTCCTCGACGAGGTCCGAGCCGGCTCCTACCAGGCCACGGAGCAGCTCATGGAGGCGGTCTACGACGAGCTGAGATCCATGGCGGCGTCGAAGATGAGCCGCGAGCGGTCGGATCACACGCTCCAGCCGACGGCCCTCGTGAACGAGGCCTTCCTGCGCCTCGTCGACGACCGTCGGAGCCTCGACGATCGCTCGCAGTTCTTCGCCGCAGCGGCGCTGGCCATGCAGCGCGTCCTGGTCGACCACGCGCGTGCGCGCAGCGCCGACAAGCGCGGCGGTGGTGCGGAGAACGTCACGCTCGACGAGGTCCACGGCGGCGTCGACGAGGACGGGGGATTCGGCGTCCTGGAGCTCGACGAGATCCTCGGAGAGCTCGAGCAAGAGAGCGAGGAGCTCGCGCTGCTGGTGCGCTACCGCTACTTCCTCGGTCTACGCCTCGAGGAGATCGCACCCCTGCTCGACGTCTCGGTCACGACGGTCCGGCGGCGCTGGACGTTCGTCCGCGCGTGGCTTCTCGAACGGCTGGCGTGAGCGATGGATCGCCTCGAAGCGCAGATCGACCTCTTCCACCGCGCGCTGGAGCTTCCGGCGGCGGAGCGGCGCGCGTTCGTCGAGACCGAGTGCGTGGACGACCCTTCGCTCGCCGAGCGCGTCATTCGCCTCGTCGAAGCCCACGAGGAGGCGTCCGACGGCGACTCGGCGGCGGACCGTCCGGCCTTCGTTTCCGCACGCGAGCCCGACTCGATCGGCCCGTACGAGCTCGTCGAGCGGATCGGCGAGGGCGGCATGGGCGTCGTCTATCTGGCCGAGCAGCGCGAGCCGATCCGCCGCCAGGTCGCGATCAAGCTCATCCGCGCCGACCTCGCCTCGCAGGAGGTCGTCGCGCGCTTCGACGCCGAGCGCCAGGCGCTCGCGCTGATGAACCACCGCGGCATCGCGAAGATCTTCGACGCGGGGGTCCTCGACGGCCGCCCGTACTTCGTGATGGAGCGGATCGACGGGCGCACGATCACGGAGCACTGCGAAGAGTCGGGGCTCGGCGTCGACGAGCGGCTGCGGCTGTTCCGCGAGGTGTGCCTCGCCGTCCAGCACGCGCACGAAAAGGGCGTCATCCACCGCGACATCAAGCCGTCGAACGTTCTCGTCGCCGACGAGGACGGCGCGCCGACCGCCAAGGTCATCGACTTCGGCATCGCGAAGTTCACCGAGGCGGACGACGAGCTCCAGACCGAGGCCGGTGCCCTCGTCGGGACGCCGGCCTACATGAGCCCGGAGCAGGCGGGGGCGTCACCGGGCGCGGTCGACACCCGCTCCGACACGTACCTCCTCGGCGTCCTGCTCTACGAGCTCCTGACCGACGCCCGGCCGTTCGACAAGCGCATCACGAGCGAGACCGACCGCGCCGAGCTGATCCGGACCATTCGCGAGGACGAGCCCCCGGCGCCCTCGACGCGGGTCGAGGAGGCCGAAGCGAAGCGCCTGCGCGGCGACCTCGACTGGATCGTCCTGAAGGCGCTCGAGAAGGACCCCGCGCGCCGCTACGACTCGCCGAGCGCCTTCGCCGACGACGTCGAGCGGCACCTCGAAGGCGAGCCGGTCCTCGCCGCGCCGCCGAGTACCGCCTACCGGTTCGCCAAGTTCGTGCGCCGCCGCCGACGA
>JBCCSK010000542.1:0-2895 GCA_039200205.1 Planctomycetota bacterium
ATCCTCGTCGCGATGAACGACCTGAACCTGAGCCCGCGGGCCAAGTACAGGAAGTGCGCGAAGGTCGCCGGCGACACCTCGGGCAACTACCACCCGCACGGTGAGTCGGTCATCTATCCGACGCTCGTGCGGATGGCCCAGGACTTCTCGCTGCGCTATCCGCTCGTCGACGGTCAGGGCAACTTCGGTTCCATCGACGCCGATCCGCCCGCCGCGATGCGCTACACGGAGGCGCGCATGGCGGGGATCACGATGGAGCTCCTGTCGGACCTCGACAAGGAGACCGTCGACCTCGAGCCGAACTACGACGAGACGCGCATGCAGCCGACCGTGCTGCCGTCGCGTTTCCCGAACCTCCTGTGCAACGGCTCCGACGGGATCGCCGTCGGCATGGCGACGAGCCTGCCGCCGCACAACCTGCGCGAGATCGGCGCCGGACTCATCGCGATCCTCGACGATCCGTCGCTGCCCGAAGAGGAGCTGTTCAAGCTCGTCCCGGGTCCGGACTTCCCGACGGGCGGCACGATCATGGGCCGCAGCGGGATCGTTCAGGCGTACAGGACCGGCCGCGGGCTCGTGCGCGTGCGCGGCAAGTACCACCTCGTCGAGACGGGCAACCGTACGGACATCGTCTTCACGGAGATCCCGTACCAGACGAAGAAGGCCGGAGACACCGGCATCATCCAGAAGATCGTTCAGGTCGTGAAGGACGGACGGATCCCCGGGATCCGCGACGTCGTGGACCACTCGGACCGTGACGGGATGGCGCTGACGGTCGAGCTCCGGAAGGGCGAGGACCCGCACGTCGTCCTCAACCAGCTCTGGAAGTTCACGCCGCTCCAGAGCACCTACTCGATCATCAACCTCGCCATCGACCGGCGTCAGCCGCGCACGCTGTCGCTGCGCGCGCTGATGGACGCGTGGCTGGAGCACCGCCGCGACGTCATCCGGCGCAGGACCAAGTACCTCCTGCGCAAGGCCGAAGAGCGCAAGCACATCGTCGACGGCCTGCGCATCGCGGTCGACAACATCGACCGCGTCATCGAGATCATCCGCGGCTCGGCGGACCGCGACAGTGCGAAGAAGGCCCTCGCGGCCGAGTTCGGGCTCTCCGACCGCCAGAGCCAGGCGATCGTCGACATGCGCCTCGGCTCGCTGACCGGCCTGGAGCGCGAGAAGCTCGAGGCCGAGCAGCAGCGCCTGATCGCAGAGATCGCGGACCTGCGCGACATCCTCGACCGTCCACAGCGCGTCACCGCGATCATTCGCGAGGACGTCGTCGAGGTCGTTGAGAAGTACGGCGACGAGCGTCGCACGGAGCTCAGCCTCGAGGAGGTCGACGGCAGCGTCGACATCGCCGACCTCATCACCGAGGACCTGAACGTCGTCACGTTCACGCGCGGCGGCTACATCAAGCGCCTGCCGCTCGACACGTACCGCTCGCAGGCCCGCGGCGGACGCGGAATCCGGGGCTCGGGGACGAAGGAGGGCGACGCGCTCAGCGCGCTCTTCGTCACGTCGACGCACGACTACCTCCTGTTCTTCACGAACCTCGGGCAGGTGTTCTGGCAGAAGGGCTTCCAGCTCCCCGAGGCCGGACGGGACAGCGCCGGACGAGCGATCGCGAACGTCCTGGAGCTGCGGCCCGGCGAGGAGATCCAGACGATCCTCCGCGTGCCCGAGTTCGACGACGAGCGCTTCATCGTGTTCGCGACCCGCAACGGCATCGTCAAGAAGACGAAGCTCGAGGCGTTCTCGCGCCCGAAGAAGGGCGGGATCCGCGCGATCCTCGTCGACGAGGACGACGAGGTCGTGTCGGTTCGCCTCGCCGCTCCCGGCTCGACGATCGTCCTGTCGACGGCGGGCGGCCGCGCCATTCGCTTCGACGAGGCCGGCGTGCGCTCGATGGGCCGCACGTCGCGCGGCGTCAAGGGCATCAAGCTGCGCGAGAGCGACCGCGTGGTCGGGATGGTCGTCGCCGCGCCGGACGCGTTCCTGCTCACCGCGACGGTCAACGGCTTCGGCAAGCGCACGCCGCTCGTCGACTACCCGATCAAGGGCCGCGGCGGTCAGGGCGTCATCGACATTCGGACGACGGAGCGCAACGGCGACGTCGTCATGTCGAAGTTCTGCCGCGAGGGGGACGACATCATGTTCATCACCGAGAGCGGGATGGTCGTCCGGACCAAGGTGTCGGACGTCTCGACGGTCGGGCGCAACACGCAGGGCGTGCGGCTCGTGAACCTGAAGGACGGCGACCATCTCGTGTCGCTGGAGATCGTGTCGGCCGAGGACCTCGAGCGCTTCGGCGACGAGGACGAGGCGACGGAGCTGCCGCCCGAGACCGCCGCCGACCTCGACGAACCGCCGCCCGCGGCCGACGAGGACGAAGGCTCCGACGACGACGCGGAGGAGTGAGATGGGTCTCCAGGACCAGATCGACGTCGACCTGAAGACCGCGATGAAGGCCGGCGACGTGCTGCGGCGCGAGACGCTGCGCATGCTCATCGCCGGCCTGAAGAACGAGCGGATCGACAAGGGCTCCGACCTCGACGAGTCGGAGGTCCTCGGCGTCGTCCGCCGCGGCGTGAAGTCGCGGCGCGACAGCGCCGAGCAGTACCGCGACGCGGCACGCCCCGAGCTCGCCGAGAAGGAGGAGGCCGAGATCGCCGTCCTGGAGGGCTACCTGCCGCAGATGCTCGACGAGGCGGCGACGGCTGCTCTCGTCCAGGCGGCGATCGCCGAGACGGGTGCCGCTGGCAAGGCGGACATCGGCAAGGTCATGAAGGCGGTCATGGCGACGCACCGGGACGTGGTCGACGGGAAGCTCGTCAATCGTCTCGCGGCGGAACGGCTCTGAGGGCGAGCGGCGAGCGACCCAAACCCGGTTTGGAG
>JBCCSK010000543.1:0-2888 GCA_039200205.1 Planctomycetota bacterium
AGCTGGGAGGCTGAGGTGATCGCGGCCGCGTCACGTCTTCTCCTCGGCGCGGTGGCGCCGGCTCCCTGTGCGCAGGACGTCGCGGCGAAGCCCGCCGCGTCGCGCGTCGAGCGCCGGGAGCGCGGGCGGTCGATGGATGCGAGCGAGCGGGAGCGCATGGCTGAGCGCTTCGAGGCGTTCCGCGGGCTGCCGGAGGAGGAGCGCGAGCGCCTGATGGCCCGCGCGGGTCGGCTCCAGCGCGAGATCGAGCGGACGCTCCTCTCACTGACGCCCGAGGAGCGCGCGAAGATCGAGGCGCTCGCGCCGGACGAACGCCGCCGCGTGCTGCGCGGGCTCCTCGCCGACCGCGCGCGCACGTCCGCCGATCGCCTGCGCGCGAACCTCGACGACGAACAGCGGCGCGCGCTCGAGTCGGCCGGGCCGAAGGAGCGCGAGAAGCTCATGCGGCGGATCAAGGGCGAGCAGCGCTCCCGCTTCGTGAAGCACCTGGGTCGCGAGCTGGGCCTGAGCGAGCGCGAGCTGCGCAGGGTCGAGGCCGGCACTCCCGAGGAGCGCCGTGCCGCACTCGTCGCGGCGGCCCGTCGTCGTGCGACCCGCTACGTCGAGAAGCACGGTCTCCCGCCCAAGGTGTCGGCGGAGACGTGGGCGAACATCGCAGCGAGCGACGACGCGGAGTTCGTTCGCGGCTACCTCCGGATCCGTGGTCGCCACCCGGAGTTCGGCGTCCCGCCCTCGACCTGGAACCGTCGCGCGCGTCGACGCGGTGCGATGGCGTCTCGACTGGAGGCGTACTCGCGTCCGTCGATGGAAGAGCGTGCCCAGAATCCGCGCGCGCGAGAGAAGGAGCTGCGGAGGGACACCATCCTCGAGCGCCGCGACCGCGTGGAGGACTTCCTGATCCGGCGGGTCGGGCTCGGCGAGCGCGGGGCGACCTGGCTGCGGGGGCTCGACGACGAGGCCTTCGTCCGGGTCGTGATCGGCGCCACATCCGCGCTGCGACGCGGCGAGGACGTCGCGGGCGACCTCGCCCGCCGCGCCGAGGGGCGTGAGGGCCCGCGTCGACGAAAGCGGTGACGGCTCCGCGCGGATAGAGTCCCCGGGGTGACCGAGGACGAAGACCCCGCGCGCGCCATCGACGTGCCGTTCATCGCGATCGATCGTCTGCCGGCGGCGGACGAGCGAGCCGCGCTGATCGACCTGCGCGCGCCCGTCGAGTTCGACGACGACCACGTGCCCGGCGCGCGGAACGTCCCGCTGTTCGAGAACCAGACGCGGTCGTTCGTCGGGCTGCTCTATCGCCAGTTCAGTCCCGAGGCTGCGTTCCAGGAGGGCCGCGCAGCGGTTGCGGAGCGCATCGACGAGCTCGTTGGCGACGTCGCGCGGGCGATCGACTGGGACGTGCCGCCGGAAGACCTTCAGCGGCGCGTCCTCGCAATGACATCCGGAGGGATCGAGCGGATGGACCGCGAGCTCGTGACACGCTCGACCGACGAGGTCCCGGAGCGCCCCGCGGTCTTCGCCTGCGCCCGCGGCGGGCTCCGCTCGCGAAGCGTCGTCGCGCTCATGCGGTCGCTCGGACTCGACGCAGCCGTCGGGCTCGAGGGCGGCTACCGCGCTTGGCGCAAGATGGTGATGGAGGCGCTCGCGAGCTTCACGCCACCCGCTCACGTCATCTCGCTCCGTGGACTGACCGGCGTCGGCAAGACTCTCGTTCTGCGCGAGATCGAGCGAGTGCGCCCGGGGTGGACCCTCGACCTCGAGGGCATCGCGGGCCACCGGAGCTCGCTGCTCGGCATGGTGGGGCTCGCGCCCGTGTCGCAGAAGGCGTTCGAGACCGGTCTGCACGCTCGCATCGAGCAGGGCTTCGCGGACGGCGTGATGGTCGTCGAGGGGGAGAGTCGCAAGGTCGGCGACGTCGTCGTTCCGGCGCGGCTGTGGGACGCGATGCTGAACGCGACCAACGTCGATCTCGTCGCCGAGGCGGGGACGCGCGTGCGCGTGCTCGCGGAGGACTACCTCGCGGATCCCGGCTCTCTCCCGAAGCTGCGCGAGCAGCTCGCCGCGGTTGCGGAGCGGATGGAGGGCGCCCCGGACCTCGCGGGGATGCTGGACCAGGGGCAGGTCGCCGAGCTGGTCGAGCTGCTGCTCGAGCGCTACTACGACCCGCTCTACCGCAAGAGCGAGGCCGGGAAGGTCTACGCCGTCACGATCGCCACGGACGACGTCGAGGGCGCGGCCCGGGCGATCGTCCGCTGGATCGAGACGAGTCAGCTCGAGGCCGATCGGCCCGCCTGATCACTGCGATCTCGCGCGGATCGTCACAGGGATCGGGGCATCCGTACTGGTCGACGCGCGCGCCGCGTCGCGGCGCCTCCCGAGCCGATTCCGAGACCATGGAGAGCCGACCGATGTCCGCCATCGCCACGCCCGCCGCCCCCTCGCCGTCCGCCGCAGCCGCCATTGCCCGCCCGCCGCGCGCCGTCTGGATCTTCCAGCTGGTCGCCGCCGCGATCCTCGCCGTCACCCTGCCGTTCAAGTTCACCGCCGCACCGGAGACCGTCGCGCTCTTCGACGCGCTCGGAGCCGGCGCCGTCGGGCGCCTCGGGACGGCCGTGCTGGAGACGATCGCCGTCGTGATGCTGCTGACGCCGCAGTTCGCCGCGCTCGGGGGCGTCCTGACCGTCGGGCTCATGGGGGGCGCGATCCTCGGCCACCTGACCGTCCTCGGGATCGTCTGGGACGGTGACGCGAGCCTATTCGTGATGGCGGTCACCGCCTTCGTTGCGGGGGGCGGCTGTGGTCGGGCTTCGCCGACGGGCGCTTCCGATCGTCGGCGCGCGCCTGAGCTGAGAGTGGGCGAGCGACCCGCTTCCGCTGGCTTCGAGCAT
>JBCCSK010000544.1:0-2882 GCA_039200205.1 Planctomycetota bacterium
CGCCCGTCATCGACCGGTGGGGCGATCGCGGGCTGCAGCCTGCGATCGCCGCTGCTCCCGCGTCGAACGTCCTGCTCGTCGTCGCTGTCGTTCAGTACTCGGCGTCCAACTTCGTCGACGTTCGCGGGCGCCGGATCGACTCGAGCACGTCGGCCACGCTCGGCGGCGCCTTCACGATCGACGAGACGGCGCGACCCTGCGCGTCTCCCGACGTGGGCGGGGCGCGACCCATCTCGAACGCCCAGTCCGAGTTCTGCGTCGTCTGGCAGCGCCAGTGGACGCCCGGGAACCACGACATCCAGGCTCGTCTCGTCGATGCCGACGGGACGTTCCCCGGCGGGACGATCTTCCTCTCGAACGCGGCGGAGGACAACGACTTCGCGCCCGCGGTGTCCCAGAGCATCGGCGACGCCAACCTGCCCGGCGACGTCTGGAACGTCGCGTGGATCCGCGACGACGACGGCAACGGCTGGGGCCAGCCGTGGGCGCGCCGGATCGACATCACGGGACAGATCTCCAGCTCGGTCGAGTTCCTCGTCTTCAACACCCAGCTCGCGCGGAACGTCGACGTCACGAGCACGATGAGCGACACCCTCGGGGACACCGGGCGCCGCCCCTACCTCGTGTGCTTCGAGCGAAACCTGAATCGCGGCGACGTCTACGTTTCGCTCTGCGCGCGCGATACGAGTTACGCGACAAACCAGATCTCCTCGATGGAGGACTTCGACGTCTCCCTCGAGCAGTCTGCGCCGAGGATCGCCTCCGACGGGACGAACTTCTTGCTGACCTACGTGGAGAGCTCGTGGAGCAACGACAACGGCGTCGACACGGACGTCTTCATGCTCTCGGGTGGAGTGGGCGAGGCTGCCAACGACGGCTACATCGCTCTCGGTGAGCGCCACCGGCTCCTCGACGACGGGACGCTGCGCCAGGCCGACGTCGCCGTCTGCACGCAATTCGACGGCGGGAGGTCCATCATCGGCACGGGCGGGATGGCCGTCTGGATCGCCGGCGCCGGGATCACGGGCGGTTTCCTCAGGGGATTTCGCCTCGACGTCGCGACGTCGCCTCCTTTCACGAACAACCCGGTCGGCCTTCAGTACTGCGAGGCGAATCCTCACGCGGACAGCGAGGACGGCGGCCGTCGATCGTCGTGGCTCGCGGCGTTCAGCGACGACCAGAGCATCGGTTCGCTGATGACGCTCCGCTGCACGGACATGAAGCGCGACGCGTTCGGCTACTTCCTGTGCTCGTTGACGACGGGCGACGTGAACATGCCAGGAGGAAGCGCGGGACGCCTCTGCCTCGGCGGCGACATCGGCCGATCCGTCGGCGGGACCATCGGCTCAACGGGTCCGGAGGGGGAGCTCTCGGTCATCTTCACGCCGACCCAGCTGCCTCAGCCGACCGGGGTCGTGTCGGCCGCGCCCGGTGAGACGTGGGCGTTCCAGTGCTGGCACCGCGACGTGCAGAACGGCGCGGCGACGTCGAACTTCAGCAACGGCTGCCGCGTTCGGTTCCGGCCGTAGCCCCAGCACAGCGAGGTGCCGCCCGCTCCATCCCTGCCAGGGTGGAGCGGGCGGCGGCGCAGGGGAGTCCGTGACTGGTACGCTTCGTGCCGTGTGAGAGCTGCTGCATTCGATCTGGCATCCCCCCGCTCTCTCCCTCCGCGCACGACCCCCGGCGCCGCTCGATGATTCACCCCGTCGTATTCACCGCGTGACGCGTGAATCCCCTCGGAGCCTCTGTTAAGTCGGGAGTTGTCAACGACTTCCGTGCGCACTGTGCGCCTCAACAGAGACATCCGATGGGTGAAGACCAAGGTACCCGTTTCCAGCCCGACTTCAACGGCTCGCTTCGCATCGAGGGTCGGGGCGATCGGCTGACGTCCCACGCCGGCGTCGTTCTGCTCCGCGAGATCGACGAGAAGCTCGGCGTGACGTCCGCGCTGAATGCCAGCGTGGTGGATCCGCGCGACCCGAGCCGCGTCACACACTCCCAGAGCGAGCTCCTGCGCTCGTGGGTCTATGCAATGGCGTCGGAGCGGACGACGTCGATCGCCGTTTCCGAGCGCATCGACGATCCCGCGCTGCGCGTAGCGTCCTCGGACCGGCGGGGCGTCACGATGTTCGACGGCGACGATGGCCGGTTGGCTTCGCAACCGACGCGGTCGCGTCTGTTGGCGAACCTTGCTCGCGAAGGGAACCTCGCCGCGGTTCAGACTGCGGTGTTCGGCTCGGCGGCCCGCGCCATCCGCGCCATCCGCGCCATGAACAATGGAGACCGGCTCGACGAGTGCACGCTCGACATCGACTCGTTCCCGCATGAGGTCCACGGCCACCAAGAGGGTTCGGAGTTCAACGGGCACTACGGGATGCGCTGCTTCCACCCCCTCGGCGTGATGGTCGGTGAGACCGCGCACTGGCTCGACCTGACGCTTCGAGAGGGCAACGTCCACACGGCCGAGAGCGCGGAGGACATCCTCCTTCCGCTCATCGACCGCGCGCGATCCGAGATCGCGAACGTCGTCCACGCCCGCGGCGACGCGGGCTTCGTTGGACCGAAGCTTCTCGATCCGCTCGATGCCGCGGGCGTTCGCTACGCCTTTCGCTTGCGGACGAACAAGATCCTCCAGGAGTACGAGGAGATCCATGCGCGCCGGCCCCAGGGACGACCGCCCGAGGCTACGCGGACCTGGTGCCACGACATCGAGTACCGGGCGGAGACCTGGGAGAAGCCCAGGCGCGTCGTGATCGTCGTTCAGGAGCGCCCCGGCGAGCTGTACCTGCACACGTTCTTCATCGTGACCAGCTTCACGCCGGAGCAGATGTGCGCACGAGACGTACTCGACCTCTACCGCGCCCGCGGGACCATGGAGGGGC
>JBCCSK010000545.1:0-2881 GCA_039200205.1 Planctomycetota bacterium
CGGCTCGTCGTACACCCAGTCGCGCGCCACGCCGCGCGGACGGCGCGTCACGTACCACTCGATCCACATCGCCGGCTTCCCGCGATCGAAGCCGGTCAGGAAGGTCTCGAACATCTCCTGGAATCCCGGGAGCGATGAGGGCCGCCCCCCCTCGCCGTCGCAGAACGCGTCGCCGAACGCCTCGCGCGGATCGTCGGCGCGCCGGCGCGCGTCGGCGTCGTCCTCGAACTCGTTCAGTCGGTCCGCGAAGAGCGGACGCGACTCGCGCGGGTCCCAGGTGCGGAGGAAGACGTAGAGCGCGTTGCCGACGGAGTAGTTCTGGCGGTAGTCCTCGGGCTCACCGCTCAGGAGGGCCTCGAGGACGTCGAGGCGCGCATGACCGCGGCCGCGAACCTGCCGAAGCGTTGTGACGTTGCACCAGCGATCGACGAACTCGTGGTCGTCGATGAAGGCGTAGGCCTCGCTCGTCCAGACGGCCTTGCCTTCGGCCAGCCACGCCGGAAGCCCGGGGTGAAGCGCGCCGTCGAAGCGGTGCGTGAGCTCGTGCGTCAGCGTTCTGCCGAGGCCCGCGATCGTGCCGACGCTGTGCCGGACGACCGTCGTGTCGCCGGCCTGGAAGCCGCCGGCCCAGAAGAACGGCGCGCCCTCCGCCTCGAGGCCGCTCGGATCCGGGACGATCCGCACGAGGCCCTGACGCGGAGAGCCCGACCCGTCGTTGAACGGATCCGAGCCGAACAGGGAAACGAGCCGGGCGTGATGGTCCTCGAGCGTACTCGCCGCGCCGAGCAGCGTCTCGTAGCCGCAGTCCGTCTCGACGCGGTACCAGCTCTGCGGAGAGACGGCGACGCCCGGTGACGCGAACGACGAGTGGTCGCGTGTGAACGCTTCGCCCTCGTCCTCCGCCAGCCACTCGAGCTCCTCGACCGTCCACGGACGCTCGCTGGCCGCGTCGAGGCGGCTCCGGGCGCGATCGAGCAGCTCGGCACCCTTCGAGCGCCAGCGCGCCATTCCACTCGGACGATCGCCGCGCAGGTGGGTGAAGTCCGCCTGGACACCGAGCCCGTGCAGGATGCGCGCAGCGCTCGCAGCGAGCCCGGGATCGGAGCGCGAGAGGGCGCGCTCCGCGGTGCTCGCGAGCGCCTTGAGAGTCGGACCGTGCGCATCGCGAGGCGCGTGGACGCGCGGATCGAGTCGGTCTTCCAGGGCTGCGTGGATCGCGGGTGATCGCCGCGCGAGGTCGAGCGCGAAGCGCCGCGCCCAGGCGGCCGAGAGCAGCTGCTCGGGACGACGGACGCCCTTGGACTCCCACTTGGCCGCCTCGGCGGCGAGCGCCTGCGCCGCCGCGGCGCGCGTCGCCGCGACGCCCGCCGCGAGCGCGACGAGATCGAGGTCCCCGGTCTTGGCGTCGAAGGCGCCCCGCGGAGGCTTCTCCGAGGTCCGTCCCCTCGTCCCCATGGAGACGTCGGTCCACGCGAGAGCGGCATCGGCGAGGGCCTCGTCGTCGCCGTTCGTTCGCGCGATCTCCGCCAGTCCGAGGAGGGCCTCGGCGCGGATCACTCTCGGTCCAGCGGCGGCGCGTTCGAAGTGACCGGCGGCGCGCTCCGCGTCGCCTCGGCCGAGCGCGCGACGCGCCGCACCGAGCGCCTTCTCGGCCTCGCTCTCGACTTCGACGGCTGTCCAGCCGGGCGCGGGATCGGGGGTGGATCCGGACAGAGCGATGCCGGAGAGGACCGATGCGATGACGGCGGCGAGCATGGCCCCAGTATGGACCCTCGCGCCTGAGTTCACGGAGCGCCTCTCGGGACTGGGAACCGCCCCGCGGGCTGTGCCACGATGCGGGCATGCTCTCCCACACCATCGCGCGGTCGTGGCGCTCCGCCGCAGCCCTCGGCCTCCTCGCCGCTTCGTGCACGTCGCTCCAGGTCGGCGCGCCGACGCTCGACCTGGACTCCGACGTCCGTTCGGCAACCGGCGCCAGGGGCGCGGCCGTGATGCGTCGCACCCCGAACCAGGACTTCGTCACGATCGACGAGGCCGCCGACGAGCTCGCGAATGCAGACGTGGTCTTCCTCGGTGAGCAGCACGACTCCGCCGAGTGCCACGCCGTCCAGCTCGCGCTGACGAGGGCGCTCGCCGAGCGTCGCGACGAGGTGATCGTCTCCCTGGAGATGTTCGAGCGCGACGCGCAGCGCCGGCTCGACCTCTACCTCGACGGCGCGATCGACGAGGAGATGTTCCTCGCCGGAGCACGACCGTGGTCGAACTACGAGGAGCACTACCGCGGCGTCGTCGAGTTCGCTCGCGAGAACGACTACGACGTGCTCGCCGCGAACGTCTACCGCCCGATCGCGTCACGCGTCGCGCGCGGCGGACTCGCCGCCGGCGTCGGAGACGCGTGGGCGGCGCGGTCCATCGACGTCTCGGACGGCGAGTACCGCCGGCTGTTCAACGAGATCATGACGGGCGGCGGACACGGCTCGATGGACATGTCGGCGCTCGACGACATCTACGCGGCGCAGTGCATCAAGGACGACACGATGGCGGAGAGCATCGCGGACGCGCTCGCCGAGGCCGGTGACGACGCTCCGCTCGTCGTGCATTGGAACGGCCGCTTCCACAGCGACTACGGGCTCGGAACGGTCGAGCGCCTGCGCCGGAGGCGCCCGGACCTCAACCTCGCCGTCGTCTCGATGATCGCAACGCCCGACCTGGGCCGCGCGCTCGAGGGCGACGAGGTCGACCTCGGCCATTTCGTGATCCTGGTGCCTCCGACGGAGTAGGCGATACGGTGTCGCACACCGGCGCGCAGTTCGACTTCGGAACGGTACCGCACACCGGTCGCCCGCTGGATGTCGGACAAGTGCCGCGCGTTCCGCGCGGC
>JBCCSK010000546.1:0-2874 GCA_039200205.1 Planctomycetota bacterium
CGCGGTCGCGAGGATCGCGCCCTGGCGGAGCGCGACCTCGAACGCGGGCGCCGTCTTCTCGCGGAAAATCCCGAGGACCTCGAGAGACATCAGCGGACGCGGGTCGCGCGCCCAGTTGAGCTCGGCGCCCTGGCCGCGCGAGAGCGTCGTGTGCCCCTGCGCGGCGACGGCCATCAGCTGCGCGCGCGTGTCGCCGCTCGCCTCCAGCTCGGACAGCAGTCGGTAGCCCTCGCCGAGCAGCAGGTCGCCGACGTTCAGCGCAACCTCGACGCCGTGCTCGGCGTGGAGCGTCGGCTCGCCGTAGCGGACCGCGTCGCCGTCCTCGATGTCGTCGTGGATGAGCGAGGCCTTGTGGAAGCACTCGATCGCGACCGCGAGCTTGCGCACGTCGTCGGTGAACGGCGGCGCGTCGGCGCGCCCGACGCTCTCCAGCGCGAGCCACACGGCGGTCGCGAGGTACGGGCGCCAGCGCTTGCCGTCGCGCGCGAGCCACTCGCGCGCGATCTCGTCGGTGCGCTCGTCGACGCCGGCTACGGGTCCCATGATGCCGTCGAGGACGTCGCGCTCGAACCACGCGCGCACGTCGCTCTTGAGCCCCTCCAGGTCGAGGCGGTACGTGCGGTCCTCGGCCGTCAGGTGGATGAGGTCGCGAACCTGGTCGACGTCGACGTTCGTGTCGATGCAGTCGTCCTGGAGCAGCGGGATCGACATCCCGGGGATCGCGACGCGCTCCATGTGCGGGAAGCACTTCTCGAGCACGTTGAGGCACGACACGCCGACGATCGCGTCGATCTTGCCGGTCTCGACCATCGCCGTGACGATCGCCGAGCCCTCGGCGATGAGGACGGCGTAGCCGAGCGCCTCGGCCTCGCGCGTGAAGTCCTCGATCGAGCAGAGGCCGCACTCCTTGCAGAGCATGCCGAACTGGTCGAACGGGGCCGGGCAGTGTTCCTCGACGCGGAGGCACTTGGGCAGCAGCAGAAGGCGCCGTTCGAACGGGACCTGGGCGAGCTCGTCGCGCCAGACCTCGTTGTTGACGAGGACCGCCGCGTAGTCGACGAAGACCTCGTCCATGCCGGCGCGGCGAACGACCTCGACCGCGAGCTCGCGGAGCTGGAGGATCGTCGCGGGCGGGACGACGCGCTTCTCCGCGACGACGGCCGCGGCGATCGAGCGGAGCGCATCGCGCTTCGCACGCTCGTTCGGAATGTTCGACTGCGTCGTGCGCTCGCGGACGATCGGGAGCCGCCGCGGCAGCTTCACGGGGTCTGCGCCGCCGGACAGCGTGCTGCGAACGGCGGGTGCCGCGGGATCGGGGGGCGGATTCATCGTGGAGAGCGTGACCGGTCGCGGATCAGGTGTAAGCGCCGAAGCCGAAGAACCAGTGCTTCTTGGCGAACCGGTACATCCAGTGCTTCTCGGGGATCTCGTTGCCGGGATCGTGCTGGCTGGGGCGCGGCTCCATGGCCGCGTACTCTTCGAAGGCCTGCCCGCGCGCGGTCGTGTCGCGCGCGTCGTGGCGGCGGCCGATCTCGGCGAGCTCGGCCGGATCCTCCAGCACGATACAGCCTCGCGTCGTCTTCGCCGCCGTCTTGCGGAAGTCGTCGAGCATCTTCGACTCGGTCAGCGTCTTGAAGATGTCGCCGTCGTTGTCCTGGATGCGCTCGGTGGCGTACTGGACGATCGGACAGGGCTCGATGTCGCCGTAGGGCGAGACGTGGTGGCTGATCCCGATCGCCGCCGGGCACAGGGCGCGCCCCTGGTCGTCCCAGTACGCGTCGACGAAGCCGATCGGCTTCTCGTTGCGCATCTCGACGGCGAAGCGCCGCGTGGCGCGGATCTGCTCGGGCGTCAGCGCGAGCTCCGGCGCCGCGTCGGGGCCGACGGCGCGGTACGTGTGGAACCAGCAGTAGTGGACGCCCAGATCGATGAGCTGATCGACCCACTCTTCACGGACGAGCTGGTCGAAGTTCGTCGCGCAGACGCTCGACGCGACGCCCACGAGAAGCCGGTTGCGGACGGCGGCCTCGATCCCGGCGAGCGTCTTGTCGTAGACGTGCTTCCGGCCGCGGCGAGCGTCGCTCTCGATCGTGTCGCCTTCGACGCTGATCAGCGGCGTTGCGTTGCCGAGGCGCGCGAGCTCCTTCGCGACGTCGTCCGTGATCGGCTGACCGTTCGTGAAGATCTGGAAGTAGCAGTCGGGGTGCGCCGCGAGCATCCGCATCAGGTCGGGGTGCAGGAACGGCTCCCCGCCGAGGATCCCGAAGAAGCGGTTCCCGTGCTTCTTCGCGTTCGTCACCATCCGGTCGAAGTCGTCGGACTCGATCTTCTTCTGCGGCGCGGCGACGTCGACCCAGCACCCGCGGCAGCGCAGGTTGCACGAGTTGATGATCGACACGTAGAGGAACGGCGGGAACACCTGCCCTTCCTTGAGGCGGCTCTTGAAGCGCTGGACGCTCCGCATCCCCTTCCAGCCGAAGTTGTAGGCGAACTTCCACTGGACCTTCGGGGTGGTCGTGCGCGCGACGCGCATGGCGAGACCGACGGTCAAATGTCCCACTCCTTCTCGGTCGCCCCGCCAGCCTGCTTCTGGTCCTGGGCGGAGCGCGAGCGCGCGAGACGCTCGGCCTGCTTCTCCTTGGCGCGACGCGCGCGGTCCTCGATCTCGCCCGCGCTCGGCAGGCTCATCAGGACCTCGTTCGGGATGTCGAGCGAGTCCTTGAGCTCCTTCAGGCAGCGCTTGCGCTCCAGCAGGGCCTTGGACTCGTCGCGCTCGGTCGAGAAGCGGTCGCGCGCCGACTTCGAGCGATCCTTGAGCGCCGAGTAGATGTCGCCGCCGAGAAGGGACGAGATGTCGACCTTCATCGACTCGGA
>JBCCSK010000547.1:0-2848 GCA_039200205.1 Planctomycetota bacterium
AGCAATCGCTGCCCACGCCGTCGAACATCCACGTGGCACCCGCTGACGCGGGTGCAGCGTCGAGCCTGGGCAATTCCCGCCCACGCCCTCAGCGCATCTCCACCTCGACGGCATTCGTGAAGTTCGACGTCACGGTGCCGCCGTTCGTGTCGCGGAACCAGCCCTGGAAGTGCCAGGTCTCGCCCGGCTGGGCGGCAACGAGGCCCGTCGGGCTTTCGAGGCGCGTCGGATCGACGAGGATCGTCGCGGTGCGGTCGGAGTCGATGGGGGCGATGACGCTCCCCATCCGGCCGATGGCGCCGCTCAGGCAGAGGTTGCCGCTGCTCCCGCCGGGCGATGCGACGAAGCCGTCCTGAAGGCTATTGATGAGGAGGACGAACTGTGACGAGGGGAGGTCCGAAGCGACCGCCGTCTTCGTCGAGGTCGGGCTCTGGTCGCCGAAGAGCGCGAGCCAGCCGGGGCGGCCGGACGAGTTCTGCGTCGCGGAGCAGTACTGCCTGCCGACTGCGGGCGTCTCCAGCATCTCCAGCTCACCGACGTGGATCGAGATGTCGATGAAGTCCACCGGAGTCGACCTGTAGGCGATCAGAGCCCGCTTGGACGAAAGGTCGCCGCACTCGAAGCGGCTGGCGATCATGGGTCTCGTGTCGAGCCCGTTTGCGCCTGGGTAGCGCACGAGCTCGGCGCGCTCGCCGAGTGCGAGCTGCTTCCTCGTGCCGACGTCGGCGATGGACGCGCTTGCCATGTAGATGAGATCGTCGAACTCGTACGCGATCACGAAACCGCCCCCAGCCCATGCGATCGCTGGGCGGCGGGCGTCTCGGCGCGGGCGAATGTCCTCCATGTGCGTGATGTTGTTCAGCGACTGGATGCCTCCACCGGCGCAGAGGAACGTGATGACGGTGTCGGGCTGGGACCCGCCCTCGGACTCGACGGCGACGGCGTAGATCGGGTCTCCTCCACTCGAAAGGACCGGCGTCACGCAGCTGACGGACGGCCGGCTGAAGTTGCCGAGTTCGCCGAGCCGGAACGCGCCCTGCACCACCTGGACGCCACCCGGCGTCAGGCGCAGTTCGCCCGTGTGGACGCTGCTCGTGTTGAACGGACCGCCTCGCTCGAACGCGAACACGAGCCGACCGTCGCCGTAGGGGTTCGAGCTTCCTTCGGAGATCGTCGGGGCGGTGTCATCGCCCGAGCCCGCGCCCGAGAGGGTGCGGGAGAAGCCGACCGGCACCCCGGTCGTGGTCACCGCTCGAGCGCGAATCTGGCCGTCGCTGCCGCTCGACTGACGCCACACGACGCACCAGTTCACGGCGAGTAGACCGTTGTCTCCGCCAACGTCCGGATGCGTGTTGCTCGAGTTCGGGAACTCGTCGCTGATCAGCTGAGGGTTCGAGATGGTCGTGGTCCCTGCGATTCGAACGCGACCGTAGATCTCGCTGTGCGGCGTGCCGTAGACGTTGCGCTCGTAGACGATGAGGAACCGATCGATCGCGTCCATCACCGCGACAGCCGGCGCTCTCACATCGACCGATGACAGGTCGACAGCTCCGAGGTTCACCGCGGCGAAGTCGTTGACGCGCACCTCGACCGCGAAGAGGTCGCGGTCGATCGAGCTGAAATCGGTCTCGTACACCATGATGTAGACGCCGTCGCCGCTGATGTCCTTCTCGAATGCGACGTCGGGGTTGCTCGCGCGCACGAGGTCGCTGACGGGCGCGTCGGTCGTGATCACCGGATCGATGACGAGTCGTCCCTCGCCCTCGATCGGGAAGACGTCCGGGACGGTGAGAGAGATCGAGCCGCCCTGGTACTCCGCACGAACGTCGGCGCGATGGCCGGCGGCGTCGAGCGCGAAGGCCTCGCCGTACTCGACGGCGCCGTAGGCTCCTTCGAAGCGGAGCGCTCGCCCCGCGGCGACGCCGGTGAGATCCGATTCGACGTCGATGCGGACCTGCACCTCGCCGCGCGCCGTCCGACGGGGGAGGATGAAGGACTGCTCGATGCTGGTCGGCGCGAGGTCGTACACCTCCAGGATCGAGCCATGATCGAGCACGACGCGGTCGCCGCTGCGGGTGACGGTCGGGCGTTCGGCGAGCGGCAGCTCTGCGCCCTGGAGCGTCGCGCTCGCCAGGCGGAACGTCACGGGGAAGTTGCGCGGCGCGTCCGCGCCGAGGAACGGAACGTACGTCGCCCCGTCGGAGGTGAAGTGCGCCTTCCAGGTGGCGCCGCTCACGTCGATCTGGCCGGGCGTCGGCTCGTCGTAGATCAGAGTCGTTCGCGCGGCCTCGAGCGCTGACTGGAGAGTCGCGTCGACGTCGAACGGGTGATCGACGTCGCTCGCTGCGACGGTGGGAGCCAGGCCGAGGAGGGACAGGAGGAGGGTGCGAGATGCGCGCTTCATCGGAAGAGGTGGTGGGCGGAGCCTTGACGGAGACGCGGAGACTCTCCCCGTCGTCTTCAACGCTCTTCTGCGCAGAGGCGGCCGAGACCCTGCCACGAATGCAGGCAAAGCCCGGGGTCCAGGAACCGGTGTCCAGGAATCCGGGAATCACCCAACGCTCGGTGCCGGCCGGGCACCCTACCGGCGTGGACGCCGACGCTCCGATGCCCGAGCTCGACGAGCTGCTCGCCGAGGCGAGCTGGCTCAGGCGGCTTTCGAGCAGCCTCGTTCTGAGCGATGCGGACGCCGACGATCTCGCCCAGGAGACGTGGCTCGCGGCGCTGCGGAGCGGTGGTGAGATCGCTTCGCCGCGCAGCTGGCTCGGTCGCGTCGCGCGGCGCGGAGCGTCCCGCCAGCGCCGCACCGCGGAGCGACGAGCGCTCCACGAGTCGCTCGCCGAGCCCG
>JBCCSK010000548.1:0-2815 GCA_039200205.1 Planctomycetota bacterium
GCCGACGTGATCATGAGCTCGTGGCGAGAGCTCGACGCGGTCCTGCTCCCCGAGGAGCGTCAGGCGCTGATCGAACTTCAGCTCGCAGAGGAGGCCAAATGGCGCGCGATGCTCGACTGACGGATCCGACGGAGACAACGTTGCCGTCCGCATTCCACCAGGTCCTCCTGATCCTCCTCGGCACGCTGTTCCTGGGCGGCAGCGGCGAGCAGGATCGGCTCCGCGAACGCGTCGAGTCCGTCCTCCCCGAAGGACCGCGGCGCGATCGCGCGGTCGCGATCACGGACGAGCTCGACGGCATGGTCGACGAGGCCGTGCGCGGCTTCATCCTCTTCCACCACGACTTCTATCGCTCCGTCGAAGCGGACCCGGAGTCCGAGTCGAAGCGGCGGCTGCTGCTCGATGCGCAGCTGGAGAAGACGCGGGCCCTCGATCAGCGGACGCTCGATCGCTACATGGAGCTCCGAACGGTGGTCGACTCCGCGGAGTGGGCCGAGGTCTACGCGGATTGAGCGCGCGGGGGCACGGTCGCGGGCGCCGTATCGCGGGTGGCCTTGCGCTCTTCGCCGCGCTCCTCTGCCCGGCCTGCATCAACGGTCGGGCCGAGCGCGGGCTCGAGCCCGTGTGGGAGTCGGTGGATCCCTCCGATCTCGTCGTGGGCACGTCGACGCGAGCGGACGTCCTCGACCTTCTCGGCGTCCCCTCTCAGGTCGTCGCGCTGGACGGCGGGTCGGTCTTCTACTACCTGCAGGAGCACATGGAGTCGACCGGCGTGATCCTCCTGCTCTACAACTCACGCGAGGAGCGCGTGAAGTACACGCGAGCGATCTTCTTCTTCGACGTGCAGGGACGGCTGACCCACTATGCGATCACGCCGGCCGAGTAGCGACGCCGACCTCGTCGGGCTGGTCGCTCTGCTCCTCGCATCCTGCACGACGATCGATCTCCGCGTCGATGACTCGATCGAAGCGGAGACCATCGAAGCTCTCGCAGCATCGGGCGGCACTCTCGAGGACGTGCTGACCGCCATGGGTCCGCCGCGGCTGGTTGGACGCCTGGGCGATGAGACGACGCTCCTCTACGAATCCATCGAGCTCCACGAGAATCAGTTCGGCCTCGGACTCGACTACGTGACCGGGGTCGGGCACTTCAACCTTCTCAAGCTCTCACTCGGCGAGAGCCGCGCGGAGCGGGAGGCAGCGCTCTTCCTGTTCGACTCCGAATGGCGGCTGACCGGTGTCGCATCGACAGCCTGGGACGAGGACTTCGGACGCAGCGGTGGAGTGCAGCTCGTGGTGACGATCGACGACGTCGTGGACTCGACGGCGCTTCGCGCCTCGCCCTGGGAGCTCGACTGGGGCGCATGGCTGCTCGTCACGAGCGAGGAGGCCACTCGTCTTTCGAATCGGCCCCACACGTACCTGCGCGGAACACGCATCGTGGGCGCGTACGAAATCGACGGTTGATCGTCTCCACGCTGCCACCCCATGCGCTCTTCCTCGCTCATCACCGCGTTCTCGGTCCTGGCAATCGCCTGCGCCTGCTCGAACGATGACATCGGAGATCTCGATCCGCCGCTCGTCCCGGAGCTCGCCCGGGAATCGCGAACGTTCGGAGCGCACGACCTGTTCGACTGGGCGCGCGCCACCGACCCAATCACGGTCATCCACAACCGATCGGATGCTCTCCCGAACGGCCTCGCGGCCAAGGGGGCGCCACTGCTCGTCAACTGGGTGCAGTCCGAGGACGGTGACGCGTACGTCGTGCGGAACGTCAACGTCGCGTGCGACCCGATCCGAGGGACGACGACGCTCGCGACGGTGCGCGTCCCGAAGCGAGGGATCGCGAGCGCAGAGTTCGTCCTCGTCCGCGACCGCAAGTACGGCAAGGAGCTCCGCACGGGCCACGGCATGCTCCGCTTCGTCTTCGAGGCAGATCATCGGCCGACCGTCGCCGTGCCCGAGGGAACGACCTGGCACGGAGACGTGCGCCTCGACGACCTCGTCATCAGCTACGAGGCGTGGCGCGAGCCAGGTGAGTCGTACGACTTCGTCGCTGGTCTCGAACCGGATCGCTACGCGCTGACGGTGCGCAGCTACAGCGGCGCGGCGTCGTTCCTGCAGGCGGCGGTGAAGCAGTTCCAGTGGGAGTGCTATCCGCTCCAGCTGGCGGGCGGCCGCGACGGCAACGAGGAGCTCCTTCGCGTCTCGCTCCTGATCGGAGACGGACTCGCGCGCCGCATCCTCGCCGAGGCGCTCGAAGACGGCACGCTCGAGGCCCCGGAAGACGACCTCGAATGGAGCGAGGACGACGAGCACCGCTTGGTCGAGCTCTTTCGACGGGACATGGTGCCCGACGACCCGATCGAGAGTCTCATCGGCGCATCACCGATCAGCTATCACTCGCTGGAGCGGTCGTGCCTGACGCTGGCGATGGTGACGATCGACCTGACCCAGGCCCGGATGGTCGAGCGCCTCGGGGCGGGCGAGCCGCGCCACCTCGCCGTCGCACCAGCGTCCATCCCGGACTGGATCGAACGCATCCCCCACGCCGGACGCGCCGAGATGCTCGCGCGCCTCCCCGGCGCGGTCGTCTGGATCGCGAAGAACCAAAGCGTCCTCCCGGCGAATGCCTGGACGATCCTCCGCGACGGCGATCTGCTCCGCACGGTCGAGGGTCGCGTCGTCAAGCACCTCTACCGGCCGGAAGGCAAGACGCCCTGGGGCTGGCTGGCTGAGAACCTCTGAGGCCCGTCACGGGCGAGCGGCCCGAACCCGGTTTGGAGCGTCCGCTCTGGCGCGGGCGAGCGGCCCGA
>JBCCSK010000549.1:0-2812 GCA_039200205.1 Planctomycetota bacterium
CAAACCGGGTTTGGGCCGCACTTCCGACGCCTGCGCGGACGCTCCAAACCGGGTTCGGGTCGCACTTCCCACTCTTCAAGGCCGCGCCACGCGCTCGCGCCCATTTGGCAGAGTCAGGGGCTCACCATGGACGACTCGAGCGAGGGCGACACCACGGAGACCGTCGAGCTGCTGCGTCGCGTGGCGGACGGGGACGCAGACGCCCAGGCCGCGCTTTTCCGCACCTGCTACACGGACCTCCGCGCGCGCGCCGGGGCGCTCATGCGAGAGCAGGCCGGGCACACCCTCCAGGCGACCGCGCTCGTCAACGAGGCGTGGCTGCGGCTGGCGGGCCCCGACGGTGAGTGGGAGAGCCGCGCGCACTTCCTCAATACGGCTTCGCGTGCGATGCGGTCGGTGCTCGTCGATCATGCGCGCGCGAAGCTCGCCGCGAAGCGCGGCGGTGGAGCGAGGCGTGAGGAGCTTCTCGCGGACGTCGCCCTTCAAGGGGAACCCTCGTGGCGCATGCTCGCCCTCGACGAGGCGATCGATGACCTCGAAGACAAGCACCCGGACCTCGCTCGCGTGGCGCAGCTGCGGATCTTCGGAGGGCTCTCGCACCGCGAGATCGCGACGATGATGGACGTGACCGAGCGGACGATCGAGCGTCACTGGGCCGACGCCCGGCGCCGACTGTCCGAGGTGATCTGATTCGCCCTTCGCGGCGGAGTCGCTCGGACGCTCCTCAGATCGTCTCCCCGCGAGCGTGACCGAGCGCGCGCCGCTCGGCCTCGAGGCGGTAGGCCTCGACCTCGAACGCGTTCGCCCGGTACGGGTGGCGTCCGCGGAGGACGCACCAGGCGCTGCTCGCGAAGTAGGCGGGGAGGAAGAGCGGGCCCCAGCGCTCGTACTGCTCGACGTGGACGCGCTCGTGGATGCGCGTGCGATCCAGCTCGGCGGCGCTGCGGCCGACGACGACGTGCCCGAGCGTCATCGCGGCGATGCCCCCTCGCACGAAGGGGTTGCGTCCGAAGAAGAGCCCGATCCACCCGCCCTCCGCTTCGATCACTCCGTCGACGAGGCGCAGCGAGCCGCCCGTCAGCGCGCAGAACGCTCCCAGCGCGAGTCCGAGCAGCGTGTTCGGCGACGCCCAGAGAACGCGAAGGAGCTGCAGCGGACGCCTCGCCGTCTCCGCGGTGTCAGCGCTGCGAGCGGGCGGCGAGTGCATTCCTCGTCGGCCCCTCCAGCGCGCGCGCGAATGCCGCGCATCCCTCTTCGTTCCAGTGGTTGTCGAGTGCGCCGTTGATGCGCTGGGACACGTAGTGCTCGGGCTCCTCGACGAATGCCTGCGCCGTGGGGATGACGTTCAGGCCGGCGGCTCCCGCGAGCTCCTCGAAGCGGGCCGCCGCGGTGTTCGACGCCGCGACTCGCGTCGCGCAGACGAGCAGGGTGACGCCCTTGGCATCGCACGCGTCCTGCATTCGCTGCATCAGGGCGACGAGCACCTCTTCTCCGTCGTTCTCGACGGCCCACTCCAGGAGCGGGACGATGCTCTTCGCGACCCCGAAGCCGCCCGCGTGACCGTTCGCACGATCGGTCGCGGCCGCGTGTGCCACCTTCGAAGAGCCGGCGTCGTACCGCAGCGTCGAGAGGCGGTTCAGCGCGGCCGAGCTCTGGCGTAGGCGAGCCATCAATCCGGTAGGGGCGGAGACCACGCCCCGAGCGCGGCGCCCCTCGTCCGATGCGACGACGACCCGCCCCAGGTCGCGCAGCGCCTCGATGCGCGGGCCGTCGCCCGCGAGCGCCGCGAACGCCTCCCCGCGCAGATCCTCGACCGGCCGGATCGCGTCGCGGTGGTCGAGGAAGCGCTCGCCCCACGGGACGTCGCACGGGCCCGGGTCGTGGATCGCGAGGCCGTCTCCGTCCCACCACGCGGTCGGGACCTGTCGCGGCAGTCGGTGGAACGGGTAGAGGTTCTCGAACAGGTCGTTCGGCGTGTAGGCGTAGATGGCGACCGCGACGTCGGGCTCTGCGTCGAGCGCCGCCTCCAGGGCGCGCAGCGACTGCAGCGTCGAGTATCCGCGCACTCCCAGGTTGACGACCCGCGCTTCACCCTGGAGGAACTCGGCGAGACGGGTCGACGGCGTGGCGTCGTCCGTGACCTCGGCCGCGAACATCATCGAGTCGCCGCAGACGAGGACGGAGGTCGTGGCGTCTCTTTCCTGCAGCGTCCGGCGGTGGCCCTGCCCATCCGTCGTCACGAGCGGCCGCCCGACGAACGCGTCGTTGTGCTCAGCGGTGTCAGGGGCGTAGCGGAAGCCGAGGTGCGGATCGCTGATGAGGAGACGGGTCTCCAGGGTCGCCCGGTCGGGCGCGCTCGGGCGGAACCCGGCAAGTCGCGCAGCCCCCTCCACGAGCGCGCCGCACGCGACGAGGACGAGGACCGCCACGAAGACACGGACGCGACCGGACTGCCGCTCTCGGCTTCTCGAGGGAATGGTCGGCATGGTGTCGTCGAGCGCAAGCGGCGCGCGGGCCGGTGTCGCTCCGGCCCGCGCTCGAGCATTGTGAGTCTAGCGGCCGCATCCATGCACAGCGGCCTGCGGCGAGCGTGGTCGAGATCTCACTGCGGTGCAGTGGACCCACCCGCTTCACCCGCGGGCGTGCCGTCTGCGAGACGCATGTCACTTCTTGGCAGATCGCGTCACCCGAACGGCGCAGCCGTACGTCTTGTCCGCGGCCGGCCGGGGCATCTCCCGGTCGCCGGAGTGAGTTTTGAATTGACGTCTTAGCCGTTAGAAAGGTGGAGCGCGCTGCACGGGTCGTGCGCCCC
>JBCCSK010000550.1:0-2802 GCA_039200205.1 Planctomycetota bacterium
AGGTCGTGCGCGAAGGCGACTCCGACCTCGCCCGCGAGATTCGCGCGCTGACCGAGTCGGTCTCGGCGCTCGAGGCGCGAGTCGCGATCGCCGAGAACGGGCCGCGGAGCACCGCCGCGATCGACCCGGACGCTCTCCAGGCCGCGGTCGCCGCGTACCTCGAGGGACGGACCGTCGAGGCCTCGACGATCAGCGCGGACGACGTCGCCTCGATGGAGCTCGGATCCGCCGAGGACATCGTCGAGCTGCTCGCCAACGCGGGGTCGATCGAGTCGACCGAGCTCTGGAAGCGCATCGTCGCGGAGGGCCTCGTCGACGAGGTCCTCGCCGTCTACGCGGCGGCCGCCGAGGCGAACGCGAACGACCCCGAGGCCCAGCTCGCGCTCGGCGAGGCCTACCTCGGCGTGACGCAGGAGGCGGGTGCGAGTCCGCTCGCAGGCAAGTACGCGACGCTCGCCGACCAGGCGCTCGACCGCGCCCTCGACCTCGACCCGCAGCACTGGGACGCGCGCTTCACGAAGGCGACGGCGCTCAGCTTCTGGCCGCCGATCTTCGGCAAGCAGGCCGCAGCGATCCAGCAGTTCGAGATCCTCGTCGACCAGCAGAAGGGTATGACGCCCAACCCGTACCACGCGAACACTCACCTGCTGCTCGGCAACATGTACCAGCAGACCGGCCAGATGGACAAAGCCCTCCAAGCGTGGAATTCCGGGCTGGAGATGTACCCGGGCAACTCCGACCTCGCCGCGCAGATCGCGCTCGCGTCCGGCAGCGGAGGCGGCTACTGATCGTCCTTCAGCGCGGCCAGCCCGGCCGCGATGCGCGCGCGCTCTTCAGGACTCGCGAGGTCCTGGAGAGCGCGCGCGCGTTCGAAGGCGGCGAGCGCCTCGTCGCGTCTCCCCATCGCCGCGGTCAGCTCTGCGATTGCGATCGCGGCGTGCACGTTGGTCGGCTCGTCCGCGGTCAGCGCGCGGAGCATCGCGAGCGCCTCGGGGCCACGGCCCACCTGGACGAGAGCGCGCGCCACGACGTAGCGCAGCGCGCCGTCACCTGGCCGCCGCTGGAGTTCGGCTCGCGCCGTTCGTAGCGCGCCCTCCGCGTCGCCCGCGTCGATGCGGAGGTCGAGGATGCGCGCCTCCAGCTCGGGCGAGTCCTTGCCGCGGGGGAAGGCGCGGGCTTCCTCGAGCAGACGCAGCGCCCGCCCCGGATCCCCGCCGGCCGCGACGATCGCGTTCGCGAGGGCCATGCGAACCTGGACGCTCCTTGGCGCCAGCCGAACGGCCTGCTCCAGGTGCGCCAGACCCGCGTCCGCGTTGCTGCGCGCGAGCTCGGCCCGGCCGAGGTCGGCGAGCCCGGCGGCGTCGCTGCGGTCGACGCGCGCGGGAACGACGTTCGACAGCGCCGCGATGGCGACGGCCGGAACGCCGAGGATCATGGCGTCGCGCCAGCGCCGATCTCGAAGCGCGTCGAAGAGGAGCACCAGCGTCGATCCCGCGCCGATCGCCAGCACGGGCACGAGTGGGACCCGGAATCGCGCGTTGACGAAGAACAGAACGACGCTGAGCGAGTAGACGAGCAGGAACCCGACGAGGAGCCCCGCGCCCCGGCGTCGCCGCCGGAGCGCCGCGACCCAGCCGACGACACCGAGGCCGAGCAGGACGTCCCAGCGCGACGGCGAGAGGCGCAGCACCGGCATCGTCCGCAGCGCCGTGAAGCGGACGTCCTGGTTGTTCCCGAGCTCGACGTTCGTCGCGAGGAGGCGCGCCTTCCAGCCGAGGTGAGCGATCGCGGCTCCCGGCTCGGCGCGAACCCAGTCGAGCGTCTTGTCGACGTAGTGCTGCGAGACCTCCGTCGGCGCGAGGCTCTTGCCCTCCTCCGCCTCCGCGAGCGCGATCGCGTCGTAGTAGCCCTCCCACCAGCCCTCGCGCGTTCCGGGGACGATCGCAGTCGCGCCGTCGCTCTCTGGGTTGTTGCCGATCCACAGGTTCACGCCGGCCTGCGTGGCGATCAGCGCCGGATCCTCTTCCAGCACGTTGTGCAGCGTGACGGGCAGGATCGGCAGCAGCGTCCCGAGTGTGAGCGCGAGCGCGGCTCGTACTCGCCGCGTCCGGACGATCGTCCAGACGAACGGCACGGGCATGAACAGGAGGACGTTGGGCCGCGCGATCGCCGCGAGCCCGAACGCGATGCCGACGACGAGAGCGACGCGGGGTCGATCGTCCCCTCCCCACGCCACGGCGCGCTCCAGTGCGAAGAGCAGGAGCGGCACGAGCAGAGTCGGGATCAGAAGCTCGGCGTCGAACGCGATCAGGATCCACGACACGGCGACGAGCAGCCCCCCCACGGCTCCGGCGCGCGATCCGAAGACGCGCGCGCCGAGCCTCGTCGCAAGGACGACGGCAAGCCCGCCGAGGAGGCACTGCAGGAGCCGCGGCACGAGCGTCCCGCTGGGCGAGAGCACGACGAACCCCGCGAGGACGAGCGGGTACAGCGGCGCGCGGAAGAACGGTCCGTCCTGGAACTCCGCGCCGGCGGCGATCGCGCGCGCCCAGGCGAGGTGGTACCCCGCGTCCATCGCCGGGGCGTCGAACCGCGGGTGGTCGCGGTAGAGCAGCACGTAGGCGACGCGCAGCGCGACGGCCACGAGGAAGAGCGCAGCGGGCGCCCGCCACGTACGCGGGCGCCCGCTGGAGCGCGTTCCGTTCTCGGGGTCGTCGGTCATGGTCCGCGACCCGAGGCGTCGCCGCGGATCAGCGCGGCGAGAGCACCTCGGCGGTCGTCAGTGTCCCGAACCCGACGACG
>JBCCSK010000551.1:0-2796 GCA_039200205.1 Planctomycetota bacterium
CCGCGGCTCCTCGGCGGCGAAGCCGCCGGGGAGCCGCGGACGCTCCAAACCGGGTTCAGGTCGCTCGTCCCTACAGGCCTTCTGGCATCGCGAAGACGACCGTCTCCGGCTCGCCGTCGACCTCCCGCGTCTCCGTCACGCCCAGCTCGGCGAGGCGCCCGAGGATGAGCTGAACGAGCTCCTCCGGAGCGGAAGCGCCGGCGGTGACGCCGACCCGCGGGCTGTCCTCCAGCCACTCCGGCTCGACCTGGTCGGGGTGGTCGATCAGGTACGAGGCGATTCCCGCGCGCTCGCCCAGCTCGCGAAGGCGGTTCGAATTGGACGAGTTCTGCGAGCCGACGACGAGCAGCAGGTCGACGTCGTCGACGAGCGTCCGCACGGCGGTCTGCCGGTTCTGCGTCGCGTAGCAGATGTCCTTGAGGTCGGGGCCCTGGATGGACGGGAAGCGCTCGACGAGCGCTTCGATGACCTCGCGCGTGTCGTCGACCGACAGGGTCGTCTGGGTGACGTACGCGAGCTGCTCCGGGTCGTCGACCTCCAGGGCGGCGACCTCATCGGGAGTCGAGAGGACGTGGATCTTCCCGCGCGTGCGGCCGCGCGTGCCCTCGACCTCGGGGTGTCCTGGGTGGCCGATGAGGATGAGCTCGCGCCCCTGCCCTTCGTAGCGAACGGCCTGGCGGTGGACCTTGGTGACGAGCGGGCAGGTCGCGTCGATCACGTGAAGGGAGCGTTCTTCCGCGCCCGCGACCACCGCGTCCGAGACGCCGTGGGCGCTGAAGACCGTGATCGCCCTCTCGGGCACGTCGTCGAGCGTCTCGACGAAGACGGCGCCGAGCCCGCGTAGCCGTTCGAGCACGTGCTGGTTGTGCACGATCTCGTGGTAGACGTAGACGGGCGCGCCGTGGACCTCGAGCGCGCGCTCGACGATCTGGATCGCCCGGTCGACGCCGGCGCAGAAGCCGCGGGGGTTGGCGAGCGCGATCTCGGGTGCTGTCTGCCCGGACTGGACCCCTTGCTCCGGCATCAGTGCGCTTCCTTGGCGTGGTTGCGATTCCAGCCGGGGATCTCGACGACGACGTCGACGGAGCCGTCGGGGACGGCCTGGCATGCGAGCCGCGAGGTCAGCTCGAGCCCCGGAGCCTCGTCGAGCATGTCCTCCTCGTCCTCGGTCGCGTCCGGCATCGAATCGAAGCCCTCGCGCACGATCACGTGGCAGGTCGAGCAGGCGCAGACGCCCCCGCAGGCATGGTCGATGTCGATCCCGGCACCGTCGGCGATGTCCAGGATCGAGCCCGGCTTGCCCTCGCGCGACGCGGGCAGCGCTTCGGGGTCGACCTCGACCTTCTTGCCTTCCGGCAGAAAAGTGATCGTGTAGCGCTTCGTCGGGAGCGGAGTCTCGACCTGCTCGTGGTACGGATTGATGCCGCCCATGGGCTCGGTATGCCCGGGCTCGGTGCCCGGTTCTTTGGGCTCTGGAATGCCCAGTCGTGGGGAGTGGAGTCGTGGAGAGTGGAATCGCTAGAGGCCCGCGCCGAATCCGCTGCTGCTGGTCGGTGACTCTGCAGCGGGGGCCGGGTCGGGAGCGCCGTCATCCTGGCGCCCGTCCGTCCTCTTGGGACGATCCGAGCGGTCTTTCGCGGCCGATTCGTCCCGTCTCCGAGACCGCCGCTTGCGGCGACCGTTGGATCGCTCCTCGCCGCCGTCCGTCGGCTCGGGCTCCAGCCCTGCGCCGAATCCGGTCGGCCCAGAAGGAGTGGCTGCAGGTGTCGCCGCGGCTGCGGAAGGCTCGCTGTGCGCCTTGGGCTTCCGTTCGCGCCGGGGCTTCCGTTCGCCGTCGGCCTTTCGCTCGGACGAACGCGACTCCTCGCGGCGCCCGCCCCGCGACTCACCGTCCTCGGAGCGAAGGCGACGACGACCGCGGCGGGGGCGCTCTTCCTCGGTCCGAGACTCGGACTCGACGACTTGGGGCTCTTCATCGCCTCTGCGCCGCCTTCGCTCGATCGCGTAGAGCTCGCGGGGTCGGCGGATCTCCTTCAGGTCGAATCCGGACTGCCCCTCGATGTTCTTCCAGTCGCGCTCGTTGCGACGCGAGACGAACGTCACCGCGACACCGTCGCGACCGGCGCGGCCCGTGCGGCCGATCCGGTGCGTGTAGTCGGAGACGTCGCGCGGCACGCCCAGGTTCACGACGTGCGTGACGTGCGCGACGTCGAGTCCGCGCGAAGCCACGTCCGTCGCGACGAGGCACTTGACGTCCCCCGTGCGGAACGCGCCCATCACGCGGAAGCGCGCCGCCTGGTCGTAGCCGCCGTGCAGGGCCTTGACCGAGAACCGACGGCGCTCGAGCTGGCGCATCAGCCGGTCGACGTCCGTCCTCCGTTCGCAGAAGACGAGGAATCGATCGTCGTCGCCCGAGTCCTCGATCAGGTGGCTCAGCTCGCGCGCGCGGTCCTCTTCGCTGCAGCGAAGGAAGTACTGGTGGATGCTGTCGACCGTCGCGACGCCGGACGCTGTCGCGATCTCGATCGGGTCCGTCGTGTAGCCCCGCGCGAGCTCGAGCAGCGGCGGCGGGAACGTCGCCGAGAACAGCAGCGTCTGGCGGTACTCGTTGCAGGCGTCGAGGATCTTCTTGACGTCGTCGATGAACCCGATCTCGAGCATCTTGTCCGCCTCGTCGAGGACGGCGAACTCGGTCCACGGGAACTGCAGGAAGCGCTGGTTCAGGAGGTCGAGCACGCGGCCTGGCGTCCCGACGACGACCTGCGCGCCGGCCTGCAGAGCGCGACGCTGCGGGCC
>JBCCSK010000552.1:0-2778 GCA_039200205.1 Planctomycetota bacterium
ACGTGCACCCTGCGGAAGACCTGCGCTCCGGGCGGAATCTCCGGCACGGTCGACCCAGCGCGGAGTCCGCGTCAACCAGGCGATACAACGCGCATTCTCTGCACGTCGATGCGTTCTCCCTGCACGTGAGAGGGATGGTGACCCTAGGGGGATTTGAACCCCCGTCGCCAGGATGAAAACCTGGTGTCCTAGGCCTGACTAGACGATAGGGCCACGGTGCCGCCAGCGTCCCAAGGGGCGCTTCGACGGCCAGAAAGATAGGCAGCCCCGGGGGTCGTGTCAAACCCCAGGCACGCCGCTTTTCAGCTCCCAGCGGGGACCCAGCCGCTCGCCTCGAGCTGCGCGAACAGCGCGCGGTACTCGCGTTCGAGGCCGTCGACCACACTGCCGGGCTCGTCGAGGATCGACCAGGTGTAGGTCTCGATCTCGACGTGCAGCTCGGGGGTCGTCCAGGCCTCCGGCGCGCCGAGGAGGCCCGCCAGCAGCGCGTGCGCGTGGTCGCGCGTCGTCGCGAGCTCCCCCACCTCGTCGCGGTCCACCGGCACGTGGAAGTGGCAGCGCCACTCGTCGGCGTCGAGCCAGGGGGTCTCCGCGCCCGCGAGCTCCGCGGCGAGCGCAGAGAGGTCGGGGAGGTGGAGGAACGAGCCCGCGGTGCGCGCCGTGACCTGGTGCAGGAAGCGCGGTTCGTCGAGCGCGAGCAGCCGTTCGCGGCCGCTCGCGTTGTCGCGCGGCGCGGGCACGCGCAGCGCGCTGGAGTACTGGAGCTTGCCCAGCGGCCCCTCGTGGGTCGCGTAGCCAAGGGCCTCCGCCGGATCCTCGAACTCGACCGCCGAGTGGCAGCAGTCGAGGCACGTCCCGAGGTGGCGTGCGGCGAGCGCCCCCGACTCGTCGACGGAGCGGCCGAACTCGTCCTGGAGGACGCGCGAGGCCACGAGGCGGGCGAAGACGAGGAACTCGGCGAGCGCGCGCGAGTTCCGGGCGCTCGCGTCGGGCTCGGCCTCCAGCGAGAGCACGATCCGCACGCCCGACTCCTCCTCGATCGAGGCCAGGGCCCCGACCGCACGGCCGAAGTTCTCGCCGCAGAGGCGCAGCACCGATCGATCGCGGACGTCGGCGCCGTACGCGCCGGGGTGGGTGCTGACCGAGACGAAGCGGCGGTCGTCGCCGGCGAGCGCGGCGGCGGCGCGCGCGACGTTCACCGTGTACGCGACGCGCGCCTCCTCCATCCAGGTCGGCAGGTAGACGCCCTCCTTCAGTCCGTCCTCCTGGAACCCGCCGTAGGGGAACGCGTTGAAGGTGAACGGATCGATCCCGCGCGCAGCGAGGAACGACCGCAGGTCCTCGAGCGCGACGCTGTCGCCCGCGAGCTCGGCGGCGGCTCCCGCGGCGAAGTACATGCCGACGCCGAAGGGCGAGCCCTCCGGAGCACCGACGCGCTCGCGGAGCGGCACCGAGAACTCGTCGATCGCTCGGCGAACGTCGGCGACCGACTCGGCGGCGTGCAGGTTCAGGCAGTAGCCGACGCGGACGCGGCGCTCCGTGCCGGGATGCGCGAAGAGCACGGGTCCCTAGGCGTCCCCGATCTCGATCCCCTCTTCGCGCAGCAGCACGGGGATGTCGTCGCGCACGGGGTAGAGGAGAGCGCCGTCCTCGCGCACGAGGGCCGCCGCGAGGGCGTCGGTCACGTCGACGCCGCCGACGTTCTTGACGCCCCCCGCTTCGATCCGGGCGTTGACGCGCGCGATCAGGTCCTCGTCCGCGTGGGCCAGGGGCTGACGCGACGCGGGACAGGCGAGGATCGCGAGGAGCTCGGGGTCGATCAATGTGCTGGGGCGGGGCGGGTGGACGCGCGGTGGGTCGGCCCAGAGGATCGTCTGTCGGACCGGCCTCTGCAACCGGTCCCGGCTCCTGCGCTTGACCGGAGCCGGCGTCAGGACGAGGTTCTTGGTCATGCTGGCCTCCCCCCTCCGCGCGCTTCCCTGGATCGCGGCCTCCGCGCTCGCCGTAGCAGCGGCTTCCGTGGACGACGGTCCGTGGCTCGAGCTCCCCGACGATCCACTCGGTCGGCTGTGGGCCTCGGTCGGCCGAGCGACGGAGCCGTGGTCGCCGCCCGACGCCGACTCCGACGGCCTCTGGATGCGCTGGAGTCGAGCGCTCGCCGCGCTCGACGAGCCCGCTGAGCGGCGCGGAGCGCTCCACGACCTCGCGGAGATCGCCCTCCAGGACGGACGGATCGAAGACGCGTACCGCTGGGTCCTCGCGTTCGGCGCCGACGACCCCGAGGCGCTCGCCGGCGCGGTGCCGCGCCTCTTCCCGGGAGTCGACGCCGGCGTCCACCTCGGACCGGGCGGACGCGCGGCGGGGCTCTCGGACGGAGCGACGCTGCGGCCCCAGCTGCCGCCGCGCAGCTCGGACGCGCTCCCGGACGCCATCGACCCCCGCCGCGCAACCGCGCGGGGTCTCGTCGTCGGCGAGGCGACGATCGACATGGAGCTGCGCGTGGACGGATCGGGGATCGTCTGCGAGCTCGCCCACGCGTCCGGCGGCGCCGCCGAGCTCGAGCTGTACCTCCCCGCCCCGGACGGGTTCCGACTCTCCAGCGCGTACATCGATTGGGAGATCCAGGATCCGCCCGAGGGCTCCGACCCCGAGACGATCGACTGGCGCGACGTCCCACTGCGACTGGTCCTCGAGCCGCGCGAGGATCCGCTGACCGTCTTCGCGCGGATCCGCAGGGCGCCGTTCCGCTTCCCGACGCCGCCGGACCGCTCGGCAGCC
>JBCCSK010000553.1:0-2771 GCA_039200205.1 Planctomycetota bacterium
CGATCGGAACCTGGTCGACCTCGGCGTCCTACTCGACGCGATCCGCGACGCGGGCGCAAAGCCGGTGCTACTCGTGTTCCCGTCGGTGGGGCAGGTCGACGGCCTGAACGCGATCCGCCGCGACACGCCGGACGAGTACGACAAGAAGCGCGGCGTGATCGCGCGGATCCAGGCGGACCTGACGGCGTTCTGCACCGTGCGCGAGGTGCTGGTGGTCGACCTGCTCGACGCCTACATGGACAGCGACGTCCGGCCGTACGGCGAGGTCGACACGAGCCACCCGAGCGTGCACGGGTACGGGCTGGCGGTGGCGGAGCTGGTGCCGGTCGTGCTGGACGAGTGAGCCAGAGGGTTCAGCGGTCCTGCTGGTTCGGCCACGGCGGGGCCAGATCGAGCTCGATGTCGCCCAGGTCGACATCGGGTACCGAGTTCTCGTCCACACTCCATGGACCGAACCACGCCTGAGGATCGCCAGCGTCCGAGGTCCGGCCCGGCCACCCGGCGAGGATCGTTCCGGAGGTCCATCCCTCGCGCGGACCGAGCCAGACTCGGAGTCGTCCGTCGTCGTCCGTGCGGCCTCGGAGGGGCAGTGCGCCGGAGTCCCTCGGCCCCTGGAACTCGACGACCTGCCGGCGGAGAGCCCGGCCTCCGTGGAGCAGGCGCATCGAGAGTCGCCGCTTGGTCGGCATCGGTGCATCCAGGGTGACGGTATCGCCGGCATTCTCCGGACCGGATCCATCGATGACATAGCGTGCGCAAGGCCCGGTCAGTTCCACCTCGACCTCGCACCCCCGAGAGCCCACCACGACGTGGGGCCACGTCGCCACACCGTCCACGATGGGAACGGTTGCGCCGCGGCGCCTCGAAGACCCGAGGCGCAGAGACGCCGTTCCATTCGCCGCGAGCGACTGGTCTCCGTCGGTCACGCGGAGCTCGAGCCGTCCGGTGGGCGGCATGGGGACGGTCACTCGAACGGCCTCCGGCCCGGGAACATGGAGCCGATGGGTTTCCTGGACCACGTAGTCCGATTCGTACTGAGCGAGTCCGGGAACGTTGGCGTGGAAGTCCGTGAGGAAGAGGGCCGCCGACCGATCGTCCCACCCGCTGCCCATGACGGCCGACAGAGTGGTCTGGAACACCGCGGTCCCATCGATGACCTCGCGCCGGACCTCCGACGAGAGAGCGTCCGACCCGCGGCCGAGTCTGGGGGGCGACGCGCCCACCGCGAGGTTGCCGTACCCGCGCGCGCGATGAAGCGTGGCGACGACGGACGTCGCAGGGTCCTCCCCATCGACGGTGACGAGAACGGGTCGCGCGGGCCGGAGCGGCAGTCGCGTTGCGAGCAGGTTCTCGTCCGATTCGAGCTTCGCGATCGCCGAGTCGGTCTTGAAGAGGACGCGGAACCGGCCCTGGGCGGTGAATCGAACGATGCCGTCGCCGTCGCTCCGCACCGCCGACCCGAAGCCGGGCGAGAAGAGGTTCCTTTCCCGGTAGTCGCTCGCGTCCCCGGCTTCGAGGATCCTCCAGAAGTCGGTCTCGTCGAGTTTCTTCCCCTCGACACCCGGCGCGGGCCTGCCATTCGTGTCGACGAGATGCAGCTCGATCGCGCGGGTGCCGTCGTCGTCCTGGGAACGGATGGGGGGCGTCACGGTCAATGTCGCCGGCGTCTCCACCACAGGCGCACCGCCGAGGCTCGCCGCCACGCCGATCGTAGCTGCGACCGCCAGCGTGCCCAGGGCCGCGAGCTTCATGAGACCCGCTCCCTTGCCGACGGGTGCCGCCAGCGGCGCGATCGCCGTCGCCCACGCGCGCCGGTCGCCGTGATCCCGATCGAGGTCCTCGCGCAGCGTCGCGAGCCCGCGCTTGATGCGGCTCTTCACCGTCGCGACGGGGATGCCCTCCAACGCCGCGATCTCGCGCGGCGTGCGGCCGTCGTAGTACCGCGCGAGCACCGCGCGGCGCTGCTCGGTGGGGAGGGCGGACACGCGCTTGAGGAGCGCGCGCTGGCGCTCGAGGACGACCGCGTCGTCGAGCACGCTCGGACGGGCCTCGGCGCGCGCCACCTCGCGCTCACGGAACCGGCGTCGCGCGTCCGATCGATCGCGTGCGCGGACGACGTTGCGCAGGACGCCTGCCAGCCACGGCGAGCGCAGCTCGGTCGCTCCCGCGCCCACCGATGCGGCCCTGAGCCACGTCTCCTGCGCGACGTCCTCGGCCTCCGCGCCGTCCAGCACGAGCGAGCGGGCCAGGCGCCGGAGCCAGTCCATCTGGCGGAGCTGTTCGTCGACGGTGGGATCGGCGGGGATCGTCATCTCGCCGGACTGTCGCCACCGCCCCCGGATCGGGGGCGTCGATTCCGCGGTTTCGCGCTACCGCGCCAGCCGCACCCGCGCGACCAGCTCGTCCGCCGTCACGTAGAGCGTGCTGCCGTCGCCGCCGAATGTGCAGTTGCTCGTCGGACGGCCGGTCAGGATCGTGCCCAGGTGCTTGCCCTCCGGCGTCAACACGAGGACGCCGCCCGGGCCCGTCGCGAACAGGTGCCCGTCGGGGTCGATCGCGAGGCCGTCCGGCAGGCCCGGCAGGGCGGGGACCATCGGCGTCGCGTCGAACAGCACGCGGCCCTCGCCGAGCTCGCCGGTCTCCGTCACGGGGAACGCCATCCACACCGCGCGCTCGGGGTCCGAGTTCGCGACGTAGAGCGTGCGCTCGTCCGGTGAGAACGCGATCCCGTTCGGGCGGGACATCTCACGCGTCAGCAGGCTCACCTCGCC
>JBCCSK010000554.1:0-2762 GCA_039200205.1 Planctomycetota bacterium
CTCACGGCCTGGGCAGCAGAATCGGAGATTGCTGCCCAGGCCGTGAGCGTGAGGTCCCCGAGATCGAGGACCGTCTCGCCGGCCTCGAGGCGCCGACCGGCCTTCGCGATGCCGTGACCCGGATGGTGCGCGAAGACGTCGACCCATCCGATCCAGCCGATCTCCGACTCGAAGGTCCCGTCGGAGGCCGTCTCGAGATCGTGCGACTCGATGTTCCTGCCCTGCGCGCCCCACTCGACCACGCTGACCTCGGCGAGGGAGACGGGCGCGCCGCTCGGATCCAGGACGCGACCGCGGACGTGGAGCGCACCGCGCGAGGTCGTGAGGGTGACGCGCGCAACGCTCGCGGCGAAGTCCCCTTCACCGATCTCCTCTCGGACCGACTCGTATCCGGGCGCGAGGAGCCGGACCTCGACAGGCTCACGGCGGGGAGACGACGGCACGTCGATCCAGAACCGACCGTTCGTCGCAACGGGCACTCGTCCGAGGACCACGACGTCGTCGCTCCATTCGGGTTCGCGCATCACCGTGACGACGGCGCCGCTGGACGCGATCGACGCGCCGTCGCCGTCGACGACGCGTCCGATGATCCGCAGGCGGTCCCCGGCGGGAGTCGAATCAGGGACGGTCCATGCGTTTGCCCCGACGCTCGGTTCCTCGGATGCGGTCCGCGTCTCGGCTGCGACGGGCGCGAGCCGGGCGTCGCTCGCGGACGACTCCCCGGTCGGTCCACGCATCGCCGATCGAACCGTGACTTGCCTGTGCAACGCATCGGGGCGAGACGGCTCGTCACCGCGGTCGAGCAGGGTCCCGAAGACGACCGCCAGGCCCGTCACCACCGTGACGGCCGAGAGGGCCAGCCAAACCGTTTCCCGTCCGCGACTTCGCACTTCACGCTATTGTGGCACGGGCGGCGTTGGCCGTTGCGCGCAATATGAAGGGGACTCCGCTCAACGAGGCACGCCCGGACGAGCAGACGGTTCGTGGTCCACGGCCCGCGCAGCCGCTTGCCAACGAGATCGGGAGCGCGCTCACGCTCCTCTACGCGCCCTCACTGCTCGGTGGCCTCCTCGCAGGAGTCACCGAGAAGCCGGATGTGCTGCGCGAGTTCATCCTCCTGCTCCCACTCGTTCCTGTCGCGATCCCGTCCATCGGCGCAGCCACTCTCTGGCCCGCACTCGGCCTCGGCGACCGTGCCAGCGCGGTCGCGGGCTACGTCGTCGCCGCAGGCCTCGGCGCTGCGGCCGTGCAGGTCGCGCGACGTGTGCAAATGGCTTCGTCTCCGTCGCGGATCGTCCTTCAGGCCGCGATTGCATTGGCACTCGTCCTCCAGGCCTGGCTCGTCGTGACGGTCTCCATCGAGATGAGCTGAGCTGCGTTCTCCACTGCGCGCTGCAAACCGAGTTCCCCTCGACGAGCGGCAGTACACTCGAACGCTCGCACGCGGAACGACGTTCCGCACTCCTGCCCTCGAACCGCCCGAACAGCCGCACTGCCATGCCGCACGTCACGTTCATCCACGGGATCTGCAACAAGCCGCCCGCAAACATTCTGCTCGAGAACTGGGAGAGTGAGCTGGAAGCGGGCGGCTTGAACCTCCCGGGACAAGGCGTCACGACTTCGATGGTGTACTGGGCCGACGTCATGTACCGGAAGCCGCTCGAGCAGGGAGTGGACTTCGAGTCCGTCGAGTCCGACCTCGGGACGACGCAGGACGACGAGGACCTCGCCTGGTTGGAAGGGGTCCCCGCGGAGCATCGACCCGCGGTCGACGCGCTGCGCGACAGACTCCGCTTCGACGCTCTCTCGCCCGAGGGTGACGACTACCAGGCGCTGCCGCCTGCGGATGAGGACGGAGACGTGCAGTTCGAGGCCATCCCTCTCCCCTGGTTCATCAAGCGCCGGGTGATGAAGCTGCTGCTCAAGGACGTCTACCACTACCTCTTCAACGTCGACTACACACCGCGGTCGAACGAGACGTACCGCGTCCGGGATCACATCCGGAAGCTGTTCGTCGATCAGCTCGCCGCCGACTCGGCGTCGAACGAGGGTGGACGCCACGTGGTCGTGAGCCACAGCATGGGGACCGTGATCTCGTACGACTGCCTCAAGAACGTCGACAGCTGCCCCGGCGTCGACGGCTACATGACGGTCGGCTCGCCGCTCGGCATCAGCGAGGTCCACGACAACTTCGACCCGAAGTACGCGAAGAGAGACGCGTTCCCATCCGCCAAGCTCGCCGGCGAATGGGTGAACGTGTACGACCGCCTCGACCCGGTGGCGTTCGATGCGCGGATCGCCAACGACTACATGCGAGGCGGCGAACGCGTGATCGTCGACCAGCGGGTGCGAAATAGGGGATCGTGGCGCCACAGCAGCCACAAGTACTTCGGGCAGGCTGATCTCTGCGGTCACCTGAAGCGGCTGCTGGACCTTTAGGGCGTCGCGTTCGAGGTCGAACCACATGTCCGACAGTCTCGACGACCTTCTCGAGCAGCTCCGCGAAGCCTCGCGCACCCTCGACGCCGACGTGGCCGAGGCGCTCGCGCAGACGCTCGTCCGACGACTGCGAGACGAGGTCGAGCGCAACCCCGTCAACTTCACCGTGGCGCTCGAGCGTGCGGTCGACGCGATGGACCGGACGCGGGCGACGGAGGTCTGCGCGCTGCTCGTTCATCACGTGCGTCAGCGGTCGGAGCCCTACCCACTCGATCACGCGAAGAAGGTCCTCGGGCTGCTCCGGCGCAAGCGCTACTTCGACC
>JBCCSK010000555.1:0-2761 GCA_039200205.1 Planctomycetota bacterium
AGGTGCGGCTTGCGGTCTCGGTAGCTCAGGCGGAACGTCTGGCGCGAGAAGGTGCGCCGGCATCCGCGGCAGCGGTAGCGAGGGATTGGGGCGGTGTGGACGCGCGCCTTGTAGCTGCCGTGGTGGACGTAGAAGCGTTTGATTGGCGCGCGGTGGAAGGCGCAGTCGGTGTGCGGGCACCGCGGGGGTTCGAACATGGCTCGGTGGGTCGTGCGAGCGCCGGATTGGAGCTCGCCCGAGACAAGAACGACCGAAGTCACTCTCGGTTGCGGGTTTTTGCGCGCGTGCTTTCCGCGCGACCACAGCGAAGGGGGCCAGTGCCGTAGGGTGCGGGGGATGGACCGCGCGCACTCCGTCCAAGTCGCAGCCTCAACCTCGAACCTCGGCCCAGGCTTCGACTTCCTGGGGCTTTGCCTCGATCTCCCCCTCGAGGCCTCGATCCGCGCGGGGACAGCGGGACATCCACATCGCGTCGAATACGCCCACGACGTCTCTTGGACGGACGAGGACGACCTCGCGCTCAAGGCCATCGCCTGCTACGAGTCGCGATTCGAAACCACGCTTCCATCGGCGGTCCTTCGGATCGAAAGCGCGATCCCGGTGGGACGCGGTTTCGGCAGCAGCGGCGCGGCTGTCGCCGCCGCGCTCCTGCTCGCAGCGGCATTCGACGGCGCCGACATCGACGAACGGCGGACGGAGCTCGTCGAACTCGCTCTCGCCGTCGAGGGCCACCCCGACAACGGCACGGCGTCACTCTTCGGCGGATGTACGCTCGCCGTTCCGACCGACCGTGGGGTGACCGTCATCCGACAGGACGTTCACGATTCGATTGCGTTCGCTGTGGCCTGGCCGCGCGATCCCCTCCCGACGGAGCGAGCGCGGGCGGCTCTTCCTCGCGACGTCCCCTTCGCCAGCGCGGTCGAGAACCCGCGGCGGCTCGCCCTCCTTCTCGAGGGGCTCCGCACGGGCGATGCTGATCTACTCGCGCTCGGCGTCGTGGATCACCTCCACGAGCGACTCCGCCGCGCGCTCATCCCTGGCTCCGAAGAGGCCTGCGCGGCAGCGCGCGAAGCGGGTGCCCATGCGGCTTGCCTGAGCGGTGCAGGGTCGGGACTCGTCGCGCTGGGCCCGCACGGAGCGATGGACGACATCGCGCGCGCGCTCGCATCGCCACTCGAAGGGGGTCGAAGCCGCGTCGTCGACTTCGTGGCGCGAGCCCCCGAGATCCGAGCTCAGTAGCCGGCGGCTCGCACGAGCGCGCGGACCCGGTCGACGTCGACGGGTCGATCGACTGCGCCCTCCGACTTCGCGGCGGTCCCCACGATCGCTCCATCTGCCGGACCGAGGAGTTCCACTGCGTTCGATGGCGTGAGGCCTGAGCCCACGAGCAGCGGGACAGAGTCGCCCACGGCGTCCCTCACGCGCGCGATCCTCGCGACATCAGGCGCAGAGCCGGTTGCAGACCCGGAGACGATGAGCGCATCGGCGCGGCCGCGCAGAGCCGCATCCCGAGCCGCTGCTTCGAGCGGCTCACCCGTGACCGGCGTGGCGTGCTTGACGTGGACATCTGCGAGAAGGAGCACGCTCGGGCAGAGGGCTGCTCGAACGCGAAGCGTCTCGTAGGCGCGCCCCTCGATCAGCCCCTGATCCGTGAACATCGCGCCCGTATGGACGTTGGCGCGCACGAAGGTGGCGCCCGCTGCGGCCGCGACCCCCAGCGCGCTCCGAACGTCGTTGCGCAGGACATTGACGCCAACGCTCGCGACGCCATCGAGATCACCGACTGCGCGGACCGCGAGGGCGAGGGCCGCCACCGTCTCCGGCGCCACGCTGTCCTTCGTGAACGGAGCGTCGTGGAAGTTCTCCACGATCAGCGAGCGCACGCCCCCTCTGGCAAAGGCAAGGGCATCGGATCGCGCTCGCTCGAGCAGCGCTCCCATCCCACGCGCGCCAGGCGCGCCAGGAGTCGGCGGCAGGTGGACGACGCCGATGAGAGGCCCGTCGCGGAGGAGCGGATGCACAGCGCTACGACGTGGCAGAAGTGGAGCCAGAGACGAGATTTGAACTCGTGACCGCTGCTTTACGAAAGCAGTGCTCTACCACTGAGCTACTCTGGCGGTCGCGTCACCGCGTAAGGGCGGAGACTATAGCGAGTCGCGACGTCATCAGCCGACGTCGGTCGAGCAGTTTTTTGTGCGCGGCGGACGCGAAGCACCCGCCGCGCACTCGAGGGCTACTCGCTGTCGGCAGCGCCAACGTTGACGCGAACAGTCTCGAGCAGCCCCGCGCGCGACGGCGCGCCGAGGCTCATACGCCCGAGCGCGCGCGCGGCGGCAACGCGAAGCTCCAGGCTCGCGTCGCTCTCGAAGACCGAACGCATCGAGCTCGAAACCGCCTCGGCGAGGTCGTGGCGTCCGCCGATCTCGCCGATCGCGTCAGCCGCTGCGATACGGACCTCGTCCGAGTTCGACTCGTCGCCGAGCACGGCGAGGAGCGGGTCGACGTGCTCCGGGCCACCGATCGTTCCGATCGCGCCGAGTGCCGGGATGGCAATCCCGTCCCGACGGCCGTCGATCGCGGCGAGGAGCCCGTCCACGGCCGGTCCCATCTCCGTCCGCCCGCTTGCAGCGAGCTGCTCGAGCGCCTCGGAGGCACGTCCCGCGAGCGCGTCAGCGCGAGCGCGGGTGTCGTCGAGGCGCGCCGCCAACACCCGCTGCGGGGGGGCGATGACGGCAGCGCCCCCGCACGCGCCCAGGGATGG
>JBCCSK010000556.1:0-2750 GCA_039200205.1 Planctomycetota bacterium
ACCCGGCTGGCCAGCCGAGCTTCGGACCCGGTGGCGCGCTCGACGTCGAGCAGGTGCTGGATCCACCGCTCCCGGTCGTCGTCGCGACCGAGACCCATGGCGGCGAGTCCGAGTGCTTCTGCAAGCGCGCTCGGCGGCCCGTCCGCGTCGACGACGACGCGACGCGCGACGGAGAGTGCTTCGTCGATCCCCAGTCGCTGGACCAGCTCGATGAACGCCTCCGCGACGAGCGCATCGCGGAAGGATGGGTGGGTCCACTCGAGCTCGCCTCGGGCATCTCCGGCGAGGAGGCCCGTGTCCAGGAGCGCCGCGCGAACGCGCGTGCACTCCCATTCGCCGACGTCCTCGAGGCTCGAGCGTGGAACGCACTGCTTCGCGAGGGTCGAGGTCTCGATCGTCGCGCCGAATCGTCCGCGCCGAAACCCGTCCATCGCATCGACGTCGACGAGCGACTCCAGGGCAAGGCAGCGCGCGGCGCGCCGTAGGGCCGTCGTCGGACGGCCGGTGACGTCCGTCTCCCTGTGACCGCTCTCGACGAGCATGTCGAGGACCTGCTCGTAGAACTTCATGCGCCCGATGGTCGTGATGTCGAGGCCGCGCGCCCACAGGCGAGCGGCCATCGTGACGAAGAGCGGGACCCGCGCTTCATGGCGGAGATGAACGGACAGGTGGTCGACGACGCGCTCCGCGGACTCGGCGTGATCCGCGATGCGTGCCAGGCGCTTTCGAGCTTCGTCGGCGCGGCGCGTTCCGCGCTCTCCATCGAGATCTCTCTCGGCCTGGCCTCGCTCGATGTTCAGCACGCGTGTCGCGAGCTCGACGGCTCGCGCCTGGGAGAGCCGGGCCAGGTCGATCCGTTGGAACCCGTCGCCGATGCTCCCTGCCGTGGCGCGGCCCGCGACGACGAGGGCCGCCTCGTCGAACGGGAACCAGCTCTTGCGGAGGAGGGATCGGAACGCGTCGTGTTCCCTGATCTCGTCGAGTCCGTCGAGCAAGAGGACCAGGTCGGGCGCCCTCTGCTCGAGGAGGTCTCGCCCGAGCCCCTGCTCCTCCAGGAACTCGAGACCGAAGCCGTGCCGCTCCCACTGCGGCAGCCGGATGTAGATGGGCAGTCGTTCGCCGAGCCGCGTCAGCCGCCGCGCCACGATCCGGAGGGCGGTCGTCTTGCCGCTTCCCGCTGCACCGACGAGTCGGAAGTGCGCGCGCTCGAGTCCGAGGACGTGGGGCGTCGTCCGCGCGAGCCGATCCAGCGTCCACGACGCGCTCGGCAGGTCGTCCTGGATCAGTCCCTCCTCCGGAGGGGGGACTTCGGGAACGGCAGCCCCCTCGATGTCGGCTTCGACGTAGACCCGATCGAGCCACGCCTCGTCCACGGGCTGCCACCAGGCGGACAGCGCTCCCTCCATGACCCCGAGCTCGGAGACGTGACGGTCGAGGAGCGCGCGGTACCTGGTGCCCGAGAACGGCGCGTCGTCGAGTGACCGCGCGTAGTGCTGGGGGATCCACGCGTGTTCGTCGTGACCGATCGAGCGAAGCGCGTCCCTCGCCTCGGCGACGGCGACACCGATCGCCCTCGGCTCGTCGGCGTCGAACAGTCGGCCGTAGAGCGCTCGAGTCCAGGCCGCGGTGAACTCCGGTGAGACGCGCGATGTCATCACCACGACGTGCTCGGCCGCAGCGCAGAGCGCGGCCGCGAGCTGGGGTGAGGCTGCGCAGGCGCTCAGCGTGCACAGTCGAAGTGGGCGGCGCGTCCAGCGATTCAGCTCTGCGCCTTCGATCCAGATCCGTCGCGATCGGCCCCGGTCGCGTTCCCGCATCGGCAGCGAGAACGAGACGCTCGTCGAGGCGCGGCCGACCTGCGATTCTGCGGCTTCGTCGCCGTGACCGACGTAGTGGAGGACGTCGACAGGGACTTCGCTCAGCATCTCCCGAAGAGCGGATCGGCAGCGCTCTTCACGTTCAGCGTCGTCTCCTCGGTCGTCGAGCAGGAGTGGACGCTGGACGGCGCCGGTCAGCTCCAATCGTCCGGTGACCGATCCGACGACGACCTCCGTCCCCGCGCCGCGCAGCGCCTGAACGACGGCCTGGACCTCGCGGCGCAGGTCACGCGTCGATCCGGTGACGCGCGAGCTCTGCTCGATGTCTCCGACGAGGACGAGTGCGCGATGGCGGCGGAGGTAGGGAGCCCTGGGAATGGGTCGCGGCGCGTCTTCGACGTGGACGAACCGCAGCAGCTCGGCGCGGCTCGTCTCGAAGACGCGCGAGTCGTCGATCGCGACCCCCTCCAGCGGAAGCGCTGCGAGGAGCGTCGACGGATCTGCGTTCAGGATCACGCGACGCCGAGGGCCGTTCGGAGGAAGCGTCGACGTTAGCGTCGCCTCGAGCGTCGCGCCGAGGTCCGAGCTCGAGTCCGCAGGCGCATGCTGGGCGATGCTTCGCCAAAGCTGGTCGCGCGGGTCGGAGCTGTTGCGGGCGGAGAGGCTGCCCGTCCGTCTCGCGTTCCTCACGCCCTCGAGGAGGCTCGCGGGCGCGACGAGGCGGCCGAGGAGCGGCGCCTCTCGCTCGACGCGCCCGTCGACGAGTGCCCCGTAGGCCTGGATCTCGTCTCCGCCTTCCGGCCCGGGCCGAGCGTGCAGCACGATGTCCTGCTCGCTGTCGATGGGCGCCGGATGCGCCAGATCGGGGTTCTCGAGGAACGGCTCCCTCACGCCGAGAGGGTAGTCGCGGTCTCCAGAACGCGACACCCGTCG
>JBCCSK010000557.1:0-2720 GCA_039200205.1 Planctomycetota bacterium
CGCCGGGGAGCCGCGGACGCTCCAAACCGGGTTCAGGTCGCTCGTCCCGTTCGCTCGAGCTCGTCGCCAAAGTCGGCGACCGGTGCGACGAGGCGGGGCTAGAACACCCAGCCGACCGTCAGCAGGTACAGGTTGTCCACCCGCTCCAGCCGCTGACCGAACTCGTCGACCGTCGGCGTGTTGTCGTAGGCGATGATCCAGCTCAGCTTGGCGACCATGCTCTCGGAGATCGACGTCTCCAGGTACGTGGTCGCCCGACCGTAGATGTCGTCCTTGTCATCGAGGCTCGGGTAGATCTCGGCGTCGTGGCCGAAGGCGAGCTGAGGCGTGATCTGGGTGAAGATGCTCCATGCGGCGCGCACCGCGAGGTAGTCGACCTGGTCCCCGTTGTCGAAGTCCTCGTCGAACCACGCGAGTCCGAGCTCCGTGTTGATGCGCCACTGCTCGTCGTCGCGCCACTGCTGGCCGACGCCTGCGCCGATGGCCCAGCGCAGGTCGACGAAGGCCTGCTCGTTCGTCTCGGCGAATGCGTTCGCGTAGACGTACGTCTTGTCGAAGATGAACTGGTCGTACTTGGCCGCGCCCAGCGCTCGCCTCTGCGTCCGGACGTCTTCGGTCGTCGCGTAGTACCAGAGGGCCTCGCCCGTGTAGCGGTGGACGTCGTAGTCGCGGGTGATGCGGCCGCTCACGGCGAACGTCTCGATGTCCGCGTTGCCCTCGGTCTTGCTGAGGCCGATGTCGAGCGTGCCGTGCCAGACGCCGTCCTTGACGCGCTCTTCGCCGTCGACGGTGCTCGGGAGGGTCGACGTCGGGTCGGTTTCCTGTGCGACGGCGCCGGTCGTCGCCGAATTCGGGTGCGGAACGGCGAGCGCCGAGCCGATGACGAGAGGGAGGACGATCATCTCGAGGTCCACCGCGGTGCGGTCGCGGTGCTACGGGAAAGGGGCCGAAACGCCTACGCGAGCCAGCGCGTGGCGGCGCTCACGCCGGCAGCGGTCCGCAAACCGTGCCAGGTGAGAAGCTCTCCGTCGCAGCGTAGGAATCGGGAACGGCTGATTCGAGTCCGCTGCACGAGTTCATCGACGTGCTTCTCGGCGAACGGGAACGGCTCGCTCGGGAGCAGGATGCGGTCGGGGTCCAGGGCGGCGATGTCCTCGGGCTCGACCGTCGGATAGCGCTCCGAAGCCCCCTCGAGAACGTTCCGGCCCCCCGCCGTCGCGAGAAGGTCCGAGAGGAACGTGTCGTCGCTCGCCCCCATCCACGGCTTGCGCCACACGAGGACCAGGAAGCGCGTCTCCCCCCGCGCGGCAGCCGTCTCCCGCGCCCTGAGCGCGGCTTCATCGACTCGTCGGGCGATCTCGGCGGCGCGCTCCTGCCGCCCCACGAGGCGTCCGAGCTCGCGGATCATCTCCGGCACGTCGTCGACCGTGCGCGGGAACGACGCCTCGACGCGCACCCCCCGGGCACGCAGCGCCTCGACGTCCCGGAGCCGGTTCTCCTCCTCGTTCGCGAGCACGAGGGTCGGCTCCAGCGCGACGATCCGGTCGATGCGCGGGTCCTTCGTCCCTCCCACGCGATCGATCCCCGCGACCCCGTCCGCGGGGGGGACGCAGAACTTCGTGACGCCGACGACCTCGTCCCCCACGCCCAGGTCGAAGAGCGTCTCCGTGACGCTCGGGCACAGCGAGACGTAGCGCCCCACCTCAGACGCGCGGCTCGACCTCGGGGACGTCCACGGCGACGAAGCGGCGACCGTCGCGTTCGAGTCGCGTGAACGCTCGCTCGGGATCGTGGTACGAGAGGCCGACGAGGCCCTCGTCCGCGGCCCGCGCGAGCCACTCCTGGCGCATCTGGAACGACTGAGGGACGTTCACGTCGTAGGCCATGATGTACGGCGGCTGGACGTGGTGCGTCGTTGGGACGAGGTCGCCCCAGAAGATCGCCCGCGTCCTGTCCCCGTCGGGGTCGAAGCGGATGACGACCATTCCCTCCGAGTGCCCCCCGACCTCGGACACCGCGAGATCGTCGAAGAGGCGGTAGTCCCCTTCGTGGAGGTCGACCAGGCCGGCGTCCACGAGCGGGTCGATGTCGTCCGCGCGGTAGCTCGCGCGGCGCGGGTGCACCTTGACGTGGGCGGCGGAGACTTCGGCCCTGGGGAAGTGGTGGCGGGCGCGCGGGAACAGCGGGACGAGCTCGCCGTCCCGCTCGTCGACGAGCGCGCCGATGTGGTCGAAGTGGCAGTGCGACACGATGACGTGATCGATGTCGTCCGGGCCGACGTCGAGCGCGGCCAGCGTCGCCCGCAGCGTCGTCCCCTCGGGCCGGTCGAGGTGGTAGATCTTCCGGAACTTGTCGTCCCAGCGGCCGCCCATCCCGCCCTCGACGATCACCTTGACGCCGTCCCGCTCGGCGAGGAACGGCCGCGCGGCGAGCTCGATCGTGTTGTCGTCCGCAGCGGGCGTCATGCGCTCCCAGAGGTTCTTCGGCACGACGCCCCACATCGCGCCGCCGTCGAGGCGGAACCGGGCGTCGAACAGGGCGGTGACACGCCAGCCCCCCGCCTGGAGCGCGGTCGGCGTCCAGGCGGGGGGCGGCTCGGAGGCGGCTTGGCCGTCGGGCATCGCGTCCGCGCGACTCAGAGAGTGGCCGCGTTCTTCAGGACGTCGCGGCCGATGATCAGGCGCTGGATCTCGCTCGTGCCCTCGCCGATCGTGCAGAGC
>JBCCSK010000558.1:0-2707 GCA_039200205.1 Planctomycetota bacterium
CCCATTCCCTTGTTGCGTGTGTATGCTCTGCCTAGTGTTTTTGCACCTGCCGCACGCATCCGTGGCGCGGCAGTTCAACTGGATTGACCAATGCGACGTCACCTCAGGATTGCCCTTGTACTTGAGACTCGACGCGTGCTACTTTCGGCGCGTGCCCGATCCAGGCACCGCCTGCGAGGCCTCTGCCGCTTCGGGCGCCCGCTCGTTCCGCTCCGCCGCGATGAGGCCTTCCCCCCCATGTCGCTCGCCGCCGCCACTCTCGCACTCCTCACCCTCCCCCAAACCACACCAACCGACGACCGCACGATCGTCACGGAAACCACCCTCGGAGAGTCCGGCAAGACGATCCCCCACGGCACCCACACCGTGACCGCCGCCGACGGAACCGAGCTCGTCTCCGGGGAGTTCAAGGACGGCAAGCGCTCCGGACGCTGGGTCTTCCGCCACGACAACGGCGAATTCGCGGCCCGCGGCAAGTACAGCGACGGAGTCCGCGCAGGGACGTGGACCTCCTACTGGCCCAACGGCGAGTCGCGTTCGACGGGCAAGATGCGCTCGGGAAAGCCGAGGGGCGAGTGGTCCTTCTACGACGTCAACGGTCGAACGCTCGTGAAGGCCCCGCTCGTCCGCGTGACGGGCGCGAATCCGACGACTGGAGTCCGCTACGTCGGCTGGCTGCTCGACGGCAAGCTCCACGGACCGTGGAACCTCTACTGGCCCGACGGGTCCTCGCTGTTCCACGGGACCTTCGAGCACGGGTGCCCGGTCGGACTGGTCGCGTGGTACCACGCGGGTGGAGTCAGAGACCCACGCATCGTCCCCGAGACGCTGTGCGACCCGGTCGCGCTCGACGCGATCCTCGTCGAGCCCGAAGACGACGGCACGATCGATGCCGCCGTCATTCCGATCACGACCGGGTTCGAGGCGGGACTCGCTGCGATCTCGGGCATGGTCGCCTCTGACGAACGCGAGCGACTCGCGAAGGTCGCCAAGGCGTTCGTCGGGAGGGGGCGCCGGGGGTCCATGGACGAGGCTCGCGAGAGCGCGCGCTGGGCGCTCGCCGAGCTCAGCGACGTCGACTGGTCGGCCTCCGATCCGAACCCGCTGGAGAGCCTCGCATTCGCCGTCGTCGACGGCATGTTCGGCGAGCCGACGCTGGCATGGGTTGCCGCGACCGACGAAGCGGCGGTCGAGCGGAACCAGCTCGCCGTGCTGCGCGCTCATTCACGGTTTCGGGCCAACGAGAGTTCGACTGCGTTCTGGAGGATCGACGCGCAGATCGCACCGGGGGATCGGCGGGTCCCCAGGTTGATGAAGCCGATCCCGAGGAGCACCGGCCAGCTCCAGAGCGAGTGGATCGACGTCGCGTCCCTCGAGGATTCGGGCCGACGCAAGGGCAGACGGTCCCGTGGGAGGCAGCTGAGCGTCGCGTCCGACGAGGCGGAAGACGCGTTCGTGGCAGCGCTCCAGTGGCTCGCCGAGAGCCAGAGCGACGACGGGAGCTGGAACGTGGCGTTCGGCGATTCGGCGGACGAGAGCGTGAACGAGAAGCCGGAGCACCGCGCGGGAGTCAGCGCTCTGGCGATCGCCGCCCTGCAGCGCGGTGGGAACAGCGCGACCGACGGCGAATGGAGCGCGTCGGTCGCATCGGGGTTGCGCTGGCTCATCGAGCAGCAGGATCCGAAGACCGGCAGGGTCTACGCGCCGTACCTCGAGGTGACCAAGGCCAGCGTGACGCGGATGAACTCCGGTCTTCTCATCTACGACCACTGCGTGGCGACCTGGGTGCTGTGTCGCGCGCTTCGAGAGTCACCGACGCCGCGGCTCAGAGACGCCGCGAAGAAGGCCGTCGACTTCCTCCAGAAGGCGAGGAACCACTACGCGGTGTGGCGCTACAGCATCCCTCCGAACGGGGAGAACGACACGTCCGTCTCGACGTGGGCGCTTCGCGCTCTCGTCGCTGCGCGCCGCGCGGGGATCGAGGTCGATGACGCCGCGTTCGAGTGCGCTCTCACCTGGGTCGACAAGATGACCGACTCCGCGACGGGGCGCGTCGGCTACTTCGAGACGGGCAGCCCGAGCGCGCGCGTGGTCGGCGAGAACGAGCACTACCCCGCCGACAGGACCGAGGCGCTCACGGCGTGCGGGATGGTCATCCGCGCCTGGTGCGGTCAGACGTCCGACGACACGAAGTTCCTCCGCCGGCACGCCGAGCTGCTGCTGAAGACACTGCCGGAGTGGGAGCCCGACGATCTCATCGTCGACTTCTACTACTGGATGCTCGGTGCCGAAGCGATGCACGCCTTCGGGGAAGAGCCCCTCGAGATCTGGATCGAACACCTCGAGCCCGCGCTCGTCGACTCCCAGCGGACGAAGGGCGCAGCCGCGGGGTCGTGGGATCCCGTCGGGACGTGGTGCTTCGCCGGCGGCCGCGTCTATGCGACGGCGATGGCCGCGCTCGCCCTCTCGGCCGAACTGACTGTGACGCCGGATCGCTGACCGCGGCAGCGTCGAGCGACCGCAACCCGCAGGCTTGGCGAGCGACCTGAACCCACTGGCTCGGAGCGTTCGCGTCCCCTCGGCGGCTTCGCCGCCGAGGGGACGCGAACGCTCCGAGCCAGTGGGTTCAGGTCGCTCGCCAAGCCTGCGGGTTGCGGTCGCTCGACGCTGCCGCGGTCAGCGATCCGGCGTCACAGTCAGTTCGGCC
>JBCCSK010000559.1:0-2699 GCA_039200205.1 Planctomycetota bacterium
GCCGCGTCGCTCGCGTGTGGACCTCCGCCCGGGCGCGGCGGACCTCCCACCCCGGCTACGACGCGCTTTGAGCAGCGCGATGGACATCTTCCTCGACGCTATCGACCTGTCGCCGGTCGATCGCACCGCGTTCCTCGTGGAGCGCTGCGGCGGGGACGACGCGCTGCGCGCGGAGGTCGAGGGTCTGCTCGCCGCCCACGCCGGCAGCGAGGACGTGTTCGGTCTCGCGAGCGCCCACGTGCCGGGGCTGGAGAGCGGCGACCGCATCGGCCCGTACGAGCTGATCGAGGAGATCGGCGAGGGCGGGTTCGCGGTGGTCTGGAAGGCGCGCCAGGAGGTCCCGCTGCGACGCACCGTGGCGCTCAAGGTGCTCAAGGCGGGGCTGGAGACGCGTCAGATCCTCGCCCGCTTCGAGGCCGAGCGACATGCGCTCGCGATGATGGAGCACCCGGGCATCGCGAAGGTGCTCGACGGCGGCGTGACCGACGCGGGCCGTCCCTGGTTCGCGATGGAGCTCGTCGACGGCCCCCCCATCACCGAGCACTGCGATCGGAGGAGACTGGACAAGCGCGGACGGCTGGAGCTCTTCCGCGAGGTCTGCCGCGCGGTGCAGCACGCGCACCAGAAGGGCGTGGTCCACCGCGACCTGAAGCCCTCGAACATCCTCGTCGCTACGGTCGACGGTCGGTCGGTCCCAAAGGTCATCGACTTCGGGATCGCGAAGGCGATCGAGAGGCCGCTGGGCGGCGCGACCGCTCTCACGCTCGAGGGGCAGGTCGTCGGCACGCCCGCCTACATGAGCCCGGAGCAGGTCGACGAGACGATCGACGTCGACACGCGCGCCGACGTGTACGCGCTCGGCGTTCTGCTGTACGAGCTCCTCTGCGGCCAGCTGCCGTTCGCGGACGACACGCTGCGCGCCGCCGGGCTGGCGGAGATCCTGCGCATCATCTGCGAGGAGGAGCCCCCGCGCCCGAGCACGCGGCGCACCACGGCCCACGTGCTCCCGCGCGAGATCCGGGGCGACCTCGACTGGATCGTGATGCGGTGTCTGGAGAAGGACCGCGAGCGACGGTACGACTCGGCCGGCATCCTCGGCGGCGAGATCGAGCGCCACCTGGGCGGTGAGCCCGTGCTCGCGGGCCCGCCCGACTTCGCCTACCGGGCCCGCAAGTTCGCGTCGCGCAACCGAACGGCTCTCGCATTCGCGGTCACCGTCGCGCTTCTGCTCGTCGCGGGCATCATCGCGTCCCTCGCCCTGCTCGTGCGCGCCCGCGCAGCGGAGCAGCGCAAGGACGTCGAGCTCGCGAAGCTCACCGAGATCTCGGCGTTCTTCCAGTCGATCCTGACGGGCGTCGATCCCGCGGTCGCGCAGGGCGAGGACACGACGCTCCTCCTGAAGGTCCTCGAGGCCTCGGCGGACAGCGTCGACGAGCAGCTGGGCGACCAGCCGGAGGTCGAGGCGACCGTGCGCAATGCGATGGGCGCGGCGTTCATGAGCATCGGACGGGCGGATCGCGCCGAGTCCGAGTTCCGGCGCGCGCTCGAGCTGCGCCGAGCCACGATGGGCCCCGACGAGGCCTCCGTCCACGTCGCGGCCCAGGAGCTCGGAACGCTCCTGATGACGGAGGGGCGCATCGACGAGGCGGATGCCCTCCTCGTCTCGTCCTCTGCGGAGCTGGAGCGCCTCCTCGGTCCCGACGACGAACGCACGCTGCGCGCGGTGACCGAGCTCGCGACGCTGCGGCGGCACCAGGGGGACCTCGACGCGTCGGAGGAGCTGCACCGTGATGCCGCGGCGAGGATCGAGGCCGCGCTCGGTCCGAGGCACGAGCTGACGATCAAGTGCATCAACAACCTCGCAGCGCTGGTCCAGGACCAGGGGGACCTCGACGAGGCATTGACGCGGTACACGCGCGCCCTCGAGCTGCAGCGCGAGGTCCACGATCGTCTCCACCCCGATGCGCTGATCGCGCTCAACAACGTCGGCGGTGTGCTGCGCCGGATGGGCCGCTACGCCGACGCGCTGCCGTACGTCGAGGAGGCGTTGGAGCTGAAGCTCGAGGTCCTGCCCGAGGGACACCCGAGCCTCTTCGTCGCCTACAACAACGTCGCCATGCTGAAGCGCGGCCTCGGCGAGATCGACGATGCGCTCGACCTCTTCGGCGAGGCCCAGGAGATGGCGGCGCGCACGCGGACCGAGGGAACGCCGAACGCGATCTCGCTGCGCTACAACCACGCGATGACGCTGGAGAGAGCGGGTCGGGACATGGCGGCGCTGGAGCTCTTCGAGTCCGGCGTCGAGTCGGCGGCGACGCACTACGGCCCCGACCACCCGGTCACGCTGGAGGTCGAGGGCGCTTTGGGCTGGCAGCTCGCGCGACTCGGCCAGTACGAGGACGCCGCGCCCATCCTCGTGCGCGTCCTGGAGACGCTCGACGAGGTCGCCCCGGACGACCTCGGGAACCGCGGGATCGCGCGCGTCCGGGCGGGGTACGTGGACAAGGAGCTGGGCGATAGGGATCTCGCGCGCACGCGGCTCGAGGAGGGACGGCGGATGATCGAAGAGGGCGGGCCCGCGATGCGCGCGGAGGAATGGGTCGCGATCGCGGGACGGGCGCTGGAAGGACTGCAGTGAGTGAGTGAGTGAGGCGAGCGACCCAAACCCGGTTTGGCGCGTCCGCCTCCCCTCCGGCGCC
>JBCCSK010000560.1:0-2695 GCA_039200205.1 Planctomycetota bacterium
CGACACCGTCGTCCTCCCGGCGGCCGGCCTGGCGGCGGGCGTGCTCGCCCTGCGCTCGACGCGCCCGTAGAGCTCGCTGCCCGCCGCGCCGGGCGCCCGATCAAGCTTCGATTCGGGCCCCGGCGGCCTGTACGGTGCCCAGATGAAGCTTGCCCTCGCTCTCGTCGCCTTCGCCGTCGCCGCCTGCAGCTCTACCGCGTCCGAGGAGGATTCGCGCCAGGACGACCCCCTGCGCGTCCTCCTGCTCGGCGACTCGATCTCGATCGGCTACACCCCGTACGTCCGCGAGGAGCTCGCCGGGGAGGCGGTCGTCGTCCGCCCGACCCTCCCGAATCCCAACGGAACGACGCGCCCCGAAAACTGCGAAGGGACGAACAAGGGGGTCGAGAACCTGGAGCGCTGGCTCGCGCTCGAGGGCGGTGACTGGGACGTCATCCACTTCAACTTCGGACTCCACGACCTGAAGCGCGTCGCGCCGGGGACGGGAAAGAACTCGACGGACCCCCGCCACCCCCACCAGGCGAGCCCGGAGAGGTACGAGCGCCAGCTCGGACAGATCGTGGACCGGCTGCGGATCACGGGCGCGCGCCTCGTCTTCGCGACGACGACGCCCGTCCCGGAAGGCGATCTACGCCCCTATCGCGAGCCGGCCGACGCAGTCGAGTACAACGCGGTCGCGCGGAGGGTGATGGAGCGCGCGGGGGTCACCGTGAACGACCTCTGGAGCTTCGTCGAGCAGTCCGGTGAGCCCTGGCTGAACGTGGCGGACGTCCACTTCACCGAGGCCGGGTACGAGGCGCTCGGGAACCGCGTCGCCGGCGCGGTGCTCGCGGCGGCCCGCGAGCGCTGACGGGGATCCTGGCCGGCTGTCCTCGCTCTGAGGCCAAGAGGCGCGTCCCAACTCGATCCAGCGTCGGAATCGACGTCGCGCTCGGGAACGGCGATGGCCGAAACCGTCGAGCGGAGAGGAACGCGCGCGGCCGCGGCCGGTTCCAGCGCGTGACGACCCGAGCAGAACGACGAAACGAGCCATGATCGACACCCTCGCCACGCTCCTCCTCGCCCTCGCCGCGCCCGCTCAAGAGGAGACTCCGGCCCCGCCCGCGGCGATCGAGGACGAGCGCCCCGCGCCGTCCGACGGGGAGGTCCGCGCCGCGGTCGATGCGCTCCGAAAGGCGCGCGCGACGAAGCAGCCCAAGCGCGAGGAGGCGGCGATCGAGGACGCGGCCGAGGTCTGGCACGCCGACGTGGCGCGCGAGATCGCAAAGTCCCTCGGAGACGATGCCGAGACGGTGCGCGACGGGGCGATCGAGGCGCTTCGCTGGATGGAGGTTCCCGAGGCGCTGGAAGCGCTCACGAAGCAGTGGAGGCGGGACCGTGAGCTGCGCAACGACGTCGTCGCAGCGCCGGCAATGCTCCGGGCGATCGGCCAGCACGCCGATCCCAGGACGGTGGATCTCCTGGCGGACGACGTGTTCGAGAACACCTCGGCAAAGGCCGTTCAGGCCCGCATCTTCGCGCTCGGGAGGGCGCGCGACGTCGAGTCGATCGACGCGCTCATGAAGATGATGGTGAAGGTCGGCGACAGGAGCCGAGGTCGACGCGGCGGCGGGGGGAGCGGGCGCTCGCCGCACGACGCCAACTTCCGCGTGGCACTGGTCGTCCTCACCGGAATCGACCTCGGTCGAGACGCGAGCGCGTGGCGCGAATGGTGGAAGGACCATCGCAAGAAGTTCGAGGTCTCGTCCGAGCGACCGGAGCTCCCGCGCGACGTCGAGCGGATCTGGCTGCGCTATTGGGAGCTCGCCGACGAATCGGAGCCGGAGGACGGCCCGCGTCGCTGAACGTCTCTCGACGGCTCACTCCTGCTCCACATTGGAGCGCAGGTCGCGAGACGAACGCCGCGGACGGCCCCGTGACCGGGGTCGAAAAAGATTCGCGACCGGACCGAAGGCGCGGTCCGCTCCTCGCTCTCCTTCCGGAGTCTTTCGGGTGGCGGTCTGGTCGCTTGCGTCGCGGCCGCTGATCGCTCGCTCGTATATCCACCGTAAAGCTAACGGGCTCCGCGAAGGCGCGCTTCGGCGCGATCAACTTTCCTTCACCGAGCTCCGCGCAGCGGAGAGCCTATGACCTGCCCGCAATTCGCCTCCGCCAAGAGGCTTCGACTCCGCACGTTGGACCGGGATGCCGCACCCCAGCGCGGCGCCGCCCTTCTCGCACTGGCGCCCATCACGATGCTCATGGTGTCGCTGATGCTCGCCTTCATGGGAACGACGGTCGATACGAGTCGAGGGAGTACGTCCGCACTCGACTCGTTCCGAGCGCGCGCCGCTGCCCAGAGCGCCGCCTCGCTCGCGATCGCCGACCTCTGGGGAGACTTCGAGGCGATCGGCGGCGACGACGAGCAAATCTGGGTCTTCCGCAACTACCTGGACGGCATCGGCTTCGCCGATCAGGCGCTGACCGACCCGCCGATCCGGCCGAACTACATGGCCAACCTCGCCCTGGCGGCCGACATCGACGGAGACCGACACATCGACGGCGTGGAGATCGAGCGAGTCGACGTCCACCGCATCGACAACTGGGACTCGACGAGTCTCGTCGTCGAGGTCGACGCCGTGATGCGACTCGGCGAGGACGGCTCGAGCCGCGAGCGCAGGAGCTCGATCCGTGAGACCTTCACGATCGCGCCGCC
>JBCCSK010000561.1:0-2690 GCA_039200205.1 Planctomycetota bacterium
CGCTCGCCGAGCCCGACGTGGCGGAGCTCTCCTCGCCCGAGGAGTCGGCCGAACGACTCGAGCTCGCGGGCGCCCTCGTCAACGCGCTGCGGGGGCTTCCCGAGGTCTACCGGCGGACTCTCTTCCTGCACTACTACCAGGGGCTCGCGCCGTCCGCGATCGCCGCGGCCGAGGGCGCGTCGCCCGGCACGGTGCGCTGGCGCCTCGCCCATGGGCGATCGCTGCTTCGCGAGGCGCTGCAGCGCTCGGACGGGCGGACGTGGAACGACTGGGCGGTCGGGCTGACGCCGCTGACGGGCCTTGGCGCGCCGGCGCCCGTCGCCGGGACGGCCGCGGCACTGACGACGATTCTCGCGATGAAGACCACACTCCTCGGCGCCCTCGTGGGCGCGCTGACGGCCGGCGGCACGTGGCTCGCCGGCGACGACTCCTCGGCCGCAGAGGCGAACGAGGCGTCGAACGTGACGACTGTCGTCGCCCGAAGCGGAGCGAATGCCTCACCCGATGTCGCGCCGATCGTCCCGGCTTCGTCGTCGATCGGGAGCGGGCGAATCGCAGGGGCCCTCCCGGAAGCGGATCCCGACTTCGGCATCATCGGCCACGGGCGAATCACGGACGAATCTGGCGCCCCCGTGGGTCGTGCGCGCGTGCAGCTCGTCGCCTCGCCGCTCCATTGGAAGACCGTCTACAGCGACGAACGCGGCGGTTGGACGGCCATGGGGCTGACGTCCGGCGAGTACGAGATGAATGTCACGAGCCCGGGCTCGCTGACGCATCGCGAGCGAGTGGCGGTACCGGACGGGCGAGCCTGGAGCCGGAACATCAGACTCGCCGAAGCGATGACCCTCCCCGTTCGCTTCGAGACCGCGGACGGCGAGACGATCCGTCCGTCGTTCCGAGACAACGAGCGCCTGCTCGGCGTCGCGGTAACGATCGAGCCGCCCCCAGCGTTGATGGAGGTTCGCACGCGCATACTCAGTCAGAGCGAGTGCGGCCGCTTCGGCTCGCGCACGGAGAGGGCGACGCCGCCCGACCTCGACGATCGGTACCAGGGCGTGCTCCAGCTCACCGCGGCGCCGCCGCTGTACGCATCACTCGTCTACCGCAACGCCGTCCTCGAGACGCGCGTGCTGTCAGGTGGGGAGGAGGAACTCGTGTTCGAGGTGCCGTCGCTGACGGAGTCGAACGGATCCGTCCGCGTCCGCCTCGTCGACCGCGCGACGTGCGCGCCGATCACGGATGGCGTCGACCTCGATTCCTCGCAGGGAGGCCTCATGCTCAGCCCGCGAGTCGACGGGGCGGCGGTCGTTTTCGACGCCGTCCCGCCCGGCCCGGTCGATCTCGGCCTTCGCTCTCGTGAGTACGAGGCGCTCGAGCGCGGCGTCGAAGTGGGCCCCGGCCAGGAGGTGGACCTCGGGACGATCGCTCTCGGTCGCCCCGAGTCGTTCCGGGTCCGGACGGTCGACGAGCGAGGAGAGCCGGTCGACGCGCTCGCCCGGGCGGTCCGGCCGGAGCTGACCGCCGGACTTCTCGACCTCGATCTCCGCGTCGTCGGGCAGCGCGGTCCCGACGGGACGATGGACGTCTCCTGGCTCGCGCCCGGCCGGACGATCGTGCGTGCGGGCGGGCGCGACGGGCGCGCGCGGGTCGGCGTCGAGATCGACACTCGCGAGGTGAAGGAGGTCGAGCTCGTCGTGCCGGAGGGAGTCCGCGTCGCGCTCGATGGAGTCAACCTCGCGCCCGGTGAGGCGATCGTGCTCTTCGACGGGCGCGGCGTCCCGCTCGCCCATACGCGTTCGCTTCCCTACACGACGCTTCTCCCGTCAGGGCCGCACGCCGCCGCACTCCTGCGCGACGGGCGAGAGGTGCGGCGGACCGAATTCGAGGTGGGGGACGAAGAGCAGATCGTTTCTCTGGGAGGTCGCTGAGATGGCGCGGGTCAAGCTGCCCTGGGTCGGAGCGCCCCTCGGATTCCTCGCCGCCTACTTCGCCGTCGGCGCACTCTTGCCGGACCGTGCGCCCGCGGCGCAGTCGGTCGAGCGCGCGGCTGCCTCCGCAGCGACGGAACGGGAGGTGCCTTCCGCCTCGCTCGTCCACGTCGGGGATGGAGCCGTCGCTGCCGACGTGGCGATCGAATCTGCGCCTCGTTCCGACGCGCTGACGGAGTCCGCAGTCGTCGGTGCCGCACACGCGTCGACGGCCGAAGACGCTCCCGCCCTCGTCTTCGGCAGGGTCATCGACGAGACCGGCGCGCCGCTCAGTGGCGCAGCGGTCGCATGCGCCCAGCCGGACGGTGATCCGATTCGGACGCAGACGGACGCGAGCGGACGATTTGCGCTCACTTCGCCGAAGCGTGGGAGCGGCGTGCTGTCAGCGGCCAGCATCCTCCATCGGACGTGCGAGGTGCCCGTCGATCTCGCTCTGGCGGATGCGATCACGGGGATTCGTCGTGACTTCTCGCTGGTCCCCCGGCGTGTGGTCCGCGTGCGGATCGTCGACGGGTCCGGTGCGCCTGCGTTACCAGCGCTGGTCGCAGCGGGGCACAGGATGTGGGACCTTCAGCTCGTTCCCGTCGCGACGAGTGAGAAGCCCGGATCGACGTTCACCGACGTGAGCGGCAGCCTGAACAACAGCTTCGGCATTGGCCGGTGGATCCAGGCGAACCAATGGGGTCTCGAGCCCGCGACCGA
>JBCCSK010000562.1:0-2651 GCA_039200205.1 Planctomycetota bacterium
CGTCGGCTCCGTGACCGACCTCCGCGTACCCCGCGAAGTAGAAGGTCCCGTAGTACGCGGAGTAGGCGCAGAACACGATCCCACCGAGCAGCCAGACCCGCGGCCGCTTCAGCACCTCGATGAGCCCGCCGCTCACTCTCGACTCACTCGTCCGCCGCGGCGGCTCGCCCGGGATCGTCCGCCATGTCGCGAAGGCCCCGATCAGGCACGCGGCCGTATAGAGCAGGATCACGGCGCGCAGTCCGGCCGCTCCGCCGCCGCGAAGGGCGAAGATCTGCAGCCCGATCGAGGCCACGGCCGCCGCGACGAGACCCCGACCTCCGTCGAGCAGGCCGAACGCGCGCCCCTGGGCGGCTTCGCCGCCCCAGGCTCGCGTCACCTTCACGAGGGGCGCCCAGAAGGTCAGGATCGTCGAGATCGACCAGAGCCCGAACAGCGCGTACAGCTGAGCCGGCGTCGACGGAAGCGTCGCCAGGAAGCCGCCGCCGCCGGCCGTGACGAGCAGCGACCACGTCAGCAGCACGCGCGGCGAAACCCGATCGGCGAGCCATCCGCCCGCGAGGTAGGCGACGAGCGAGAGCGCGCCGAACGCGCTGTAGATCGCCCCGAGCGCGGCCTCGCCGGGCAGCTCCAGCACGTCGATCAGCGTCGTGCGGTAGTCCCGCCGCAGCGCGTAGGGCAGCAGGTAGATGCTCTCGCCGGCCCACACGAGCGTCGCGAGCTCCAGGGCCCTGCGGCGGGAACTACGGTCCGGTCCACCCTCCGACCCGGAGCGCTCGCCGTCGGTGCGTTCAGGTCGTCGTTGGCGTTCGAGCACGGGTCCTTCGGCGGAGCCTCTCGCGACCGCCGATGAGGAGCCGCAGGATCGTGCTCTCGAACATGCCAGAAATCCCCTGAGGGCGTTCGCGCCTGGATGAATCGCGGCTACGCTCTGCCCAGCTGCCCCGAGGGCAGGAGGTCGACGATGCGTACCACGGTCCAAAGCTCGAGCCCGTCGAGTCGCGCTGCCCGCTGAGGCGGCACGGACGCACTTCGTCACGGCGCCGCCTGCGGTCGAGCCCCATGTGAGGCTCCTGCCGCGCCTGAACGCGCGACTCTCCCCCGTTCCGATCCTTTGACGGAATCCGGGTGGACGTGTGTTCGCCCGGGCGCGAGAGCATGAACCGTGACCACCTCGAGCGGCAGCAGTCCGCTCCTTCGACCGACCCGAGACGCCGAAAGACCCTCCAGCTCTGCCGCCAGGCCGAGCACGCCCTCTACTACGCACTTCTCGAGCTCGACGATCCCGAGCTCGAACCACTCGATCTCGAGGAGGTCCGCCCCGACGCGAACGGCTCGCGTCTCTGCGCGGTCCTCCGATACATCGCCCGCACCGAAGAGGTCGCGGACGACGCGCTCGACCGCGCCCGCGAGCGACTCGACGCGGCCGGCCCAGCGCTGCGAGCGGCGGTCGCGTCCGCGATCCACCGCAGGCGAGCGCCCGAGCTGTCCTTCCTCGTTCTGCCCGCCGACGGCGAGGAGGCCGGGGATGCCTGACCGATCCATCGCCCGCCTGGACGCGTGGACGGCCGAATCGCCGCCCCGCGACGTGAAGGAAGCGCTCGAGCGACTCCGTCGCGCCCCCGACGTTCATCGGGTCGCGGTGATGCCGGACGTGCACCTCTCGAAGGAGGTCTGCGTCGGGACCGTCGTCGCCACCGAGCGGACGCTGTACCCGGCGGCCGTCGGCGGCGACATCGGGTGCGGGATGATCGCGAGCGCGTTCGACGTCGAGGCCTCGCGCGTCGACGACGAACGCAGGGCCCGCTCGATCCTCGACGGCCTCCGGGAAGCGATCCCGATCATCCACCATCCCCGCCACGCGTCCCCGGACCTCCCGGAGGGACTCGCGCGAGCGACCCTCGGCGCGCCCGAACTCGAACGCATCAAGCACCGGGTCGCGTCGCAGCAGATCGGGACGCTGGGTCGCGGGAACCACTTCGTCGAGCTGCAGTCCGACGACGACGGCCGACTGTGGGCGATGATCCACAGCGGATCGCGCGGCATGGGGCAGGCGATTCGCAAGCACTGGGAGAGCGTCGGCGCGCGCGTGCGCGGCGGCCTCCAGGCGCTCGACGTCGATTCATCCGAGGGGCGCGCCTATCTCGCCGACGTCGAATGGGCGCTCGGCTACGCCGAGGCCAACCGCGAGCTGCTGCTCGAGGCGCTCGGCCGAGTCGTCGCGGACGTGGTCGGCGGCGAAGCCGCTCCCGAGTCGCGCATCGGCTGCCACCACAACTTCGTGCGGCGCGAGTCGCACGCCGGCGAGGAGCTCTGGGTGCACCGTAAAGGCGCGATCTCCGCGCGCGACGGCGAGCCGGGGATCATCCCGGGCTCGATGGGGTCGACCAGCTACCACGTGATCGGGCGCGGCTGCGCCGCGTCGCTCGCCTCGAGCTCACACGGGGCGGGCCGTCGTCTCAGCCGCGCGCGGGCGCGGCGCGTCGTCACGCCCGACGAGCTCGTGCGGCAGATGGAGGGCGTCTGGTTCGATGCGCGCATGGCGCACGGACTCCGCGAGGAGGCGCCCGAGGTCTACAAGGACGTGACCAAGGTCATGCGCGCGCAGAAGGCGCTGACGCGAACGGTCAGGCGGCTGCGGCCGCTGCTGA
>JBCCSK010000563.1:0-2648 GCA_039200205.1 Planctomycetota bacterium
ACGTCGACGCGGCGACGAGCCTCGGAACGCGGTCGCAGCGCGCGACGGCGTCGGCGAGGCTTCGACCGAGCGCCAGGTTCTCGGCCTCGCACTGCTCGGGGTCCGCGAGCACGCGACGCACGCCGACGTGACCCGCGAGGTGCAGGACGGCGCGCGGCTCGCGGGCGAGGAGCCCGTCGAGGAGCGATTCGTCTCGCACGTCGGCCACGACGAGATCGAAGGAGGAGCCCGCGAGGTCGGCGACCCGCGCGGGGTCGCCGGCCGAGAGGTCGTCGACGCCCACGACGCGGGCGCCGAGCGCGACGAGTCGCCGGCACACGGCGGCTCCGATGAACCCGGCGGCGCCGGTGACGAGAACCTCGGGTGCGTCCGACATCGAGAGGGGGACGCGCAAGAGAGGCGCGTCTTCCACAAGACGCAGAGTTTAGTGCTCACGCCGAGGCGAAGTCTCGGGTCGCGGCGGCTTCGCTCGGGCGTCGGGCTTCACGGACGAGTAGCCTCTCCCAGCGATGCTCCCCCGGTCTCCGTCCCCGTCCGCCGCGAGCGTGGCGTCGTGGCTCGTCGTGGCCCTGGCCGCGTCCTGCGGCGGCGACGGCGCGGACCCCGGACCGGCGGCGCTCCAGGGCGAGCGCCTTCCGCCGCGCCTCGCGTTCGTCGACGGCGACCCCGAGCTGCCGCTGGACGTCCTCGCCGTCGACGCCGCCCCGGAGGAGTACGCGGCAGCCGCGGCAGCGCCCCCGGCGGGACGCGGCGAGCCCGTGCCGGTCGCTGTCGACCGCGACCTGCGACCCGCGTTCCGCGCCGTCCCCGGCCGCGCGTTCGCGCTCGCCGTCGCCTCCGGATCTGATGGGCCCCGAGCCGACGCCGAGATCGTGATCGACGCGGTCGCCGTTCCACGGGTGGCCGAGGAAGCACGTCCGCTCGCGCTCACGTTCGAGCGCGGTGACGTCGCGCTCGAGCCCCTGGAGGTGCCGACTCGCTGGACGACGCTCTCCCTGGGCGCCGCCGATTCGCTCGACGGCCTGCGCCTCTCGCGCGAGGCGGGGACCGAGAAGGACGCGATCCTGCTCGTCGCCAACGCGCGGATCGTCGACCGAGCGGCGAACCCGCCGGCCGTCGTGCTGATCACGTCCGACACGCATCGCGCGGACTACGTGTCGGCGATCGACCCGTCCTCGCCGGCCGCGACCCCGCACATCGACGCGCTCGCGAGCGAGGGCGCGCTCTTCACGAACTGCCTGACGGCGATCAACAACACGAACCCGTCGCACGTCGCGCTCCTGACCGGGGTGCACCCGCGCGACACGAAGATCATCGACAACGGGACGCGGCTCCATCGCACGGCCGAGACGCTCGCCGAGCGCTTCCGCGACGCGGGCTACCAGACGTACGCCGCGCTCAGCGCGTTCCACCTCTTCGATGACATCAGCGGGCTCGGGCAGGGCTTCGACCGCATGAGCGCGCCGCTCGTTCCCCAGCGAGACGGAGCCATCACGCTGGAGATCGCGACGCGCTGGCTGGAGGACGCCGCGGGGTCACCGCTGTTCCTCTGGCTGCACCTGTTCGACGCGCACACGCCGTACGAGCTGCCCGAGGCCGAGTTCGAGCGCGTCCTTCGCGGGCGCCCCGACCCGTACCGCGACGACGTCGACCTCGGGATCCCGGACGATCGCGTCCCGCCGTGGCTCGCTGCGACCGGGATCCGCGATCCCGAGTTCGTCAACGCCCTCTACGCGGGCGAGGTCGCGTACCTCGACGGTCAGCTCGGCGCGTTCTTCGCGCTGCCGCGCGTCGCCGGCTCGACGATGGCGTTCACGGCGGACCACGGCGAGGGCCTCGGCGAACGCGAGGTGTTCTGGGACCACTTCGGCCTGCGCGATCCGACGATCCGCGTGCCGCTCGTCCTGCGCGGACCGGGCGCGACCGCGAAGGCGGTCTCCGGCGCACCCGTGCGCCAGATCGACATCGGACGCACGCTGCTCGACATGGCCGGACTCGAGGACGCCGCGTTCCCCGGCGTCGACCTGCGCGATTCGCTCTCGGTGCTGCCGCCGAGCACGCCCCGCTACGCGCTCGGCGGGATGGGCATGGAGGCCAGCATCGAGAGCGAGGGATGGCTGCTGGAGATGTTCCTGCGCGAGGCGGACGTCGGGTCGTCGGGCTACGTGCACCCGCTCGGGCGCGTGTTCCTCTACCACCGTCCGACGGATCCGAACTGCGCGACGGACCGCCTCCTCGACGAGTTCGAGCGCGCGAAGCGCATGCGCGCCGCGCTCGTCGACTGGCTCGGCCGCGCGGAGGCGACGGGGCTCAACTCGATGAACCAGGACCTCCCTCCCGAGGCCCTCGCGAAGCTCGCCCAGCTCGGCTACACGACGAAGACCTACGAGGCCCGCTTCAGCTGGTGGACTCCCGAAGCGCGCGACCCCGAGTGGGAGACCAACCTCTGGAACGTCGCGTTCGGTCCGGACGGCGGCGTCGAGGTCGCGGCCCGCGCGGTCGAGGCCGACCTCGCGCGCGAGGGCAGGTAGCCGCCGCGGAAGCTCGCCCGCCTGCCCTACTTGAAGAGCGTGAGGTGGTAGATGACGAGCGCCGTGTAGGCGACCGTCGAGAGCCACAGCCCGAAGCGCGCGAGCTGGAAGTTCTTG
>JBCCSK010000564.1:0-2621 GCA_039200205.1 Planctomycetota bacterium
CGGACAGGATCCCTGAACATGAGCCCCCGGCGCCGATCGATTCGGCGCCGGGGGCTCATCTCTCGAGGGAGGTGCCGCGCGTCCGTCAGGCGTGCGGCCGCTGCCGCCACCACTCGGGACCGTGCGGGTGGTCGCACTCCAGCGAGTCGCGGTCCCATCCCGCGAGGTCCGCGGCGGCCGCGTGCGTGCTCTCGAAGAACGCCAGCAGCTCGCCCTCCGGATCGTCGGCGCTCGCGATCGCGTCGTAGGGCACGGCGAACTCGCCGAGCTCAGCGAGCCAGAACGCCGCGTCGGGCGCGATCTTCGCGTCCGCGAATCCCTCGGGCGTCGGGTAGGCGTACGAGTAGAAGATCGGCGTCGGCGCCTCGCGGTTGCCCGGCCACAGGCCGCAGCTCGTCACCTCGTGCGAGTAGGCCTCGCGCGCGACGTCGTCCGGGAAGTTCGGCATGCCCCCGGGATGGTCGGGCGCCGGTCGACCCGAGAAACGCGTCACGGCGAGGTCGAAGCTGCCCCAGAAGAAGTGGACGGGGCTCGCCTTTCCGCGGAAGCCCGCCCGGAACCCCTGCATCACGCGCGACGCGTCGAGCAGCGCGCGCCACAGCGCCCGCGCATGCTCGGGGTCGTACGCCGCGTGCACGGTGTCTTCGTGGAAGGGAATCGCGTCGGCGATCTCGCTCGGTATCGGATGGATCTCGACCGGCATCCCGACCGACTCCATCTCTCCGAGTACGGCTTCGTGGAAGTCCGCGACGGTGCGCGGTTCGAGCGAGATCGTCCTGCGTTCGCCGGTGGTGGTTCGCAGGCGCAGCTCGTCGCCCTGGAAGTCGAATTCGATGTCGAACCCCTCCTGGCCGTGGGGCACGAGAGAGGTCCCGAGTCCGCTGGAGGTGACGTACAGCGGGACGTTCCACGAGTGATTGAGCCATGGAGCCTTCGATAGCCGGATCTTGCCGACGACCTGGGTCCAAAGGTGAAGGGTCTCGAGGGTGTCGGTCCAGTCGTCGACCGGAAGCTTGGTCCAGGGCATGGTCCGGCCACGGTACCACGGTGCCGTAGACGTCCGTTGGCACCGAATTCGGTCGGACTACGCACTCCTGCGGATGGAGTCGTGCGGCCTCCTTGCCCTACTCCATGACGTAACGACTCTCGACGCGCGCCACGGAACTCCATCGACCCATGAACGCCATCTCCATCGCAGCCGCCCTGCTCATCGCACCGCTTCCCCAGGGCGGGGCCGACGACCTGACCGATCGACTGGCTGCCCGCGCCGAGCGCGCGCTCGAGGCTGACGAGCTGGACGGGCTCGTCGTCGTCGTGGGAGTGGGGGACGAGGTCCTCTTGCAAAAGGGCTGGGGACGGCTTCCGGGCGGTGGGCTCGCCGCGCCCGACAGCGTGTTCCGCGCTGGACCGCTCGTCGAGCCGCTGACCGCGCTCGCGGCGATGCGTCTCGTCGAGCGCGGCGCGCTCGATCTCGATGCGCCCGTGGGCAAGTACCTCGAGGGCCTCGAGTGGGAGGGGACCGAGATCACCGTGCACCACGTGCTCAGCCACACGTCAGGGCTCATCGGATGGGCCGACGCCTACGAAGCTGCCGGTCGCGGTGACATCGACATCGCCGGCGCGCTCGAGCTCGTGCGCGAGGGCGGAGTCCAGACGCCGCCCGGCGCGTGCTTCGACTACAGCGAGTCGAACGGTCTCGTCGTCGGCGCGCTCGTCGAGGCCGTGTCGGAGAAGACGCTGCCCGAGGCGATCGAGACGATGGTCCTCGCGCCCGCAGACCTCGACGCGACCGGCTTCGACGTCGACGGTGCGCCGCCGGCCCGGTCCCAGGCGGCGTGCAGTGCCGAGATCGCCGGTGAGCAGATCGACGTCGTGCACGCGGTTCACGTCTTCGGCGAGGACGCGTTCTGCGCCTCGGCGCTCGACCTCTTCAAGCTCGGGCAGGCGGTCCACGGAGGCGACGCGTTCGAGGACGCGGCCGTCCGTCGGATGACGGAGTCGAAGCGCCTCGAAGACGGCAGCGAGACGGGACACGGGTACGGCTTCAGCGTCTCGAAGCTCGGCGACCTGACGAGCCTGACGAAGGGCGGCAGCGCCGATGGAACGACGGTCCACATCGCGTACTACCCGGAGCCAGACGTGTCGGTCGTCCTGCTCGTCGCCGCGGAGCGCGCGCCGCTGGGCGCGCTCGAGCGCGACCTGGCGAGGATCGTGCTCGACATGCCGCTCCCCGGCGTCCAGGACGTTCGGCTCACCGCCGATGAGGCGAAGGCGTTCGTCGGCCGCTACCAGGTCGGCTGCACGACGTTCGAGGTCGCGGTTCGCGAGGACGGTCGCCTCTCGGTCGGAGTCGCGGATCGACCGAACTACCGCCTCCTCTACCAGGGACGCCGCCGGTTCGTCGCCGAGCGCGACCCGGACGTCACCTTCGAGTTCGTCGTCGAAGACGGCCAGACGAGCGCGCAGAAGATGCTCATCGACGAGCGCGGGCGACTCTCCGAGGCGGTGCGGTTCCAGTGATCGCGGGGGCGCGCCCCCGCGCGCCTTTCCGCGCATCGAGCGAACCGCTAGGCTCCGGGGCCACCCCCCGAGCGCCCCCACCCCCGATCCCCATGTCCCCC
>JBCCSK010000565.1:0-2617 GCA_039200205.1 Planctomycetota bacterium
CCCCCCAACGGCTCGTCGCTCTCCTCGCTCTCCCCGTCTTCGGCGCGTGCTCTTCGACCGAGCCGATCGTCGTCCCTCCGATCGCCACCAGCGGCACGTACGAGCCCGGGCGGTTCGTCTGGCACGACCTGATCACGCCGGACGTCGCCAGCGCGCACGCGTTCTACGGAGGCCTCTTCGGCTGGACGTTCGAGCTGCAGTCCGACGGCGACTACTCGGTCGTCCGTCACGACGGCCGCGCGATCGGCGGCATCCTCGACGCCGACCGCGTCGATGCGACGCGCGCCACCGCCATCTGGGTCTGCTCGATCTCCGTCGGCGACGTCGACGCGGCGACATCGCGCGTGCGCGACCTCGGCGGCACCGTCTACGAGAGTCCCACCGATCTCCCGGATCGCGGGCGCGCCGCTGTCCTCGGCGACGATCAGGGCGGCTTCTTCGCCGTTCTCCGCTCGACGTCGGGCGATCCGACCTGGGACGACCCCGGGATCGGGGAGTGGCTCTGGCACGAGCTCGCGTGCGTGGATCCTGCTGCTGCGGGGGCGTTCTACGCCTCAGCGATCGGGTACACGACCGAGCGGCGCGATGAGTCGAACGACGGTCGACCCTACGTGCTGCTGCGTTCCGACGAGCGTCCCGAGGGCGGCGTCACCGGAACACCCTTCGAGGAGGAGCGCGGCCTCTGGATCCCTTACATCCGCGTCGCCAGCGCCAGCGCGGCCGCGGCTCGAGCACGCGAACTCGGCGGGACGATCGTGATCGAACCCGACGCCACGCTGCGCGGCGGCTCGGTCGCGCTCGTCACCGACCCCCACGGCGCGCTGCTCGCCCTCCAGGAGTGGCAGCCCGAATGACCCCGAAGAAGGCAAAGATCGTGAAGACGACCACCTCCAAAGCACTCCTCGCGCTCCTCGGATGGGGCGCGCTCCTCGTCGGGGTCAGTTCCCTCTCCAGCTGCGGCTCGCCGCACTACGGAATGGGCGTCAACCTCGACTACCGCAACGGCAAGTTCCACGTGCGCCCCGAGGCCCACATCGGGTTCTCCGGCCGCCTCTGATCGGAGCGAGCGACGTCAACCCGGGTTGATGTCGCTCGCTCAGTGCCGCAGGTGGTCGCGGAGCGTGTACTGGGCGAGATCGAAGCGCGACCCGCGGCCGTTCCACTCGACCACGCCGATGTGGGTCTGCGCGCGTCCTGCGCCGCGGTCCTCGACGTAGAGGCGTAGGGCGGTCGCCACGCTAGGGAACGCCAGATCGTCCCAGGGGATGTCGTCGAGGTCGACGAGCTCGACCTCGCTCGACTCGTCGCCCGGCCCGTAGTGGGTGCCGATGAGGCGTGCGCGGAAGACGACGTACGCCTGGGCGATGTGGGGGATGTCGAGCATCGCGTGGAGCCCGAGGATCTCGACCTCCGCCTCGGACTCTTCGTACGTCTCCCGCGCGGCCCCCTCGGGCGAGGACTCGCCACACTCGAGGTAGCCGGCCGGGAACGTCCAGCGGCCGAGGGCGGGCTCGATCGCCCGCTTGCACAGGAGGATCCTGTCGCCCGCCTCGACGATGCACCCGACGACGACGTTCGGGTTGATGTAATGGATGTGCCCGCAGTTCGTGCAGACGGCCCGCGCGCGGTTGTCGCCGTCGGGGATCAGCTCCTCGACGGGCGACCCGCACTGGGTGCAGTGGACGATGGCCATCAGACGCGCAGGAAGATCCGTCGGCGGTAGAGCACGTAGAGCACGCTCCACTGGAGCGCGAGCGCGAGGACCGGAACGAGCGCGGCGCTGAGCTTGCCGCGCTCGAGTCCTCGGCCGCAGACGAGTTCGACGATGTCGCGGAAGTCGATGAACGCTCCCGCCAGATACGCGAGGATCGCGTTCGCGCCGATCACGGAGAAGAACAGGGCGAGCCGCGGGAGGCGTCCGCCGTCGAACAGCGCGTGGAACACGCCGAGCAGGAGCAGGCTCCAGCCGCCGGCCCAGAGGACGAAGCTCGCCGTCCAGAGGTTCTTGTTGATCGGGAGACCGATCACGTCCAGCAGTCCGCCCAGGGCGAGGCAGGCCAGGCCGCCGCCGAGGAGACCCATCAGCGTGCGTGCGCCCTCCCGTCGACCGAGCCAGCGCCCTGCGAAGCTGCCGAGCAAGGCCGTCCCGATCGCCGGGATGACGCCGAAGAGCCCCTCGGGATCGCGCACTTCCTTGTACATGCGACCCGGCACGATCTGGCGGTCGACCCATTCACCGAACGTTTCGCCCGGCGCGAGGCTCGGCGGGTCTTGCTATTTCGAAAGGAACTTCTCTTTATGGCAGTTTTGATTCAGATACCCGAAAAGTGGAATTGTCCTTTTTGACGCCGGGTATCCGGTACAAGCAATTTTCAGCGAAAGGTCTTTCTGCTGATTTGGGTAAGACGGGTGAGATATTTAAAGGAAGGCTTTACGCCAATAGTTTTTGGATTGACAGCCTTAACTTTGATCAGCCTGATGTTGACATTGAAGCCTATAATGACTTCGTTGATCTCAAAACGGGATGGTTTGGAACTAAAGGTAACACCTCGGCTCAACTTGAGTTACATACCGATTTCATAAATAAGAACCATTTTGTCGTCGAGTTGGAGCCAGG
>JBCCSK010000566.1:0-2612 GCA_039200205.1 Planctomycetota bacterium
ATCGAGGCTCCGCGCGGGGTCCTTCGTGAGCTGATGCATGTCGACGACGTGCGCGAGCGAGCGCAGCTCGTTGATCGCGCGCAGCGCCCGCGCGCGCTTGATGCGCCGCTCCAGCGTCCACAGGAAGAACACCGCGATCCCCAGGAAGATCACGTCGTTGATCCCCGACTCGACCGCCTGGACGACCTCCAGGAAGCCGAGCTTGCCGGGGAGCTTCACGTAGCCCACGAGGCCGACGACGAGCGCGCCTCCCACGAGGCCGACCAGTCCGATCACGAGGGCGCGTAGCGGCCAGATCGGCCGCGAGAGCCACGCCATCCGCTCGCGCGTGCGCCCGCCCAGCACGAGGAGCTGGCCGCACACCTCGCGCAGGCCGGAGTCGGGGAAGCGCTCGCCGACGCGGCGCTCCAGCGCCTTCGTCGTCTGCAGGATCCGGTCGATCTCCAGTATCGGCGTCTCGGTGAACGTCCCCACGGCCTCTGGCCAGGGTAGCGACCGAGGGCTCGATCCCATCGGATCTCGTTCCCATGTCAGGCTGTACCGCCACGGACTCCCACCATTCGCTCGCTCCTGCTCGCCGCCTCGCTCGTCGTCGTCGTCGCGGTTCTCCTGGTTCTGCTGTCCGAGGTGGACCGGCCCGCCCCCGGCGGTCTGCAGGCGCAAGAGACCGGCGGTGGGGCCGCAGCCCCTGGCGCCCGCCCCGTCCTCGCGGCGCCCGCGCTGGACGAGCGCACGGCTGGCCGATCGGTGCCTGCTGCGGCCACCCAGAACGTCGAGGCCGCTCGCTCCCGGTTCGGCCGACTCGACATCGTCGTGCGCTCGAGCAACGGGTCGACGAAGGGACCGGTGGAGGGCGCGATCGTCGCCGTGGACCAGGCCGTCTCGCCGCAATTCCTCGGTGCGCTCGACGCGGGGGGAGTGGCGCGGACCGACGCCAGCGGGCGCGCGTCCTTCCACGTGCTCCCGACGCGGACCGTGGCGGTCACCGCGACGCCACCGGCGGGCGGCCTCACGACCGAGGCGGCGTTCACGTCCCCGTTCGAGGGGAGGTCGCGGACGGTGGTCCTGGAGATCGCGGTTCCGTCGATGGGGGACGCCGTCGAGTTCCGCGTCGTGTCGGTCCCGTCCATGCGTCCATTGGCCGGTGCGAGGATCGACGCCGGCGTTTCGCTGTTCGCGGTGACCGACGAGGGGGGCAGGGCGGTCCTCCCGAGGTCCGCGGTAGCCGGCGTCGAGATCTCCGCGCCGGACCACGCGACCGCCGCGATCGGCGTCCCCGCGGACCATGGCCACGGGACGCCGTTCGTGGTCGGGCTGAACCGACACGCGCGGCTCTTCGGACAGCTCGAGCTACCAGAGAACGGCCCGGTCCAGGCGGCCGTCATCCTCTATCGCGCGCGCGAGTTCGGTCCGGAGGAGAAGGCTCTCGTCGAGCGGTCCGGCGTCGACGTCCCCCGCGTCACGCGAAGCGTCGAGCGCGTCGACGTCAGTGCCGACGGACGCTGGGAGATCGGCGGCATCGAGATCCAGCACGGCGAGACCGCCGCCGGTGGGTTCGACCTCTGGGTCGAGAGGGGAACGAACCTGCTCGAGCTCCAGTTCGATGGACGGCGCCTCGCCCTCGACCTCGACCTCGAACCGGGCGAAGCGCGGAGGGTGGACGACCCGTGGGCCTTCGCGTTCCCGGCGGAAGTCGTCGTCCGCTACGCGTCGGGAGCGCGGGTCGAATCGTCGATGTCGCTGATCCTGTTCGAGGACGACGGGAGCGGGGCCGTGCAGCAGGTCACCTCCGCGTCGGTCAAAGGCGGTCGCGCCCGGTTCGAACGACTCCCGCACGGCACGTGGTACTACCACGTGATCAACGAGGGCAGGACCTGGAGTGCGTCCGCTGACCTGCCGACCTTCGTCCACGACGGTGCCGCCTCGGCGGAGATCGTCCTCGAGGGATTCGGCGCGATCGCGGGGCGCGTCGTGGGCGACTGGTACGAGCGTCTGCGGGAGCCGTCCGAGGGAAGGACTGCACCGACCCGCTCGCGCCAGCGCGCGGTCGTTGTCCTGAACAACACGAGGATCCTGTCCCTCGACTCGGATGGGCTCTTCCGGTTCGAGCGTGTTGCTGCGGGCGAGCTGGTCGAGATCTCGGTCGGTGCCCACGTGACGAGTTTCGGGAGCGACGACGTAGGCGAGTTCGTCGTCGGGAGTGAGTTCGTGCCCTTCGCGACCGTCCAGGCGCGCACCGGCGACCTCGACGTCGTGCTCGAAGTCCGCGCCCGCTGACGCCTACCGATCGAGACCTCCGTGACGCTTCTTCACGCGCGCGGTCCATCGCGTGGTCCGGGTCGGGACGCTTGGCTCGAATCGAGAGGCAGATCGCGCACGAGTCCCGCAAATGGCACCCTCGCCGCGATTTCCCTCCTAGTCTTGATCGTCCTTGGCGCGCCCTTGCCCGCGCCCGCTTTCGCCCCACTCCTACTCTCCACCATGAACCAGCTTGCCCTTTCGCTCGCCGGCGCCGTCCTCGCGTCCAGCGTCGCGGCCGCGCAGGACGCCACGACCGGGAACGTCGTGCCGTTCAACGCGCGCACCACCACCTACATCGGTGTCTACGACGC
>JBCCSK010000567.1:0-2581 GCA_039200205.1 Planctomycetota bacterium
CTTGCGGAAGCGCAGCAGCTCGTCCTCGGGCACGAGGCCCGTCTGGGCGAGGAGCGAGTAGTAGCCGGCGCAGGTGTGCCCGTTGTCGAGCACGAAGCGGTTGCGCTCCTTCTTGTCGCGCGTCTCCGGTGACAGCTCCAGGTGCTTGACGAACAGCGTCGCCATGAAGTCCGCCATGCCGAGCGGACCGCCCGGGTGCCCGGACGAGGCCGCGTTGGTCATGCGGATCGCGTCGATCCGAACCTGGCGGGCGGCGGCGACGATCGCGTCGCGTTCGTTGGACGAGAGGGTCATCGGTTCAAGCTCCCTTGCGGCGGACGAGCTCGCGCGCGCGGTCGGCGATCCCGGCCGCGTCCATTCCGTAGTGGGCGAGAAGCTCATCGCCCTTTCCGCTCTGCCCGAAGGCTCCGTGCATTCCGACCATCTCCATCGGGACGGGGTGGGTGCGGACGACGACCTGGGCGACGGCCTCGCCGAGTCCGCCGTTCTCCTGGTGCTCCTCCGCGGTCAGGATCGCGCCGCACTCGCGCGCGGCCGCTTCGATGGCGGCCTCGTCGATCGGCTTGATCGTCGCCATGTTCAGGACGCGCGCCTCGACGCCTTCGGACGCGAGCGCTTCCGCGGCCGCGAGCGCGGGAGCGACCGTGACGCCGGCGGCGACGATGGCGATGTCCGTTCCCTCGCGCAGGTGCGCCGCCTTGCCCAAGCGGAACTCGTACTCGTCCGCGAAGACGACCGGCGTGGCGGCGCGCGAGAGGCGGACGTAGACCGGTCCGGGCATCTCGGCGGCGGCGTGGACGGCCTGGCGGGCCTCGACCGCGTCCGCCGGAACGATGACCTTCATGTTCGGGAGGACGCGCATGAGCGTGACGTCCTCCAGCATCTGGTGGGACTTGCCGTCCTCGCCGACCGTGAGCCCGGCGTGCGTCGCACAGATCTTCACGTCGAGGTCCGGCACGCAGACGCTCTGGCGGATCTGTTCGAACGCCTTGCCGGTCGCGAACATCGCGAACGAACTCGCGAACACGACCTTGCCCTGGGAGGCCAGGCCGGCCGCGATGCCGATCATGTTCGCCTCGGCGACGCCTATGTTGAAGAAGCGCTCGGGGTGAGCCTTGCTGAACGCCTTGGTCTTCGTCGATCCGGAGAGGTCGGCGTCGAGGACGACGACGTCGTCCCGGGACGTTCCGAGGTCGAGCAGCGCTTCGCCGTACGCGTTGCGCGTGGCGACTTTCTTCGGCTCGCCGGTCGCGAGGAGCGGGGCGAGCTCTTGGGGTGCGATCATCGGTGCGGTGGGGCCGCCGGGGCGCGAGAGGCGCCCGAGGAGAGGCCTGGATCGGGTTGTACCGCGGCGGCGGAACGCCCGTCCACGCACACGCCCCCGGATCCGCCCGTCAGGAGCGGAATGCCCGGAATTCCGAGCGGATCCTGGCCCTGCGTCTCCGATGGAGGACACGGGCGGCCGCTTCGGCGGGAACACCTGGCTTCCCGTACTCTGGAGGCCGCGCGCGGGTCGTCCCAGTTTCTGGCACGGAGTGTGCTGCGAGGTGCCGGCCCAGATCGGCACCCGACTCAGAATGGAACGAGCGATGCGAAGGACGAAGACGCTCGCCGCCGCGGTTGCGGCAGCGGCTGCAGCGATGGGGACGGCTCAGGCTGCGACGCCACAGAGTTCGAAGGCGACCTCGCTCGAGACCGTCAAGAAGACCTTCGAGCGTCTCGATACGAGCAGCGACGCGGCGATCAGCCTGAGCGAGCTCGCCAAGTCCAACGTCACGACGGCGTTCTTCACCAAGCACGACGTCGATCGCAGTCGCAGCCTCGACGTCGACGAGTTCGTCGTGCTCTACAAGGACCTCCTGGTTCGCGCGGGCCGTCCGATCGCCGCGGACGTCGAGAGCGCTGTCGCGAAGATCCACGCCCGCCGACGCGCCGAGGCCGAGCAGCGCCGCAAGGAGGCCGAGTTGGCGCGCGCCGAGGCGGCTCGAAAGAAGGCGGAGGCCGACAGGGTCGCCGCTGAAGCGGCTGCCGGCGCGGAGAAGAAGGCCGTCGTGACCGACAAGCCCGTCCCTGAGAAGGTCGCGAAGAAAGGAGCCGACGAGCCCGAGCGTGCCCCCGAGAAGGGCGAGGCCTCCGCGAATGACGCGGCCAAGACCGAGGCCCGCGTCCAGGCCGCTCGCGAGAAGCAGGCGAGCCTCGACGAAGAGCGCATCCGCCAGGCCCGGATCGACCAGGCGGCGAAGGACGAGGCGCGGATCCGCGCTGCGAGGGAGAGGGCGGCCGCCGACAGCGCCGCGTCCCGGACCGAGGCCGCCCGCAAGAAGAAGGCCGTGATCGACGCGGAGCGGATCAAAGGAGCGCGTGCGGATCAGTCGAAGACCTCGGCCGACTCCCGCACGGAGGCGGCACGGAAGAAGAAGGCGGCCAGCGACGCGGCTCGAACCGAAGCCGCTCGTGCGGAGGAGGCCAAGAAGTCGGCGGACGCGCGCGCAGACGCGGCTCGGAAGAAGACGCCCGCGGAGACGCCCCAGAAGACACCTCCGAAGGAGGGCCCCGCGAAGAAGACGCCGCCGCCGCAGAA
>JBCCSK010000568.1:0-2553 GCA_039200205.1 Planctomycetota bacterium
ATCGCCGAGCAGCTCCCACTCGCGCGCCGCCACCGCCGCGCTGCCGAGCTCGATGTCGAGCTGCGCGTGAGCGGCGACGAGGTCGGCCTCGGCCGTCGCGACGGAGAGCTCGTAGTCGCGCGTGTCGATCGCGACGAGCGTCTCGCCCGCGTCGATCCGGCCGCCCTCGAGGAGCCCGGGATGGACGGTCACGATCGGCCCACCGACCGTCGGTCGAACGGTCAGCGTCCTGAGCGGACGGACGGTCCCGTACGCCGCCACGGTCGCGTCGTGGTCGCGCTGAACGACCGAGACGACTTCGACGGGGAGCGCTCTCGGCGGTCGGTCGATCTTGGGCGGCTCTTCGCGCGCCAGGATGAGCGCGCGCGCTGCGATCGCGCAGATCGCGATCACGGCGACGGGAGCGAGCCAGCGCAGCGCGGTCCCGAGGATGCGAATGGGGGAGGCCATGGCGGTAGGGGGTCAGGACTCGGAGGAGTCGTCGTTCTCGCTCTCCTGGACGGGCGGCTCGAGCTGATCGGTCCAGGCGCCGCCGAGGGCGCGATGGAGCTGGGAGCGCGCGCGGAGGAGGCCCGCGCGCTCGGTGACGAGCTCGCGCTCGAGCAGCTGCAGGTTCTGTACGGCCGCGAGCACCTGGAGGTACGTGTCGACGCCGCCCGCGTAGCGGAGCCTCGCCTGGACGAGCTCCTCGCGCGCGATCGTCGCCTGGCTCTCCAGGACCGCGAGCCGCTCGACGCCGCGGCGCTCCAGCGAGAGCGCGTCCTCGACCTCCTGTAGCGCGGTCAGGAACGCGAGCTGGAACGCGTCCATCGCGCCCTCCAGCACGGCGCGACGTCGCTCCACTTCGGCCCGGCGACGCCCGCCGTCCACCAGCGGCGTGGCGAGCGACGCGGCGATCAGCTCGATCGTGCGGTCGAAGAGGTCGGCGATCTCGGCCGCGTCGAAGCTGAAGTTGGCCGAGAGCGTGAGGCGCGGGTAGCGGTCGGCGAGCGCGGCGGCGACGTTCGCATCGGCGCTCTCGACGCGCCGGGCGGCGGCGGCGACGTCCGGCCGGTGGCGCAGGAGTGCGGCGGGTACGTCGAGCGGCGGAAGCGGCGGAAGATCGGGGAGGCGGCGCGGCGCGTCCACGATCGTGTCGCGCGGTGGGCGACCGGCGAGCACGGCGAGCTGGTGACGCGCGCGCTCCCCCTCGCCCTCGACGCGCGGAGCTTCGGCGCGCGTCCCCTCCAGCTGGCGTCGCTGCTGGAGCACGTCGAGCGCGGACCCAGACCCGGTCGCGAACCGGTTCTCCGTCACTTCGAGGAGCTGGCGGCCGACCTCGATCTGCTCGTCGACGAGGTCCTCCAGCGCGCTCTGCTCGACGATCGAGATCCACGCGTCGGCGGCGCTGCCGCTGAGGAGGAGGCCCGTCGCTCGCACGTCGGCGGCGGTCGCGATCTCCTCCAGGCGCGCAGCCTTGAGCTCGCTGTCGATGCGGCCGAACAGGTCGACCTCGTAGCCGAGCGCGAGGCCGAGCGAGTAGAACTCGCCGGTCCGGATGGGGATGTTCGCAGCGTCGCCGCTGAGCTGGGTGATCTCCTGGAACGTTCCGGACACGTTGAGGTCGAGCGTGGGATAGCGCGGCGCGCCCGCGATGCGGGAGAGCGCGCTCGCTTCACGCAGTCTCGCCCAGGCCTGGCGGAGCTCGAAGTTCCCTTCCAGCGCGGCTTCGACGGCCGCGTCGAGCGTGGGGTCACCGAACGTCGTCCACCAGGGCTCGGCTCCGATCGGCTCGCTGGAGGCGTCGCCGCTGTAGGAGGCGGGGATCGCAACCGTCATGGCGTCCTCGGCGGGTTCGGGCGTCGAGCGGCAGCCGTAGGCGACGAGGACGAGGCCGGTGAGAGCGAGCGACCTCACTGCGCGTCCTCCTCGTTGATCATCGCGAAATGCGCCTCGCCGACGTTCTCCAGCATCCGCATCAGCACGGCGTGGAACGTCGCCAGGTCGGCCTCGTCGATGCCGTCCTCGAAGGTCTCCTCGACCCCCCGCGCGATCGTGGCGAACCGCGGCATGAGGCGCCGCGCGGCGCTCGTCAGCTCGACGATGGACCGCCGGCCGTCGTCGGGGTCGGGTCGCCGCTCGACGAGCCCTTTGTCCTCCAGCCGGTCGACCATGCGCGTGACGGCCGTGCTGTCCACGCCCATCGAGCGAGTCAGGTCCGACGCGCTGGCACCGCCGAGGCGGTGGATGAAATGCAGCATCCCGACCTGGCGTCGCGTCAGGTCGAACTCGCGAAGATCGCGGTCGACCCGCACCCGGAATGCCGCGGCGAGCCGGTTGACCCAGTAGCCGGTGACGTGGGGGAAGGGGAGGGAGTCGTGCCGCCCGAACGGGATCTCAGCCATGACCGAGATATCTTCGGTCATGACCGATATCCCGAGGCGGGGTTCGCGCGGTTTTACATGCGAGCGGTCGCAACCATGTTGCGAACGTCCGCTTAGGCCCCCCAGCGCAATTCGCCCCGGGGGCCCAGCGGTCGTTGCAAAACCGGCTGCGGTCGCGGGGGGGGCACCC
>JBCCSK010000569.1:0-2549 GCA_039200205.1 Planctomycetota bacterium
CCGGGTTCAGGTCGCTCGCCTCAGGCCGGGCGCAGGCCTTGGCGCGGCCCCTGATCGCCGTCGTTCCCGCCAGCGGCGGTCGGGGCTTCCTGCGGCTGGGCCAGTCGCTGGAGGAGCTCCTTCTGGGGGTCGCGGTCACCGCCTGACCGAGCGTACGAACCGTCGGCCTGCAGGTCCCACGCCGCGACGTCGTCGCCGAGGTAGATCAGCAGGTCCTCCTCGTAGAGGCGCCGCTTGATCTCCGGGTCGAGGATCGGGAAGCAGCTCTCCACCCGCCGGTAGAGGTTGCGCGACATCCAGTCGGCGCTCGACGCGTACAGCAGCTTCTCGCCGTCCGCCTCGAAGTACGCGAGGCGAGAGTGTTCGAGGAAGCGGCCGAGGATCGAGCGGACCCGGATGCGGTCGGACACGCCGGGGATCCCCGGGCGCAGGCAGCACGCGCCGCGCACGACGAGGTCGATCTCGACGCCGGCCTGGCTCGCTTCGTAGAGCGCGCGGATCGTGTTGACCTCGGTCAGCGCGTTCATCTTCGCGATGATCCGCGCGGGCTTGCCCTGCCGTGCGTTCTCTGTCTCCTGCTCGATGAGGCGCCGCATCTCCTGGCGGAGCGTGAAGGGCGCGTCGAACAGACGTCGCAGCGGGCGCGTCGCACCGAGGCCCGTCAGCCGGTGGAAGAGCTGGTGGACGTCCTCGGCGACGACGGGGTCGCACGTGAGGTAGCCGATGTCCGTGTAGGCGCGCGCCGTTCCCGCGTGGTAGTTGCCCGTCGACAGGTGGACGTACCGCACGAGGCCATCGGGCTCGCGTCGCACGATCAGCGTCATCTTCGCGTGCGTCTTGTAGCCGACGACTCCGTACACGACCTGCGCGCCGACCTCCTGGAGCTGGTTCGCGAGGTCGATGTTCTCCGCCTCGTCGAATCGCGCGCGCAGCTCGACGACGGTCGTCACCTGCTTGCCGGCCTGGGCGGCCTCGGTGAGCGCGGCGACGATCGACGATCCCTCGTCGGTGCGGTACAGCGTCTGCTTGATCGCGAGGACGTCCGGATCGCTCGCCGCGCGACGCAGGAGGTCGACGACGGGCGCGAACGACTCGTAGGGGTGGTGGAGAACGATGTCGCCCTGGCGGATCGCCGAGAAGATGTCGTCCGACCGCGAGAATGCGCGCGGCATACGCGGCGTGAACGGCGGGTACTTGAGATCCGGCCGATCGACGAGGCCGTGCAGCGCACCGAGGCGCCCGAGGTTCACGGGGCCGTCGACGCGGTAGAGGTCGGACTCGGGCAGCTCGAAGCGCTCCAGGAGGAACCCGGCGAGCTCGTCCGGGCACTCGGCCGTCACCTCCAGTCGCACGGCCTCGGCGTACTTGCGCTCGGGCAGCTCACCCTCGATCGCCTCGAGGATGTTCTCGACCTCCTCGTCGTCCACCCACAGCTCGCTGTTGCGCGTCACGCGGAACTGGTGGCAGTCGATGACGCGCATCCCCGGGAACAGCGTGTCGATGTGCGCGTGCACGATCGACGACAGCATCACGAACGCTCGCGCGTCGCCCGCGAACTCGCGCGGGAGGCGGATCAGACGCGGCAGTGCGCGCGGCACCTGCACCACGGCGATCCCCGTCTCGCGGCCGTACGCGTCCTCTCCGTCGACGAGGACGATGAAGTTCAGGCTCTTGTTGAGGATCTTCGGGAACGGGTGCGACGGGTCGAGGCCGACCGGCGTCAGGATCGGCTCGACCTCCTTGCGGAAGTACTGGGAGATCCACTCGGACTGCTCGCTCGTCCAGACGTCGCGACGGAGGATCTCGATCCCCTCGCGGGCGAGCGCGGGGAGGAGGACGTCGTTCAGCGCCCGGTACTGCTCGCTGACGAGCCGCTGGGCCTCTCCCGAGATGTCCCCGAGCAGTCCCTGCGTGGAGCGACCGTCGAAGCCGACGCTGCCCGACCCGAGCGTCAGGCGTTCCTGGTGCGACGCCTTTCGCACCTCGAAGAACTCGTCGAGGTTCGTGCTGGAGATCGTCAGGAACCGCAGTCGCTCGAGCAGCGGCACGCGCTCGTCCAGGGCCTGGGCGAGGACGCGACGGTTGAACTCGAGCAGGCTCAGCTCGCGGTTCAGGAAGTGCTCCGGCGAACTCGGCACGGGCTGCGACGCGGTCCGCGACGGGCCACCACCCATCGTCTCCAGCGAGGGCGTATGAGCGAGTACGCCCTCGTCGTGCGGTCCTTCGCGATGCGGCATCGAGTCCATTGACTTGTCGGAGATCAGTTCCCGGATTCCATAGGCATTCCGGCAGCAGCAGGGCTGCTCGGAAGCGATAAGTCGTTCCCCTGGGGCAGGTTGCCTCCGACCGTGCTTCGGTGGCTTCAGGAACGAATGCGCAGTCTACAGATCCTGACGACGTCGCCCACGAGACCCGAGGTTCGGCCCGTCGTGGGCCGTCGAAGGTCGAGCCCGAGGTCGCCGGCGCGAGGGGCCCAGAATGCGACCTCCTCGTCCGTTGTCGTCACGAACGCATCGGGGGTGGCGGCGGCGAGCGCCTCGCGGACGAGC
>JBCCSK010000570.1:0-2540 GCA_039200205.1 Planctomycetota bacterium
AGCGCGCGTTCCAAACCGGGTTAGGGTCGCGCACGTCGCTGCCGGAAGCTCCAGGGCCTGCAGCCGCTCGCGCACAGCGGTCAGTCGGCGAGAATCCGGCCGAGCCACGCGGCAATGCTGGCTCTGAACGAGTCGATCGATGGCGCAACGAACAGTCGACGCTGCATCGAGTCCGTGTCGTACTCCGAGTGCGACGCACGCTCGAGGTCGAGCGGCAGGAGCTCTGCCTCGGCGTCGAACCGGGCGAGCTCTCCCGCCGACGACAGGAGTCCCGCGCCGAACGCGCGCGGCTCGCCGTCCTCCTCGACGACGCCGAACTCCATCGTGAACCAGAAAACGCGGTCGATGCGGCGCCGGAGCTCGCCGTCGGCCCGCGAGGCCGCGCGGCCGAACGAGCGCGCGAGGTCCGCGATCCACGGCACCGTCAGGCTCGCAGCATGGCCGACGAGCTCGTGCACGACGTCGGGCTCGGGCGTGTAGAGCGGGCGCGAGGAGTGCCGCATGAACTGCGTCGAAAGGAAGACGCCGTCCGCCAGTGCCGCGAAGAACCGATCGGCCGGCACGAGGCCTTCGACGGGCTCGAAGCGAAAGCCCGAGCGGGCGAGCGGTCCGCGGTTGAGGTCCTCGATCCACGGGATCGGTCCGTCGAACAGCCGAAGCTCCTCGCCCCGCTCCGCAAGGACCGAGCACACGCGACTTCGATGCAGCGGGAGCAGCTCGTCCCAGACGGCGCGCCACGTCGCCTGCTCGTCGTCGGTGTAGGCGACGATCGGCGCGGGATGGCCGCTCACGTGGTGGCGCGCTGCGCGCGCGATCGCGTCGCGTCGGGCGCGGTAGACGGGATCGGCGAAGCCAGGGTGGTCCTCGGCGAGCTCCACGGACGGAGGAGCTACGGAGAAGGGGCCGGGCAGGGTGTCGGGTCGCATCGTCGTCGGGCTCGTCTGGAGCGGCTCGGGGTGGAGCGCGTGACCCGGACGGCGGCCTGAAACGACGAACGGCAGCCTTCCGGGCTGCCGCGCGTGGGTAGACGTCGTGGTTTCAGCCCGCTCAGGTGCAGACCGAATAGCAGTGGACGAACGCGGTGCGCTGAAGAGCGCGCGCGGATTCGCGGGACGGCGTCATGTGAAGAGTGTAGCCGCTCGACCGCCGACGCCAACCGGACAAGCGGGATCGGTCTGGGGAGGTCGCCGGCGAGTCGCGCGACGAGGCACCCCCGACGAGGCAAGCGGCCGCGAGACAGCGCCAAAGCTGCGTCAGCGTGTCTTGGGGAGATTCCTGTCCCAGCGTTGCCTTGCGACACCGCAGACTCGCCCACTTGCTCCGAGGCGTGATCCGACGCCACGGACGCGTCACCCCTCCACCGGCATCGCCGAGGAAACAAGCCACGATGACTCTCGCCAAGACAGCTGCCGCGACGACGGGCGCGCTCCTTCTGTTCGCCTCCACGGCCTCTGCACAGCTCTCGCCGTACTCCCAGGACTTCGAGTCGCTCGACATCATGGACGGCAGCGCCCTCGATGCCGACGGCTGGCTCGTGTTCGCCAACGTCTTCGATGGCGGGTTCGGCTTCCTCTACAACTACGGACCGTTCCCGGCGCCGAACGGCACGCCCGGGTTCTCCTCGGTCGCGACCGGTGACGGCGGCCCCGCCCAAATGGCGCAGTACCTGAACGCGTACAGCGACTACAACAACGGCGACCACGGCGTGGGCAACATCATCAATGCTCTCGTCTTCCGCGAGCAGGTTCCGGATGCCGGCAACATCGGCCAGACCTGGCGCTTCACGTTCGACTACAGGAAGAACCCGAACGTCGTCAACGGCGACGGCGCGACGACGACCGCGGCGTACATCCGCGTCATCAAGGTCTCGGACAGCTCGTTCGCGACCCTGTTCGAAGCGACGTTCGACACGACCAACGTTCCCGACACGCTCTGGGCGACCAACGCGCTCGAGATCCCGATCGACGCGGCCTTCGTCGGCGAGGTCGTCCAGATCGGCTTCCAGAGCTTCGCGACGAACTTCGACGACTCGGGCCGCTTCTACGACAACATCGCATGGGGCGCGGTCTCGAACCCGGGACTTGGCGACATCGCATGTATCGGAAACGCGATGTCGACGGGTGCGCCGGCCGAGCTCGCCGTTCGCGGTAGCGACGTCGCCACGGACAACAACATCACGCTCGAGGTGACCGGGCTTCCGTTCTTCGCCCCCGGCTACTTCATCACTTCGCAGGCCTCCGGCTTCCTCTACAACCCGGGCGGAAGCGTCGGCAACATCTGCATCGACGGTGCGCCGATCGGCCGCTACTCGAACTTCGTGCAGTTCTCGGGCACGACGGGAGCGGTCTCGTTCAGCCCCGATCTGACGATGGTTCCGGCAGCGACCATGACGATTTCCGTCATGGCGGGCGACACGCAGTTCTTCCAGTACTGGACGCGCGATTCGCTGATGGGAACGGCCGTCTCGAACTTCTCCGGCGCTGTTGGCGTGACCTTCAACTGATCGGGGTCACCCATCGCGGGGCGCCCCCGCGTCGCCG
>JBCCSK010000571.1:0-2536 GCA_039200205.1 Planctomycetota bacterium
CATCTTCTACGACGACCTCTACAAGCAGGCGCTCGCGTACCGCCAGGTCATGCTGCTCCTGCGTCGCCCGCCGGGCCGCGAGGCGTTCCCCGGCGACGTGTTCAACCTGCACAGCCGCCTGCTGGAGCGCGCGGCGAAGCTCGCCGACAACGCGCCCGAGATCAACTCGAAGTACGTCAAGGGCGGCGGCACGATGACCGCTCTCCCGGTCGTCGAGACCCAGGAAGGCGACGTCTCGGCGTACATCCCGACGAACGTCATCTCGATCACCGACGGCCAGATCTTCCTGGAGTCGAACCTCTTCAACGCGGGCATCCGGCCCGCCGTGAACGCGGGCATCTCGGTGTCGCGCGTCGGCGGCGCGGCGCAGATCCCGGCGATGAAGAAGACGGCCGGCTCGCTGCGCCTCGACCTCGCGCAGTACCGCGAGCTCCAGGCGTTCGCCCAGTTCGGCTCGGACCTCGACAAGGCCACGCAGGCCAAGCTGACCCGCGGTGAGCGTCTCGTCGAGATCCTGAAGCAGGGCCAGTACAAGCCCGCCGAGGTCGCGAACCAGGTCATGATCATCTACGCGGGAACGTCGGGCGCGCTCGACGACATCCCGACGTCGAAGGTCAGCGACTTCGAGACGCAGTTCCTCGACTACGTGCACGACTCGCACCCCGAGATCGCCCAGCAGATCCGCGACGCCGGAAAGGCGATCCCGGACGAGGTCAAGTCGCTCCTCGACGCGGCCGCGAAGACGGTGAAGGCGCAGCTCGGCTGAGCACGGCTCCGCGCACTCGACTTCCCACCTGAGGCGACATGGCAGGCATCAAGGAACTCCGCAGCCGGATCAAGTCGGTCGGCAACATCAAGCAGATCACGCGGGCGATGGAGATGGTCGCGTCGACCAAGCTCCGTCGCTTCCAGGATCGCGCCGTTGCCTCCCGTCCGTACAGCGAGGAGATCGCCGGTCTCATCGCCCGGCTCTCGACGATGCTCGGGGACGAGCTCGGCGACAGTCCGCTCTTCAAGGCGGGCGCCGGCGACCGGACGCTCGTCCTGCTCGTGACCTCCGACCGCGGCCTCTGCGGCGCGTTCAACACGAACATGTTCCGCTCGCTCGAGGAGTGGATGAGCGGCCGCGACGTCGGCAAGCACGACTTCTACGTGTACGGGCGCAAGGGCGCCCAGTACCTCACGAAGCGTGGCCGCCAGGTCGAGCGGTTCCTGACCGACCCTCCGATGGAGGACATCGACTACGCGAACGCGCGCATCACGGGTCGCATGCTCACCGACGCCTTCGCGTCAGGCGCGTACCGGGACGTGTTCCTCGTCTTCACCGCCTTCGAGTCGATGGTGAAGTTCGTGCCGCGCATCGTGCCGTTCCTGCCGCTGACCCCGGATGCGCTCGGCACGCCGGGCGACCCGCCGAGCGAGGCGATCATGGAGCCCGACGCCGAGTCGATCTTCACGTCGCTCGTTCCGCGCTACCTCGAGACGCGGATCTACAGCGCGATCCTCGAGTCCCTGACGAGCGAGTACGCGAGCCGGCGCTTCGCGATGAAGAACGCCACCGACGCCGCCTCGGATATGCAGAAGGTCCTCAAGGGCATCTACAACCGGAAGCGTCAGGAGAGCATCACGATGGAGCTGCTCGACATCGTCGGCGGCACCGAAGCTCTCAAGTAGCGCGCTGCGGCCCGCCCTCCCCCCGAACACACCGACCCACAGAACCACAGCCACGCCTCTCTCCATGACTGCTACCCAGACCAAGGGCACGGTCGCTCAGATCTTCGGCCCCGTCGTCGACGTCCGCTTCCCCGCGGGCCACATGCCCGAGATCTACAACGCCGTCGAGGTGAAGGACGAGAAGGCGGGGATCTCCCTCGTCCTCGAGGTCGCGCAGCACCTCGGCAATGACGTCGCGCGCTGCATCGCGATGGCGTCGACCGACGGCTGCTGGCGCGGCATGGAGGCGATCGACACGGGCGAGCCGATCTCGGTTCCCGTCGGGGAGCGCACCAAGGGCCGGATCTTCAACCTGCTCGGCACGCCGCTCGACTCGGTCGCCCGCGGAGAGATCGCCAGCGGCGACTCGTGGCCGATTCACCGGGACGCGCCGAAGTTCGACGAGCAGGAGGCCGTCTCTGAACTCTTCGAGACGGGCATCAAGGTCGTCGACCTGCTCTGCCCGTTCGCGAAGGGCGGCAAGATCGGCCTGTTCGGCGGTGCGGGCGTCGGCAAGACGGTCCTCATCCAGGAGCTGATCCGGATCACCGCGGTCGAGAAGGGCGGCTTCAGCGTGTTCGCCGGCGTCGGCGAGCGCACGCGCGAGGGCAACGACCTCTGGCTGGAGATGTCCGAGGCCAAGTACAAGCTGCCCGACGGCGGCGAGGCGTCGGTCATCGACAACGCCGTGCTCGTGTTCGGCCAGATGAACGAGCCGCCCGGCGCGCGCCTGCGCGTCGCGCTGACCGGCCGGAAGATGTTGTCGACGAAGAGGAGCACGTCCTGCCCTTTCTCCTCGCGGAAGTACTCGGCCATCGTCAGG
>JBCCSK010000572.1:0-2511 GCA_039200205.1 Planctomycetota bacterium
GGAGCTGGGTCAAGGCGACGGATCGCGCCACGTCGATCGGCGGCGCGATCGCCTGGGTGATCATCGTCGGGTCGCTGATCGGCGGCGCGTGCTTCATGTCGCTGATCGGATTCTTCGTCCTGTGGGCAGGGCTCCGCGAGCGCTGGGTCGTGAGGCTCAAGCACCGCGCGGAGGCGTTCGGCGGATCGCGCGGTCGCTTCGCCGGCTTCGAACAGCTGCTGCGCCAGCGCGGCGGCGGCGTTCCGCTGGGCGAGACGCTGTTCGACGCTCCGAACGACGAGCCGCGCCCGGAGTCGACCGGGCGGAGCCAGGGCTTCACCGATGAGGACATCGAGCGTCTGGAGTCCTTTCGGGGGCGCTTGCAGAAGCCGAACCCCGAGGCGGACGCCTGACGAAGCTCGAGCGCCGATCGGGACTAGACTCGTGGAGCGCCGCGTCGGGAGTCCTCACCGCTCGCGCCCCCCCCAGATGATCGAAGCCCTCCTCGCGCTCCTGACCGGCCTCGTCCTCTCGCCCGCGATCCCGGCCGCCGAGGAATCGAGCGAGACCGCGATCACGAGCCAGCTCGCGGCGGCCGATGCTGCCGTCGATCGCATCGTCGCGATCCCCGCGCAGGAGCGCACCGTTGCCAACTCGCTCGTGGCGCTGGACGACGCCGTCGCCGCGCTGATCGAGTCGACGAGCATGGTCGGCTTCATGGCCGAGGTCTCCACGGATCCCTCCGAACGCGATGCCGGGCGCGAAGCGCGCATCGCGCTCTCACGCTGGTTCGACCGCCTGGAGAAGGACGAGCGGATGTTCCGCGCGCTCGAGGAGCTCGCGGCGCTCGACCCGACGATGACCGACGAAGAGCGCCGCTTCTTCGACGAGACGATGCGCGACTACCGCAGAGCCGGGCTCGATCTCTCGGAGTCGAGCAGCGCGCGGCTCGACGCGATCGACCGCGAGCTTGTCGAACTCGAGTCCGAGTTCCGCGCCACGATCACGGCCGACGAGACGTTCGTTCTGTTCACCGAGGACGAGCTCGCCGGAGCTCCCGCCGACTGGCTGGAGGGCCTTCCGCGGGCGAACGGGCTCTGCATCGTCGACATGAAGGGCCCGAACCTGGGCTACGTCCTCGGCTACTGCGACGACGCCGTGACGCGCCGGAAGATCGGCTGCGCAGCGGGGCTGCGCGGCGGCCGCCGGAACGTGCGGACGCTCGAGGCAATCCTCGCGCTCCGGCACGAGCGAGCGAACCTGCTCGGCTATCCGACGGCCGCCGCGTACGTCGTCGAGACGCGGATGGCGAAGACGCCGGAGGCGATCGTCGCGTTCTACGACGACCTCCGGCCAAAGCTGCGCCGGAAGGCCGCCCTCGACCTCGCGGAGTTCGAAGCGGCGATGCGCGAGCACACCGGCGACCCTAATGCCGCGTTCGAGTCGTCCGACGTCCTCTACTACACGAACTGGCTGAAGCGCGAGAAGTACGACGTCGACACGCGCTCGCTGCGCGAGTACTTCCCGCTCGACTCCGTCCTCGAGGGGATGTTCGGGGTCTTCCAGAACCTGTTCGCGGTCACGTTCGAGGACGTCACCGCCGAGGCGCGGGCGACGGGTCGACCGCTGTGGCACGAGGACGTGCGCCTGTACGCGGTCCACGACGACGCCTCGGGCGAGCTCCTCGGCGAGTTCTACATCGACCTGCATCCGCGCGAGGGGAAGTTCGGGTACGCGGCGCAGTTCCCGCTTCGGCTGCGGAAGGTCTGGCCGGACGGCTCGGTCTCGACGCCGCTCGTCGCGCTCGTCTGCAGCCTTGCGAAGCCGGAGGGCGACCGCCCCTCGCTGCTCCTGCACCGCGAGGTCGTCACGCTCTTCCACGAGTTCGGCCACTGCCTGCACAGCATCCTGACGCGCGCGAACCTCGCGACCTTCGCGGGAACGAACGTCGCCCGGGACTTCGTCGAGGCTCCGTCGCAGATGCTCGAGAACTGGACGTGGGGACCTGAGATCCTCGCGCGGTTCGCGCGGCACTACGAGACCGGAGAGCCGCTGCCCGCGTCGATCATCGAGGGCATGGTTGCGGCGAAGAACCTCGGCTCGGGGATCAACGCAGAAGGCCAGGTCTACCTCGGCCTGATGGACCTCCGCTACCACACGGACGACGACGGGATCGTCGACACGACCGAGGTGTGCGAACAGACGTTCCGCGAGACGCGGATGTTCGAGCCCGCGGAGAACCTCGTCCGCCAGGCGGCCTTCGGGCACCTCGTCGGCTACGAGTCGGGCTACTACAGCTACCTGTGGTCGAGCGTCTACGCCCAGGACATGTGGAGCCGCTTCGCCGACGACCCGATGAACGCCGACACGGCGCGCGCCTACCGCCGCGTGGTGCTGGAGCCGGGCGGCACCCGCGACGCGCTGGAGATCGTGCGGGAGTTCCTGGGCAGGGAACCGAACGCGACGGCGTTCCTGGCGCACCTCGGCCTGGACTGACCGACGGAGAGGCGGACGACCCAAACCCGGTTTGGA
>JBCCSK010000573.1:0-2490 GCA_039200205.1 Planctomycetota bacterium
ACTACGTCCGCGTCCTGGAGATCCCGACGCCCCGCTGGATCCTCTACGACCGTCTGCGCCTCGGCGCCGAGATCCCCGCGGACGCGGAGCTCAGCCACCAGGAGCGCGCTTACACGTCGCCGATCTGGTTCACGCCCTGAGAGGAACGGCAACCCGCTTCACCAGACCTCGATCGTCCGCTCCTGGTCGGGCGTGTCCGGCTCGATGGTGAGGAAGCTCGTGTGGACGCGTCGGCGGCGCGATGCGCGCTCCGGCGACGGGTGGCCCGGCCAACGCGCGTTCACGCAATAGACGCCGGGCGCGAGCGGGCCGTAGCGGACCACGCCCTGCGCGTTCGGCCGGACGTTCGGCAGGTGATCGTCGCCTCGCGCGAGGTCGACCGATGCGCCGCGTACCGCGTCGCCGGTCTCCTGATCGACCACGACGAAGGTGAGGACCGGGCCCGCGGGGAGGACGAGGTCGACGCCGGAGACTTCGCTGCCTCGTTCCAGTTCGACGCCATCGACCGGTTCCGTCCGCGCCGAGCGGATCCACGCCCGGACCCGATAGGTGCCCGCGGGGAGCGGCGCGATCCGGTACGCGCCCGACGCGTCCGTGCTGGCCGTCGTCGACCGTCCGCTCGCGTCGCGCGCCACGACGCGCGCCCCGGGGACCGGATCTCCGGTCGCGGTGAGGACGCGGCCGGCGAGCGCGGCCGGGCGGGACATGCGGAACCGGGGCGGCGCTTCGCCGACGCCGTGGTCGATCGTCTCCCTGATGGGTTCGGCAGCCTCGACCGACACGGTGACCGTCCAGCGCCCGCGCGCAAGCTCGTCCCACTCGAAGCGTCCGTCGACGACGGGGAGCGTCGCCTCGAAGGTCCACCCTCGGCTCTCGACGAGCGGTGCGACCGCGCCTCCCGCGAGTCGCGCCAGGAGCTGCACCGATCCGACGGGCGCGCCGTCGTCGTACTCGACGAACCCGACGAACGGGACGACCGGGCGGACGGTCAGCTCGAGTTCCTCGGCGCCTCCCCTCACCTGGAGCGGCCCCACCTCGTATTCCCCCCGTCCGCCGAGCTCGTGCCGGCCGACCACGATCGTCGATGGATAGCGAGGCCGACGGATCAGGAAGCGACCGTCGCCATCGGTCCGAAGCTCGTCCCTTCGCCTCGAGAGCGACGGTCCGATCGAGAGCGGGAAGTCCGGGACGGGCGCCCCGTCGGCCAGGACGAGGCGGCACCTGATCGGCGGGTGCGGCTCCAGCTCGATCGCGCCGAGCTCGACCGGCGCGGAGTCCTCGCCCGGTCGCGGCACGTCGACCGTCCGCGACGCGTGCCGCGGCGCATGGATCGAGAGTTCGTCCGGCCAGCGCTCGTCGTCGTGGGGCCAGAACTGCAGCTCGAAGCGACCGTCGGCGGCGGTGGTCGCCCTCGCGAACGCCGCGCTCGCGGAGACGCGCGCACCGTCGATCGGAGCGCCGCCGCCTTCGACGATCCTGCCCCTGATGCAGGCGAGGCGGAGGGTTCGGAGGGCCCAGAACGGGCTCCCGCTCCGCTCGAGGTCGAGGGGCGATCCGACGAGCGCGACGCCGACGTCGGGCGCACGCGCTCCTTCGAGCGAGACCCACGTCGGCTCCCCCTGGGAGGTCCGCCGTCGAGCGAGCGGGCCCGCGGACAGCGTCGCACCGACCGGGACGCCGTGGAGCTCCCCCCGCCCGCTCTGGTCGAGCACGAGATTCGCGCTCCGGGTCCGCCACTGGCTGTCGAGAGGCTCTGCGTGATCGACCACCGTGATCTCGAAGGGCACGCCGGCGACCGATGCGCTGTCCGTCGCCTCGTCGCGCTCGACGAAGACGCGCACGCTCGCGGCGGGGCGCGGGCGCAGGACGATCGGCGGTCGGTCGATTTCGACGTCGTCCAGATGGACCGGACGGACGTACATGGAGCGGGCCTCGAGCCGGACGCGCGTCCAGTCAGCCTCGACGGGAAGTGCGAGGCGGACGACCGCGCCGTTCGGGGCCTCGATGGACTCGACGGTTCGGTACGTCGCGGTCAGCGCGCTCTCCAGACCGGCGAAGAGAACTGGCTCCTGACGCGCCGCTTCGAGGACCAGGCGGACGGGCTCGTTCGCTGGCGTGTCCTCGGGATGGACGACCCGGAACGCGATCCGGCGTTCGGACGGGACCGGTGCCCAGCGTTCGTCGAGAGCGTCCTGCGTGAGCGCACCGGCAGGTGATGCGAAGGCAACGAGGAGCGGGGCGAGCAGGGAGCGCATCGAGGGGGATCCTTGCGAGGTCCTAGTCGAGGTCGCGGCGGTGGTCGCAGGTCGACCGAGAAATGGAGCGGATTCCTGGGAGAGCGCCGGCGCGTTCCCGCGGGAGCGGGGGAACGGCAACCACGCTCGCACGGTGCGGGCGGAACGACCGTGCCTCACCTCGCCCCCACGCCCACCGCCCTCGTCACCATGCGACACCTCAGCCACCGCGCTCCGCACCTCCTCGCGCTCGCCG
>JBCCSK010000574.1:0-2481 GCA_039200205.1 Planctomycetota bacterium
ACTACGTCCGCGTCCTGGAGATCCCGACGCCCCGCTGGATCCTCTACGACCGTCTGCGCCTCGGCGCCGAGATCCCCGCGGACGCGGAGCTCAGCCACCAGGAGCGCGCTTACACGTCGCCGATCTGGTTCACGCCCTGAGGGGCCTGGGGGAAACGGCGACCCGCTTCACCAGACCTCGATCGTCCGCTCCAGGTCGGGCGTCTCCCGCTCGATCGTGAGGAAGCTCGTGTGGACGCGCGGGCGATCCGAGGCGCTCGCGCGCGTGGGCCGGTCCTGCCAGCGCACTCGGATGCGGTAGACGCCGGGCGCTAGCGGGCCGTAGCGCACGACGCCCTGCGCGCTCGTCGAGACCGACGGCAGGCGGTCCTCGCCGCGCGCCACGTCGACCGAACGGGAGCGGATCGCCTCTCCCGTGTCCGCATCGACCACGGTGAGCGTCAGGACCGGTCCAGCCGGTAACGTCAGGTCGATGCCCTCGACCACGGCTCCGCTCGCGAGCACGATGCCCTCGACCGGCTCCGTCCGAGCCGATCGAATCCAGGCGCGCACCGTGTAGCTCTGGGCGGCGAGGTACTCGATGCGGTAGTTTCCCGTGGCGTCAGTGCTGGCCCACGTCGTGTCGCCCGATCCGTCGCGCGCCACGACGCGCGCACCGCTCACGGGTTCACCGGCTGCGGTCAGGACGCGACCGGTGATCGCGCCGGGCCGCGGGATCTGGAAGAACGGAGGCGTCCTTCCGGCGTCGTGTTCGAGGGTCTGCCACGTCTGCTTCGATCCCTCGGTCGAGACGAAGATCTTCCAGCGACCGACCGGCAGCCCGTCCCACCGAAAGGCCCCGTCGATGACCGGGAGGGTCGCCACGAGCTCTCCGCCCCCCTGCGGGATCTGGCGCGCTCCCGGTGCTCCGCGAGGGTGCGCCGCGATGCGGATCGACGACACAGGTGTGCCGTCGTCGTACTCCACGTTCCCGATGAACGGGGTCGCGGGCCTCACCGTCAGCTCCAGATCCGACGCCCCCCCGTCGACACGGAAGGGGCCGACCAGGTGAGCGACGCCGTCGTCGAGGCGGCTCCAGCCACGGACGATCATCGACGCCGAGGCAGGGCGGTCGACCCGGAAGCGACCGTTCGCGTCGGTCCTGATCTCGTCTCCTCCCTTCGGGTAAGCCGTGCCGACCACGAGCGGGAAGTCCGCCGCCGGGCGGCCGTCGGGGAACACCAGACGGCCGGAGATCGACGGATGAGGGCGCAGCTCGATCACTCCGAGGTCGACGGTCACGTCGGGATCGGTGGGCCGGGGGACGGCAACCGTGCGAGGAGCGAACCGCGACGCTCGAATCGTGACGTCGGCGTTCCACTGACCGTCGAGCGGTCGCCAGAGGAGGAGCTCGAAGCGGCCGTCGTCGTCGACCGTCGCGGACTCGTAGGTGCTCTCGCGGAAGACCTGCAGGCCCTGGAGCCGGGCACCGCCATCGACATCGACCACGCGCCCCACGACGGTGGCGAGTCGTCGGGGCTGCAGCTGCCACGTAGGGTCCGGCCCCTCGGCCACGACCAGAGGTAGGCCGTGGAGACCGATCGCGAGCCCCTCCGCCGTCGTCGCGCTCGAGGCGCCCGGCTCGACCTCGTGCCACTGCGCCCCCGACCCCGCAGCGAGCGTCGCTCCGAAGGGGACGCCCGGAAGACGTCCGCGACCGCGGTCGTCGAGAACGAGGTCGAAGCGATGCGTCCGCCACCAGCTCTCGAAGTGCTCGGAGGGCTTCTCCTGCGTGACGAGGAACCGCCGACCGGCAAGCGACGCGCTCCACTCACCGTGGTCCGTGTCGACCTGGACCCGCACGACCGCCGCGGGTTCCGGACGGAGCACGATGGCCGGCCGGTCGACCTCGACGTCGTCCAGGAACACGGGACGCATCGTCATGTGGTCGGCCTCGAGCCGCACCCGCGTCCACTCCGCATCGATCGGCAGCGCGAGGCGAATGACGCCACCGTCGACGACGTCGCTCGAGTCCACGGGCTGGTAGACGGCGTCGAAGGGGCTCCAGGCGAGACTGAAGGGTCCGCGGTCCCTCGTCGCCGCCTCCATCACGAGGCGCGCCGACCCGTTGGCCGGTGTGCCTTCGGGCCAGACGACCCGGAACGCGATCCGCTGTTCGGACGGGACCGGTGACCAGGATCCGGCGCCGCTCTGCTGCGCGAGTGCGACTGCGGGGGACGAGAGCGCGGCGAGGAGGAGGCGCATGGGCGAGTCGGGTCGTTGCGAGGTCCTATCTGCCGCGGTGCTCTCGGTCGCGGCTCACCCGAGAAAAGACCCGGATTCCTGGGAGAGCGCCGGCGCCTTCCCGCGGGAGCGGGGGAACGGCAACCACGCTCGCACGGTGCGGGCGGAACGACCGTGCCTCACCTCGCCCCCACGCCCACCGCCCTCGTCACCATGCGACACCTCAGCCACCGCGCTCCGCACCTCCTCGCGCTCGCCG
>JBCCSK010000575.1:0-2468 GCA_039200205.1 Planctomycetota bacterium
CGAGGGGCGCGGACCGTCGTCGAGCGCCCGGCCGGTCGCGTCGATGTGCGCGACGTGGTGCGGCTCCAGGAAGCCCTTCATCGCGCCGGTCGGCGTGATGAGGATCGAGCCGTCGCTCATCTTGGCGCTGATGTTGCCGTCGGCGCCGACGATGTAGCTGCGGTCGTACGAGAGCTTCCCGACGCGGCAGATCGCGGTGCGGAGACGCGTCTCCTCGTCGCTCCAGGGGCTGGCCGTCATTCCGCGAGGCCTCGTTCGCTGTAGACGATACGGCCGCCGACCTCGACCTGATCGACGAAGCCGACGACGAGCGTCTTCACGGCGCCGTCGGGCGCATCGAGGATCTGACGGCCCGAATTCCCCTCGTCGATGACGAGGACGCGGTCGCCGACGCCGGCGCCGATCGTGTCGATGGCGACGCGCGGCGCGCGCGTCGTCGGCTCGCCGTTCGGCGTCAGCGGGCGGACGACGAGCAGCTTCCGAGCATCGAGGATCGGGATCTGTTCGGTGGGGGAGACGACGGTCCCGATCACGTCGGCGAGCATCATCGGACCGACTCTCCGTCCAGCGACAGCGACGTATCGCCGATGGCCGCCTGCTCGACGAAGCCCGTGATCGTCACGTCGATCGGCACGAAGGTTTCGCCCGGGAGCGCGAGCGCGGCCTCGCGCCCGTCGATGAAGTGGACGAGGTCGCCCGGACCGATGTCGAGGGCGCACGCAGCGACCAGCTCTTCGCCCGCGCTGATCCCCGCCTCGTCGAGCGGCTCCAGCAGCAGGAAGCGCACCGACGACAGACCCTCGTACCGGACGGTTGCGACGAGTCTGCCTGTCACGCGGCCGAGGTACATGGCGCCCTCACTCGCTCCACTTCTCGTACACGTTGGATCCGCCGACGTCCCACGAGTCGACGATCGCCATCACGACCGCGTCGCAGGGGCGGTCCTTGGTCTGGACGGTCTGGCGCGCCGACGAACCGGTCGCGTAGAGGACGAGGTCCCCGGGCCCGGCGCCGACGGCATCGACCGCGACGACGTACTGGTCCTTCGGCTGGTTCGCGTGGGTGCGAACCTGGACGACGAGGAGCTTGAAGCTCTCCAGCTGCTCGTCCTTACGCGTCGAGACGACGCTTCCCACGACTTCGCCGATCAGCATCGATCACCTCACGTCCAGGTACGTCAGGACGGAGCTGCGCGGGAGAGTCTCCTCGACGAAGCGGCGCCGCAGCTCGCGGTGGACGTTTCCGCGCATCCCGTCCCACGTCGGCGCGGGGCGGCGGTCCGACAGCATCGCGATCACCACGCCGTTCTTGAGGCGGACGGGGCCGATCAGCGTTCCGTCGATCGACTTTCGCTCCGGATCGACGCGCGCGGCATCGAGCTCCGCGAAGACGGCCTCGACGAGCTCGGGCGGTGCGCCCGGCGTGCCGCGCGCGACGCGGCCGAGGAGCCCGCCCTTTTCCTTCGTCCCACGATCCTCGCTGCTGAGCTCGACGGCCCTCGCGAAGTCGTCCGGGGTGGCGATCGCTTCGAGGATCTTCTGCACCTCCTCTTCGACCGCCTCGAACGACGGGATGATCTGGTCGCCTTCGCGCGAGCTCGCGTTGCGGAAGTACACGCGCACCTCGACCGATTCGCCGAAGATGCCGTCGAAGAGGTCGCGCTCGGTCTCGTAGAACGCGCGAAGGGCGTCCTCGTCGTACTGTCGGTCGATCGCGACGTGCGCGAGCGCAGCCGCGCGGATCGCGGGGTCGCGGCGCAGCGCCTCCAGCGAGAGGCCGCGCGCGTCGAGCAGCTCCTCGTACGCGACGCCCTCGTAGCGCACGTCGGCCCGGGCCTCTTCGGCGCGGCGTTCGATCTCGCGATCCAGAGCCGCCTCGACTCCGTCGTCGGTGACCTCGGGCATGCGAGCCCGCACGGCGCGCTCCAGGAGGATCAGGTAGAGCGCCTCCTTCGCGTCCTCATCGTCGACCTGCTCGCGAAGCTGCTCCTCGAACTCCTCGCGCGTGATGACGACGTCGCCCGACGAGCAGACGACGCTCTCGGCCCACGGGTGGTCCCGCTCGACGTACTCGCGCTCCTTCAGCTCGTTCTCGAGCCAGAGCTGCTGCTGATCGGCGGTGACCTCCGTGCCGGCCGGTACGTCGAGCGCGCGACGCGTGAGCTCCTCGTGGACCATCGAGAGTCGCAGGTAGCGGCGGAACTCGTCCGGCGCGACGCCCTGCGCCTCGATGTAGCTCGCGAGGCCGCCCTCGACGCCGTTCGCCCGCGCCTCGGCGTCGAGCTCGTCGAAGCGCTTGCGCAGCATGTCCTCGGTGATCTCCACGTTCCGCTCCTCGGCGAGAGCGCGGAGGACGCGGAGCTCCAGGAGCTGCCGGAGCGCAGCGCGCCCGTTGGGGCTGCGACCGTCGCGCCAGACGAGGAGGTCGCCGAGCTCGTCGTAGGTGACGTAGCGAGCGGCGCCGGCGAG
>JBCCSK010000576.1:0-2439 GCA_039200205.1 Planctomycetota bacterium
GAAACAGTCCAGAAGCGAACCGATACAACTTCTGCCCTTTCTGCCCTTCTTACTGGTCCGATGACCGAGCGATGCCTCCGAGGCGCTCGCGCGGGCTGCGCGACTCGCCCCGGACGACACGGCGATCGCCGAGCGCCGGCTCGATCTCGCGCTCGTCGAGGACGCCATCGACGAGGCGATCGCCGTCGGACTCGAGCTCGTCGAGCTGTACCGAGCGCCCGGCCTCCACCGCAAGGCGAGCGACGTGCTCGAGGGACTCCTCGCGAAGGACCCGACCTCGTGGACGGTGCGCCGCGAGCTCGCGCGCGCCAAGGCCGACGCGGGCGACCTCGCCGAAGCGCTGGCGGGGCTCGAGCGCTACGCCCGCGGCGAGCTCGCTGACGAGCGCTACGGCGCCGCCCGCGAGGGCTTCGCCGCGATGCTCGAGCTCGACCCGTCCCAGGAGGCGGCCGAGCGCATGGTCGAGGAGATCGCCTCGGGCGCGGCCGCACGTCGCCGCGAGGAGCGTCGACGGTTCGTCACGCGAGCCGTCGCGATCGGGACGTTCGTCGCGCTGACCCTCGTGACGTCGGTCGAGGTCGCGGCGCGCGCGGCGTGGGCGAACGCGGACCGCGAGATCCTCGCCGAGGGACTCCTCGCAGAGGGGAGGGTCGACGAGGCGATCGAACGCCTGGAGCGCGTCCGCGCAGGGCACCCGTTCGCGCCGACGACCTGGTTCGACGTCGCCCAGCGGATCGAGGCCCTCGAGTCGCTGCGCGGCGAGTAGACGCCGATCAGCTCGCCCGGCCGAGCACGATCAGCGACACGTCCGCCGGGAACGGCTCGCCGTCTGCGAAGGCCTCGAACCCGGTCAGCAGCGCGTCGAGGCAGTCGGCGGGGGCCTCGGGGGCGCTGCGCTTGAAGAGGCGATAGAAGCGCTTCTCGCCGAGCTCTTCGCCGTCGGGCGAGGTCACGCGGACGGCCCCGGTTCCGGCGATCGCGACGCGGTCGCCGGGCGCGAGCGGAACGTTGCGGACGGAGATGCTGCGGTCGAACACCGGCCCCTTGTCGAAGCCGAGCGCGATCCCGTCGGGCTGGACCGCGCGAACGCCGTCGTCGTCCGCGGCCCAGAGGACGAGCGGAAGCTTGTGGCCCGCGGACGCGACCTCGAGCTCGTGCGTCACGGGGTCGAGCGCGGCGGCGAGGGCCGTAACGTACATCCCACGCTTGACCTCGGCCGCCAGCGTTCGGTTGACGCCCTTGAGCGTCTCCTCCAGCTGCCCCCCTTCGCGGAGCGCGCTCTTCAGGTACGCGCGCGCCATCGCACCGACGAGCGCACCGGGGACGCCCGTGCCGCTGACGTCGCACGCGAAGTAGATCGTTCGACCGTCCGTGGTCTCGACGACGTCGTGGAAGTCGCCGCCCGGCTCGGCCGACCCGACGTGCTCGGACGCGACCTCGTAGCCGTCGGGCGCCGGCATCTCGGCCGGGCGCAGCGCCTCCTGGACCTCAAGTGCGACCTCGCGCTCGCGCTCTCGGACGGACAGCTCGACCTCGGCGTCCTGCGCCTCGCGCAGCGACTGGGTCATCCGGTCCATCGCGTTGCCGAGGAGCGCGACCTCGCCGCCGCCCTGAGCGCGGACACGCAGATCGAGGTGGCCGTTCGCGATCGAGCGCACGTCGTCGACGAGCGCCTCGATCGGCTTCGCGACGCGCGTCGCAACGCCGAGCGCAACGAGGGCCGCGACGATGAGCGTCAGAAGCGTCATCGCGAAGAACAGGCTGTACAGGTCCTTCACGGGGTCGCCCTCGGCGTACTGGAGCGGAGCGACCGACACGACGCGGTTCGGCTCCTGCTCGCGCCAGTAGCCGTAGCCCGATTCACCGGTGCGCTCGCCCTCCGTGAACCGGACGGTCGTACGGAGGTACCCGTCCCCCAAGGACGTGGCCTCACGCCCGGTCTGCTCGAAGGCGAGCTCACCACGATCGGCCTCGGACTGCGCCACGGCCGCCTGGTCCAGCGCGTCGTCCACGGCCGTCTCGACGATCTCGCGCGTCGCGCGGAGGAGGATCAAGGAGAACGCGACGAGGACGACCGCGAGCGCGACCGTCATCGAGATCGCGAACCGCGGAGCGATCCGGAGACCGGGAGAGCGACCGGAGCCGCGGGCATCGCGCGAGGCCGCCATCAGGAAGGCGCGCCTCCCGAAACGGACCAGGCGCTGGGCTCGAGCAGGGTCAGGCGAAGCACGGCCATCGTGAGAAGACCGTAGAGACCTGCGACGACGTCGTCGAGGAGGATGCCATCGCCGCCGGGGAGCCGCTCGAATCTGCGCACCGGGGGCGGCTTCACGATGTCGAAGAAGCGGAAGACGACGAACGCGACGAACAGCGCGAGAGGGCTCGGTCCGCTCGTCCAGGCGATCGTCACGAGGTAGCCGACGACCTCGTCGACGACGA
>JBCCSK010000577.1:0-2434 GCA_039200205.1 Planctomycetota bacterium
AACCGGGTTAGGGCCGGACGCCCACGCGGTCGCTCGCGCCGAACGGAAACCGTCGAGACGCCCGACGCAGGCGTTCGGATTCTCCGAGGAATCCGTGGATCGACAGCGCCAGTCTGATCGAGTGTGCGCGGTCGCAACCGCTCGCGACCAGCCACAGGCGCACGACCCAACGAACGGATGACCTCGGCCAAGGGAAGCTCCTACGACTACGGGCTTCGACTCTACCGCGACCTACTCGGACTCGAGCACCTGCACTTCGGCCTGTGGGCCCCGGAAGATCCGCGCGATCTCGAGGGATTCCGGACCGCGCAGGAGCGCTACATGCAGCGCCTGCTCGACCGCTTCCCCGAGGGAGTGAGACGCGTCCTCGACGTCGGCGCAGGCACGGGCGCTCTCTCGCTCGCGGCGCGCGAACGCGGCTACGAGGTCGAGGCTCTGAGCCCGTGCGAGCACCAGGAGAAGGCGCTGAGAGAGAAGACGAACGGTGACCTGCCGTTCCACCTCGCTCGCTTCCAGGACTTCGAGCCTCCCCACCGCTACGACCTGGTCGTCTGCTCGGAGAGCGCGCAGTACGTGCCGCGACACGACCTGTTCGAGCGCGCGAAGGCGTGTCTGACCCCGGACGGGCACCTGCTCGTCTGCGACTACTTCAGGCTCCAGCCCGAGCGCTTCTACCGGGCCGCTCACGTCCTCCAGGAGTTCGACGACGCGGCCAAAGAGTCCGGATTCCGACTCGTCGAGGCGGAGGACATCACGGAGAGCGTCCTCCAGACCCTCGAGGTCGGGCGCGACCTGTACGACCGCTTCGTCCTTCCGCTCGCGGACATCGCACGCGACTGGGCGTCGCGCGAGAAGCCGAAGACGTCCTGGCTGGCGCAGCGCGTGTTCGGGAAGCGCCTGAAGAAGTTCCAGGGCTACCTGTACGAGAAGACGCCCGCGAAGCTCGACGTCGACGCGTTCCGCGAGCGCGTCCGCTATCGGACGATGCTCTTCGCAGCGCCGGTCGGCGGAGCGCGCGAGGTCCGCAACCCGGCCGTCGCCGGCGAGCCAGCGCCGCACGGCGAGCCCTCGCGCCCGGCGCAGCCGCCCAGCGTTACCGCCTGACCGAGTCGCCCGGGCAGGGAAAGAACTCCTGCCCGAACGCGCGCACGGCGGCGTGGTAGCTCTCGACGAACGGGAGCGTCCACACCGTCGCCTCCGCCGTCATCCCGGCGCGGAACAGCCGATCGCACTCCTCGCGCGCCACGCCCGTTTCGGCGCAGCCCGCGTAGCAGTCGTCGTGTGCGCAGCATGCGTCCTGGTAGAACTCCGGCGCCCACGTGCAGTCGTCCTCGTCCTCCAGGGGCTCGCACGGGTCGTCGCCCATGGCCTCGGGGAGGGCGCCCACCTCGCGCTCGCGAAGGAGAGCCACGAGGCCGCCAATCGCGAGGAGGAGCTGCTGGCGCCCGACGGCCTCCGCATCGCTCGCCGCCCCCTGAGCTTCGAGGAAGAGCCAGCGCTCCTCGGGGTCCGAGCAGCCGAGCAGGAACGCGGCCTCGTCGGCGGCGATCTGGTCGGCGAACGAACCGAGGTCCTGGGCCGCCATCTCCTCCGGGAGCATGCCCAGGACGAAGACCGACTGTGCGACGAACGCGCTGGCGCCCCGGTCGAACAGCCCGCTCATCAGCTCGCGGCCATCCATCGCCCAGAGGCCGATGTGGACGAGCGGATCGTCGGGAGCGCTCATCGGAACGTCGTCCGCGCCCGCGACGTCAGCTCGCATCGTCAGCGGGTAGCGCGCGGTCGGCGCCGCCGAGGTCGGGACGGCGACGGTGCCGGAGGAGCGGGTCTCGGCGCACGCGCCGAGGGCGAGGACGGCGGAAACGGCGAGGAGACGTCGCATGCCGCCCTTGTAGCGATCGCAGCGGGCCCGTTCACGACAATCCCCCGGCTCGTCGGCGGACGGTCCAAGCCAGTGGGTTTGGGTCGGACGCCGACGCCTCAGGCGGACGCGCGGGCAGCCCGCTTCTCCTCCCCGCTCCACTTCATCGCCGTCGAGAGCAGCAGCGGAACGAGCACCAGCGTGAACACCGTCGCGACGACGAGTCCGCCGACGACGACGGCGCCCAGGCCGCGGTAGAGCTCGGAGCCCGAGCCCGGCATGAGCACGAGCGGCAGCATCCCGCCCACCGACGTCAACGTTCCCATCGCGATCGGCCGGACGCGTGAACGGACGGACTCGGCGATCCCCGCCTGGATCGGCATGCCGTCGCGGCGGACGAAGTGCAGCCCCTGGTGCACGATCAGGATCGCGTTGTTCACGACGACGCCGGCGAGGATGACGAAGCCGAGGATCGTGAGCACGTCGAGGTTCTGCGTCGGGATGTAGCGACTCTCCTCGCTGATCCGGTGAACGATCGACAGGCCGATGAAGCCGCCGAGCGTCGCGAGGGGC
>JBCCSK010000578.1:0-2432 GCA_039200205.1 Planctomycetota bacterium
CTCGGCTGGGCGGCGGCCTCCGCCTCCTCCTTGGCCTTCTGCTCCTCCCTCTGCGCGCGCCGCGACTTGGGCGGGACGTAGGCGAACGCCTCGGGTCGCTGGGCGGCCGCGAGGGCGATCTCGAAGAACAGGTTCGCCGCGTGCACCGCGTCGACTCGGTTGATGAGGGAAGAGACGTCGCGCGGCGTGTGGTAGTCGCCGTGGAAGTCCGCGATGATCGCGAACAGGACGGGGATCTCTTTCCTCTGGAACGACGTGTGGTCGCTCATGCCGCCCATCCGCTCGGGCTGGACGATCTCCAGCGGCGACGCGGCGACGATCGGCTCCAGGAACTCGGGCATCCCGGCGCCCGTCTCTGCGCCGGAGAGCGACAGCCTCTTGTTCTTGATGCGCCCGATCATGTCGAAGTTCATCATCAGGGCGTGCTTCTCGATCGGGAAGATCGGGTTGTTCGCGTAGTAGGCCGAGCCGTTCAGCCCCGACTCCTCTGCGCTGAAGCCCATGAAGAGCACGGACCGCAGGTCGGTGAGCTCTTCGTTCTCCCGGTACTCGCGGGCCATCTTGTCCGCGATGAGAAGAATGCCGGCGCTGCCCGACGCGTTGTCGTCCGCGCCCGGGTGCAGGAGCTTCCCGCGGTTGTCCCGGTCGCGCGAGCCGAACTCACCCATCCCGAGGTGGTCGAGGTGCGCTCCGACGACGACGTACTGATCGGCGAGGCGTCCGCGGCCCGGGAGCATCGCGATGACGTTCTCGGCGACGACGGGGACGCTCTCGATCTCCGTGTGGATCGCGAACGTTCCGTCGAGCGCGAGGCCCATGGCGCTGGCGTTCGCCTCGTCGCGCAGCTCGGCGAGGGTGCGCGCGCCGCCCGTTCCCGCAGAGACGAGCTTCTCGCCGGCCTCCATCGAAGCGTGAAGCACCGGGATCTCGACGACGCTGTTCCCGCCGCGGCCGGGGCTGAGCAGCTGCTTGACCCGGTTGTCGGAGGCACCCGGCGTGTTGATGATCACGGCCGCGACGGCGCCGCGCTCGGCGACCGCCTCGAGCTTGTTCTTGAACCCGGCGCGGCTCGTCCAGCCGCGACGACCCCAGAGGGTCTCGCCCTCTGCGTTCATCGGCTCGAAGCGCAGCAAGACGGCGACCTTGCCCGTGAGGTCGACGCCCTCGGCAAAGCTCGTGAAGCCGTCCGGTCCGTCTTCGATGGCGTATCCGACGAAGACTGCGTCGCCCTCGACGTCGCCGTCGCTCCCGAGGCCGGTGACGGTGAACTCGGCGGCGACGCCGTGCTCGAACTCGACCGCGTCACCGATCCGGAACGCCGCCGACTTCACGGTGTTCGACGCGCCGAGCGAGAACTCCTGGCGATAGCTCCCGCGCGCCTGGATCGCCTGGGTCCCGTCGGCGTTCTCGACCTCCAGCGGAAGCGGCGCCACGAGGCCCGACCGCTTGAACTGGAACTCCATGTACTCCTTGGCGAGCTCCATCCCGCGCGTCCCCGGGAGTCGGCCCTCCATCCACGGACTCGCGAGGATCGTCAGGTGGTCGTTGTAGACGCGGACCTCTTCCCCGACGCGCTCGAGCGCGTCGGCGATCAGCGACTCACCCGCGAGGACGCCCTCGAGGACTTCGTCGGCGGCCTCCTCCGAGACCTCGTTGGCGACGACCTTCTGAGCGACGGCGCCGGCGGTGAGAACGGGCGCTGCAACGGCGAGGACGAACGCTGCGCGCGTGCGCGTCGTCGCGGGAACGGGGGCTCCGGTTCGAATCATGGTGAGGCGTGCGCCAGGGCAAACCGGTGCGTGCCGTCGACGACTTCGGTCGACGGGGCGCCGGCGCGGTGAGCAAGAGCGGTTCGGCTGGGGGTTGCCGAGGGGCGGGGAATCCCTTCGGGCGGCGCGGACGGGCGCTGCCGCGTCGTATCGTAGGTCTGGTCGGACGCCAGCCCGCCTCGCCTCGGTTGAACCAGCGTAAGTTCGCCGTACCGCGGGCTGGCGTGCGATGCCTTCGCGACCGAACGTCTCGCCATGCGCCCCCGTCCGCTCCGACGCGATCTCGCACAAGCTTCGACCCCCTTCGCCGCGGCGCTCGCTGGCCTGGCGGGGCTGGTGGGCGCCGCCGCACCGGACGTCGTCCTCGACCCGAAGGACGGACCGGACGTCGACCTTCGGATCGCAGTTGAGGACGACGAGGTCCGATTCCAGATCGTCACCAACCTCGCCTTCCTGGACGAGACGACGGACGCCTTCCGCGAGGACCCCGCGCGGCTCGACCCCGAGGAGGCTCCCGCCGCGATGGAAGCGCTCCTCGAGCTCTTCGGAGAGAAGAACGAGGTCGCGATCGACGGGACCGTCGTCGGCCCCCAACCCCCCCCCCCCCCGGGTGGCGATGAGGTAGACGCGGGCGGTACGGGCCCCCGGCCCCCATTAATAAAA
>JBCCSK010000579.1:0-2393 GCA_039200205.1 Planctomycetota bacterium
CGCCTCGCCCGGGACGTCCCGCCCTACATGATCATCGAGGGGCACGAGGGCCGCGTCCGCGGCGTGAACGTCGTCGGCCTCGCACTCAGTCCTCGTAGCCGGGCACCGACAGTCTCTGCATGCGGGCTCGCCCCTCGCTGAGGAACTCGTCGCGCTGGCTCTCGCGGAAGCGTCCTCGCAGGGCGCCCTCGCTCTCCGACATCGCCTCGACGAGGCGGTCGACGTAGACGCTGTCCTGCGGCTCCCTGCGCATGTCCCCGAGGACGGAGCTTTGCGGCTCGGATCCGCGGAAGATGCGGCGGTACGCCCGCTTCAGAGCCTCCTGGTCGCTCTCCGGCACGCCGCCGCGTGCGAGGCCGACGACGTTCACGCCGCGGACGCGGCCCTCGTGCCCCTCGATGATCATGTAGGGCGGGACGTCCCGGGCGAGGCGCGTCATCCCCGCGAGGAAGGCGAACTCGCCGATCGTGACGAAGTGCACGACCCCGCACATCCCGGAGAGGTTGGCGTTCCGCCCGACCTTGACGTGCCCCGCGAGCCCGGAGCTGTTCGACAGGACGATGTGGTCCTCGAGCTCGCAGTCATGTGCGACGTGGCAGCACGCCATGATCAGGTTGTCCGAGCCGATCCTCGTCACGCCGCCGCCCTTGACGGTCCCGCGGTTGATGCTGACGAACTCGCGGATCGTGTTCCGGTCGCCGATCTCGAGCGCCGTCGGCTCGCCGTTGTAGGAGAGGTCCTGCGGCGCGCCGCCGAGGCTCGCCTGGCCGACGATGACGTTGTCGGCACCGATGCTCGTGTGCCCGTCGACGACGACGAGCGGGCCGATCCGCGTCCGATCGCCGACCCGGACGTGCGGGCCGATGATCGCCGAGGGGCCGATGATCACGTCCTCGCCGATCTCAGCGCCTTCGGCGATCTGCGCCGTGGGGTGAATGTCCTGCGCCATACGTACGCGTGCCTCTCAGGCCTCCAGCATCGTGAACATGAGGTCGGCCTCGCAAACGGGCCGGCCCGCGACCGATCCGGCGCCCCGGACCTTGATCGTATCGCCCTTGATCCGAACGGTCTCGACCTCGAGTCGGAGCTGATCGCCGGGCGTGACGCCGCCGCGCAGCTTGACCTTGTCGATGGACCAGAGGACCGCGAGCTTGCCGCTGAACTCGAGCTTTCGGAGCAGCAGCATCCCGGCGAGCTGGGCCATCGCCTCCAGCTGTAGGACGCCAGGCATCAGCGGCATGTCCGGGAAGTGCCCCTGGAAGAAAGGCTCGTTGATCGTGACGTTCTTGATTCCGACGGCGCGCTGGAAGCCCTGGACCTCGATGACGCGGTCGATGAGAAGGAACGGATAGCGGTGCGGAAGCTGCTCCAGAATGCGACGGATGTCCATCCCGGACTCCCGCTCGACGAGCCCGCTGGCCTCCTTCGCCTGCATGAGCGAGAGCAGCCGCCGCACGAGCTCCGCGTTCGCCGCGTGTCCGCTCTTCGTCGCGATGACGTGCGCGATCAGGTCGGCCCCGAGCAGCGAGAGATCGCCGATCAGGTCGACCATCTTGTGCCGCACGGGCTCGCCGTCCATCCGGAGCTTCGTCTCGGGATCGCCCAGGACCACCGTGTTCTCGCGCGTCGCCCCCTTGCCGAACCCCGCCGCTTTCAGCGCCTCGACCTCGGAGGCGAGACAGAACGTCCGCGCGGGCGCGAGCTCGCGCTCGAAGGTCTCGGGGTCGAGCTTGAACTGGTAGCTCCCGGACTCGACGCCCGGCTCGTCGAAGGTCGCGACGTACTGGAGCGTCAGCGCGTCGTCGTCGGTCGGCAGCGCGACGAGCGTCGCGTCCCCCTCTCGCACGAACACAGGCTCGTCGAGGCGAAGCGTCTTGGCCGGCGCGCGCTGTTCGACGATCCCGCCGCTCTCCAGCAGCTTGACGAAGGGCAGCGCGCTGCCGTCCATCCCCGGAAACTCGGGGCCCGTCATCTCGACGCGCAGGTTGTCGACGCCGAGGCCGCTGCACGCGGCGAGGAAGTGCTCGACGGTCTCGACCTCGACGCGCTCGCGGACGAGGCGCGTCCGGCGGTCCTTGTGCGACTGGTGCGCGATGAACGCCGGAACGGACGGCGCGTCCTCGATGTCGATCCGTACGAACTCGACGCCGTGATCGGGCGGCGCCGGGGCGACGCGGACGCGCGTCGTCTCTCCGGAGTGCAGCCCGATCCCCTCGATCTCGACCGGCGTCCTGACCGTGTGCTGGCGGCGGGTCATCCGCTCGACGAAGAGCTCCCGCCCGGTGCCTCGCTCGACTCGCGCTCCTCGAGGCGAGCGCTGAGTGACGCGATCTCCGCGCGCAGCAACGCGACCTCCTCGGGCAGCCGATCGACCTGCGCCTTGCGCCGAAGGA
>JBCCSK010000580.1:0-2376 GCA_039200205.1 Planctomycetota bacterium
CCGCGTCGAAGCCGAAGTTGATCGACACGATCACGCAGACGATCGACCCGACGACCGTCGTCGACGCGTTCGCCGCCCACGCCCACGGCACGAGCGCCGGTCGGCGCTCTTCGATCGCGGCGATCCCGTGCGCGAACGGGATCCCGAGCAGCAGGCCGACCGGGGCGACGATCGCGCCCGCGAGCGCGAAGCGCGCCGGCGCTGCCAGCGTCGCCGCGCCGCGGGTGAGGTCCGCCCCGAACGTCGAGAGGAGCGCTACCACGACGGCGACACCGATCGGCACGAGCCACAGTCGCCTCGGGGGACGCCCCGCGCCAAAGGCGTTCCGCGACAGGTACGCGCCGGCGCCCGTCGCGAGGAGCATCGTGAAGAGCGTCACCGTCAGCGAGTGCTGCGGGTGCCCGACGAGCAGGACGAGCTTCTGCAGGAGCGCGACCTGAATGACGACGTAGCCCGCCCCGACCGCCCCGAAGTAGGCGAAGACCGACGGCGCTCCCGCGGCACCGCCCGGACCCGAACGCAGCGCGAAGCGCAGCGTCGGCAGCAGGATCACCAGCGCAGCGACGATCGCCAGGACGAGCTGTCCGAGGAGGAACAGCGGGTTGCCCTGGGTCACGACCGTCGGCGCGTCGAGGTCCTGGCGCGCGCGGCCGAGGTCGTTCCAGCGATGGAAGTGGAAGAAGTACGGCCGATCGTCCGTGACCGGCCGCAGGTCCATCGGCGCATTCGCGAGCATCGCGGCGGGGTCCTCGGTGCGAACGAACGCATCGACCGAGCCGCCGACGGGCCGCCGCGGATGCGCCAATGCGGATGCGCCCGACTCGCTCAGGAACCGATCGAGCCGCGCGACCTCCTCGTCGGTGAACGGCTGACGCTTCATCACGATCGCGAGGAACGCCCCGGCGGGGACGCACGCGACGCACTCGTGGAAGCGGCCCTCGCCGAGCTCGGCGTGCACCGATCGCATCGTCGCCAGGAGGCGCAGCGCCTCGATGTCGCCGCTGAAGCGCGTGATCTGCAGCGCGCCGCCGGGCCGCAGGATCGCGACCATGTCCCGGACGGCGTCCCGCGTGTAGAGGAAGTTCTCCGCCAGCATGTACGCGCCGCTCTGGAGCGCGGTCCACGTGTCGATCCCCGACATCTGGAGGAGGTCGTAGCGGTCGGTCTCCGACAGCAGCGCGGAGCGACCCTCCGCGTTCACGAGCTCGACGCCCGGATCCTCGAGCAGGTCGCGCGACCAGTCCGCGAAGAGACCGCGGTGGAGCTCGACGATCGCCCGGTTGAGCTCGACCGCCTTGATCTTGTTCGCTCCGACGGCCTTGGCCGCCCACAGGTCGTCGCCGCCACCGGCGCCGATCACGAACACGTCCTTCGGCAGCAGGATCCGGGAGGCGAGCGCGTACAGGCTCAGCTGCAGCCCCTCCAGCGCCTCGGGCGTCCCCGAGTAGTCGTGGACGTACGTGCCCGCCGAGCCGTCCTGCATGATGAACGCCTGCTCTTCGGGCCGCGGCATCGGGACGTTCGGCGGGCGGAGGAACAGGCTGCGCTGATCCGGCGCGACGCGGTCGACGTCGATCCGGCTGAGGGCGCTCCAGCGCGACGCGAGGCGCTCCTCGCCGGCGAGGAAGACGGAGTCCTCGGTCAGCGCGAGCTCGGCCTTGCTCGGCACCGGGAAGCGGTCGTCGAGGAACGGGACGGCGGCGACGGAGAGCGCGGCCAGCGTCCCGAGCGCCTTGCGCTGCGCTTCCTCGCGCGCGAGAACGCTGGCGCCAGCGAAGGCGAGAGCGGTCGCCACCGCGAGCGCGCCCCCGGCCCCGGTCTGCCACAGCACGAGCGGCGTCGCCACGCAGCCGAGCGAGGCGCCGACGAGGTCGGCGGCGTACACGCGATGGACGTCGTCGGCGCGCGCCTGGAGGATCAGTCCGATCGCGGCCCCAGCCAGCGCGAAGGGCACGGCCGCGCCAACGTCGAGCACGGCCACGCGCAGCGTCGACTCGAGGTCACCGATGCGAAACTGCGCGGGGACCGGCCACGTCAGGAGGAACGCGTAGGTGATCGGCAGCGCGACGCCCGCGAGCGCCGCCGCCGTGGCCGCCCAGCGCCGCTCGTTCCCGTTCGTCCTCGACCGGACGATCGTCAGGAACGCGCCCGCGACGCCGACGGCGAAGAGCGCTCCCGAGACGACGAGGAAGCTGAAGTGGAACGCGAGCCGCAGCGCGGCGACCCGCGTCAGCAGGATCTCGTAGACGAGGCCCGATGCGGCGACGAGGGCGATCGCGAGGGCGGCGCGTGAGGTCGGCAAAGCCCGAGCAGTGTCCCGGGTCGAGGGCCCGGGCACAACCGCGGCCGAGCCTGTCCTCGGTTCAGACGGCGGCG
>JBCCSK010000581.1:0-2361 GCA_039200205.1 Planctomycetota bacterium
CCCCCGTGCCTTACTCCGCCCACCCCCGCCGGGGGGGGGTGGGGGGGGGGCCGGGGTCGCCCCCGCGGCCCGCCCCCCCGCCCCCCCCCCGGGCCCACGAGGAGCTCAGACGCCGCCTCGACCATGAGCACGACGGCGATCGCAGGGGCTGGACGCTCGCGCTCGCTCCGTTCCTGGGTGCCCGTCCCGAGGCGCCCGTGGCCCTTCCCGACTCCCGAACTCCCATGAGACACGTCGAACTGCTCGCCTCCTTGACCGTCCTCGTGACCGCCGCCGCCACGTACTCGCTCCTCCAGGGGGAAGGCGCGCCATCCAACGTCGCGCTGAGCCGCGTCGACCCCGCGCCCTCCCTCGAGGCGGAACCGACGCCGCGGCCCCCCGCGGGGTCGCGCAGGCGCGCGGCGCCCCCTCCCACCGACCCTGCGTCGAGGCAGGCCGCGTCGGAGACTCTGATCCGTGCGAGGGTCGAGCGTCCCGACGGGACTCCGGCAGAGGGAGCGACCTGGAACCTCGTCGCGATGCGTGGTGAAACGCTCTTCGAGGACACGGGCACCGTGGCGCCGGACGGCCTGTTGGAGGTCGCCTTCGAACCCCTTCCCGACGTCGTGTACGTGCTCGACATCTCCTCGAGAGGACTGGCGACGGACTGGTTCCAGTGGATGAAGCTCCTTCGAGGACGAACCCTCGAGCTCGGCGCAGTCAGACTGCGGCCCGAGTCGGTCCTCCGCTGCCGCCTCGTCGACGAGGCGGGTGAGCCCGTGCCGGAGCACACCCTCACGGCCTCGATCTGGCAGGACGAGAGCTACGTCGGCGGCTGGCGCGGTGTCCCGCGGATTCGACGCACGGGCCCGGACGGCGCCAGCGAGGTCGAGATTCGCGGTCTGGCGCCTGGCCGCTACAGCGTGGTTCCGTACGTGCGAGGCGTGCGCGACATCGAAGACGCCACCGTCAACGTCGGCTTGGGCGAGATCGTGGTCCACGAGTTCGTGCTCCCCGAAGAGTCGTCGGACTCGCAGGCACCCGAGCCGGAGTCCCGCGTCCGGCTCCAGCTGACGCCGCGCCGGCACGGCCTCCACGTCGGCCCGGTCGATGCAGACTTCGTCACCGCGATCGATGCGTCAGGCGCGTCCATCGACGTTGACGCCGAGGCGCGTTCGGGCTTCCGGCTGTGGATCCCGGGTGCGTTCGAGCCGCCCCTCTCCATCTCGATCGAGGACCCTCGTTTCGAGCCCGTCCATCGTGACGGAATCGAGCCCGGCGACATCGTCAAGGCGACCCTCGTCGGCACGTCCGCGATCCGACTCGACGCGCGCGATGAGAACGGAGAGAGCGTCGACCTCTACTCGGTGCGAATCGAGCCTCCGCAGGGCACCGCCAACGCGGGATTCGACGTCCACGACGGGACGTCTGCCCTCGCTGGCCGCCCGATCGACGGTCTCTACGCAGGAGTCCGGTTCAAGGTGATCGTCCGGACCGATTCCCGCCGCGGTGAAGCGTTCGTCGACAATGCAGCCGCCGGAGCCATCACGGACGTCGAGGTCGTCGTCACGCCCTTGACCACGATCCATGGAACGGTCCGGCACCCCGATGGCTCCCCGGCGCCCTTCGTCGAGGTGGGGCTGACGCAGCCCGCGCTGGTGGACGATTCGGACTCGAATCCGTTCCTGGACCTGGGCTGGATGGGCGGGGACCCCGAACGCATCCGGCGCTGCGTCGCACGGACGGAGGCCGACGCGCTGGGCCGCTTCTCCATCGAACGACCGGTTCCCGGTGACTACCTGCTCAAGGCATCGAACGGACGTGGCGTTCACGCTTGGAGCGAGCGCTTCACCGTCGGGGACGCGCCCATTGCGGTCGACGTCGCGATGCCCCGCACCGCGTCCGTTGTCGGTCGGATCGAGCTCCCTGGCTGGCTCGACTCACGAGACCTGTTCGTCCTCCCTAATTGGGAGGGTCACCGGAGCAGGATCGGCGAGGACACCCGGGCGCGCGTGGACTCGGACGGCGTCTTTCGAATCGATGGACTGCCGCCGACCGCGGTGCACTTCGAGCTGCGCGTCAACAGGGATCTCTACAGCCATTCCGAGACTCGTCCGATCGCCACGGCGCTGCTCGAGCCTGGCGAGACGCGAGAGCTGGAGTGCGATGCGCGCGCGTCCATGCCCTCCGTCGTGCGACTCTGGCCCGCCGGCTTCAGCAGTTTTCCGGACGACTGGAGTCTGCTCTCGGCCTACGCAGCACCGGGGCGCGACGCCTCTTTGAGTCGAACGACTCGTGCTCCGGCCGGGGCGCCGATCGTCGGCCCAATGGTCGTCGAGCCGGGCCGCTGGTTCTTCGCGGTCCAGACGAGCAACTGGGCCG
>JBCCSK010000582.1:0-2352 GCA_039200205.1 Planctomycetota bacterium
CCTCGCCCGGCTCGAACCGACCTCGAGGCCGCGAAAGCGCGCCTCGCCGAGCATCCTGCGTACGGCTCCGTCCGGGCGAGGGAGTGTCTCGTTCACGCCGGGTGATTAGACCCTTCCGGGCCCCGGCGGGAGAGTGACATTCCGCCTCCGCGGGATCACATCGCGCCGCGCCTGTCGGTCGCAGCGCCTTCCGCGAGCGGGTCGGGGAAGAAGAAGTTCCGCGGCCGCGGGTCGGGCGGCGTCAGCGCCATGCGCTGCGGCGTGCCAGGCGCGAAGCGCGAGCCGTCGAACCAGTTGTAGGGCGTCGCGTGCACGAGGTGGTAGCGCTGGAGGACGCCCATGAACACGACGCGCTCGTGCCCGTGGTGGACGCGGCTTCCCTGGTGGAGCGTGGCGCACGTATCGAGCAGGAGCGCGCGGCCGCGCTTGCCGGTCATCGTCAGGATCTCGGACGGATCGGCGAGCCGGCGCACGTCCTCGTCGCTGTACGGACCCGCGCGCATGTAGGAGCCGACGGGGCCGAGCGGGCGGTCGCCGAGCTCCTTCGAAATGCGGCGCGAAGCGTTCGTCGGAAGGAACGTGAGCGGCCCGTGCTCCTCGCCCTCGACGTCGGACAGCAGCACGAACAGCTTGACCTGGCGGTCGTCCTCGCCGTCGTAGTGGAATAGCTGACTCCCGGCCCAGTCGGCGTCGCCTACGTCGGCCTGACCGGGCGAGTACCCGATCGCGACGCGGCGGAGCACCGGAACGCCGCCGAGGTACTCGGAGGCGCACGTCAGGAGCTCGTCGGACACCATCGCGTCGACGAGCTCGGGCCGCTCGGCGACGGTGTCGTCCCCGAGGAAGTCGAAGGCGATGCGGAAGCGACCGGGCACCGCGTCGATCAGCCGGTCGACGTGCGGGCGCGCCCCCTGCACGACCTCGCTGCACGAGCGGACGATGTCGTCGATCCCGGGCAGCTCGCCGGGTTCGATCCAGCGGTAGCCCAGCTCGGGGTCGATCTGCGGCGCGTTCGGGAGCCGCGCCTTCAGCTCCTCGCCCGCGCGCCTGCGCTTGCGCAGCTCGACGGGCCGCGCCACGCGGCGCTGCGCCTGCAGGAGGCGGAAGCCCGCGGGCCTCGAATAGATCGAGTAGTGGAGCCTCGAGCGAAGCCCGATCTTCCGGGGCTTCGACGCGTCCTCCGTCACCTGTTCCATAGCGGTCGGTCGCTGTCTCTACGTCTCAACGGTCTGCGGTCCGCCCAAGCGTATCCGAGCCTCGCGGTCAGTGGGCGTAAGCCCCCGAGGGCCGGGGCTCCCCGCGCCGGTCCCACTGCTCCCAGAACCGGCGGCGATCGGGCCACTTGTACGCCCTCTCGTCCTTCCGGAGCTCCGAGAAGTACGGCTTGAATCGAGACTCCACGGCATCTTCGAGAATGCGCAGCGACTCGCGGTGATTCCGCGCAGTCGCCTCGATCGCGGCGCGCCGCTCGGGATCCTGGATCTTCGGGGGCGGCACGACGGTCGCGCCAAAGAGCAGGCAGTTGCCGAGCGTGAAGAGGACGACGTCCGCCGTCAGCGGGTCGCGCGTGTCGACCAGCCTGTCGACGGCGCCCAGGAGCCTCTCGGGATCCTCTCCGGCGCGCAGGAAGAGGAACCGTCCGATGCTCTCGGTGTTGTGACCGGGAGCGGTCGCGTTGATGCGGACGTGGTCGGGCCGCAGGTAGGTCGCGGTCGTGATCGAGAACAGCGCCAGGAGCGACGCGACGACCGCGATCCGCGCCGTCGCCGCCGCTCGCGCGAGCACGATTCCCGACGAGATCCACGCGATCGGGTGCAGCGGGAGCATGTAGCGGTAGCCGCTGACCCACCAGTCCTGGCCGTGGAACGTCCCGAAGGTGTAGAGGACGGTCCAGATCGGCGGGTAGAGCGCGAGCACGAGCTCGGGGCGGACGCTGCGCTCGCGAGCAAGAGCACGCACCGCGCCGAAGGACACGATCCCCCACGCGGCGAGCGCGCAGACGAAGAGCACGCCCTCGAGAATCGGCCCGACGCCGCCCATCTCCGGCAGGTAGAGCGAGTGCGGGAGGAAGTGCGTGACGAGTCGCGTGAACGTCTCGGTCACGGCCTCGCCGCCCGTCTGGAAGTGTCCGGCCGCGGACTTGCCGTAGACGCCGAGTCCCAGCCAGTCGTGCGTCGCGTTGTAGATCCACCACGGAAGGAGTCCGGCGATGAGCCCGGCGACACGTACGCCCATCGAGGGCCGGAACCAGGCGGCGCGATCGCGACACAGCTCGACGAGGAGCATCGCCGCGAGCCACACCGCGAGCCCGTAGTGGAACCACAGCGAGAGTCCGGCGAGCGCGCCGAGCGC
>JBCCSK010000583.1:0-2348 GCA_039200205.1 Planctomycetota bacterium
CGTTCGCCGACATCGACAACAGTCCGGGCGGGGCCGCCGGCACGCGTCCGAATCTGGTCGACTCGGCGCCGGCTGGACTCTCGGGAACGCCGCTCTACGTCGAGGCCAAGGCCATTGCTGCCGAAGGTCTCGCGCTCGCGAAGGAGGCGACGGACGCGCGCGACAACGGCGACGACGAGACGTACAAGCTCAAGGGCGCGATCGCCAAGGCCAAGCTCGACACGGCGTTCGAGAAGGTCAGCCCCTGGCTGCTCGACATCCAGGAGGCCTATCCGAACGATCGCCAGGTCGCTCGGATCGAGCGCGAGGTCGAGCGCTGGAATCGCGCCCTCCGCGACGTGCGCATGATCCGTTGACGGGCCGTCGCGCTCTGGTCACGGGAGCCTCGTCCGGCATCGGGGAAGCGGTGACGCGACTCCTCGCGGAGGAGGGCTACCGGGTGGCACTCCTGGCCCGTCGCCGCGAGCGGCTCGATGCGATCGTGAGCGAGCTGCCCGCGCGCGATGGCGCCGAGCACCTCGTCCTGCCCTGCGACCTGACCGACTTCGACGCGATCGAGGAAGCGGTCGAACGACTGCGCGCCGAGTTCGGCGGCCTCGACCTGCTCGTCAACAACGCCGGGATCGGCTACCGCGCTCGCGTCCGGGACGTCGATCCTGCGGCGCTTCGGCGGGTGTTCGACACGAACGTCTTCGCTCTCCTGCTGACGTGCAAGGCGGCCTATCCGCTCCTCTGCGCCGGCGAGTCTCCCGTCGTGGTCAACGTCTCCAGCGTCGTCGGACGGCGGGGCATTCCCGGCCAGGCCGGCTACGCGGCGAGCAAGGCCGCGGTGTGTTCGATCGGCGAGGCGCTGCGCGTGGAATGGGCGGACGAGAGGATCGCCGTCGTCACGTTGAACCCCGCTCTCACGGCGACGGGGTTCTTCCAAAATCAGATCGATCCCGAGGACCTGCCCGATCCCGACCTCGCGCGCGCGAGTCCGGCGATCGACGTTGCGCGGGAAGTTCTGCGCCTCGACAGGAACCCGCGGCCAGAGCGGTCGCTGCGCTGGAAGTGGCGCCTGCTCGGGATCCTCTCGATCCTCGCGCCTCGACTCTCGGACCGAGCGCTCGTCGATCGACTCGGCGGCGACTGGCGCCCACCGAGTCGCTGACCCGTTCAGCTCGCTTCGCGCGAGTCCGCCTCGAAGTCGGGCATCGGCGGCAGCGGCGAGAGCGACGAGCCGCCTGCCGGCGGAGCCGGGTAGGCCTCGTCGGGGATGTCCTCGAGCGCGCCGAGGTCCACGTCGAGCGATTCCTCGACGGCCTCCAGCGGAGCATCGAGCGTCGGATCGTCGAGGATCCCGAGCCCTGCATCCGCATCCTCGACGCCGTCGGGAGTGAGGCCGGCCTGCACCTCGGCATCGGCCTCGTCGAAGAGCGACCCCCATCCACCCGCGCGCTCGGGCTCGGGCTCCGTCGCCATCAGGTGATCGTTGACCCAGCGACGGTTCGACTCGACGGTGCCGACCAGCGGCAGGAGGATCTTGTCAGCCGCCGTCGCAGCCTCCGCGAGAACCTCGGCCGAGACGAGTCCAGGCATGGCCACGGTCAGGACCTGTCCGAACACGTCGATCGGGACGAGCTGGTGCTTGGCGAAGTACTCCCTGTTGATCCCCTCGAGAGCCTTGGGATTCGGCTGAACGAGGTCGACGGGCAGGAACGGGAGCTGGAAGACCTCGCAGACGACCTTGGAGAGGTCCCAGTCCGACACGAGGTTCGACGTGACGATCGCCTCGCAGAACGCCATTCCGCCGTCCTGACTGAGCTGGAGGAGCTCACGAATCGAGTCCAGGTTCGCGAGACCGCGCTCGTGGAGCACCTCTGCGAGCCGGGCGTGGTCGAGTCTCTGCGTGTACTTCAAGGCCGCGGAGCCCCGCGGGCCGGCCTACGGGGGACCGGGAAGGTGGGGCTTCGAGGGTTATCGACCCCCGTCAATCCGCTCTTGAACCCGTTCGGAGACCATCGCCCGGGCCGGCGTCTCGCCCCGGGACGAGACGCCTGTCCGAGGCCGGGCTAGACGTCCAGGTCGGTGATATCGAGCAGCACGCGCTCGAGAGGCGGTGTCGTGGTCTCCAACGCGACGCTGCACAACGAGGATTACATCGCCGGGCGCGACAACAAGGGCGAGGAGATCCGCGCAGGCAAGGACATCCGGATCGGCGACTGGGTGCAGGTCTACCGCGCCGGTGACGTGATCCCCAAAGTGGCGGATGTTGACCTGAGCAAACGACCCCGGGAGGCGATACCGTTCCGGATGCCGCACCGGTGCCCCGAATGCGACAGCGAGGCGGTGCGAGAACCGGGCGA
>JBCCSK010000584.1:0-2346 GCA_039200205.1 Planctomycetota bacterium
ATTTCACTTTGCCCCATCACCCCCATAAAGGAGCCTAGGCGATTGACTCCATCGGTCTTACCGGCATAGTGGCTCGGCATATCGCCCACATTGACCCAGTGCATAGAATGCAAATCCATTATTCCCCGGTTCGAATCCGGGTGCCGCCTCCAGCACATCGCGAACGGTCAGAGCACTTCGAACCCGTCGCGCACCGTGTAGATCATGAGAGTGGTCCTCGGCCCGCCGAAGCGCCGCACCATCTCGATCAGCCAGTCCTCCTCCCCCGGCCACGGGTAGGCGTAGACGAGGTCGAAGTCGGCGATCTCCATCCCCATCTCCGCGTAGGCGTCGGCGCCTTCGGTCGGCGTCAGGTAGTCGCTCTCCAGGAGCTCGACCTGGTCCCGGTAGGCCTCCGGCACGAAGCTCCCGAGGCAGAACTCGGCGCTCGACCCGACCTCCTCGGCGAGCGACTCGGCGGTCTCGACCAGCTCCGGCTCGATCTCGATGCCGTGCGCCTCGAAGCCGAGCAGGTCGGCGAGGATCGTGATCACGCCGGTCGCCGAGCCGAGCTCGAGGAATGTGTTCGCGCGGTCGCGCTGGGCGGTCAGCGCGTCGATCGCGAGCGCGTGATCGGCGGGGATGACGCGGTGGAACTCGCTTGCGCGGCGCGCGCAGAAGTCGCGCCACAGCTCGGACCCGCGGCGGAGGGTCGTCTCGATCCTGGGGTCGGAGTCCATCGGGGTGCGCGCGCTCGTACGATCGGTGGGACGTGCGAAGCGTACTCCTCTCCGCGATGCTCGCCGCCGGCTGCGCGCCGGGTTCGGAGCCCGACGCGCTGCCGGAGGTCCCGTACCTCGTGGTCCTCGGAACTGCGCAGGACGGTGGGCTGCCCCAGATCGGCTGCGCGAAGGCGTGCTGCGTCGCGGCGCGCGAGGACCCCTCGCTGCGGCGGCTGGTCACGAGCCTCCTGCTCGTCGATCCGCGCGACGGGCGGCGGTGGCTGTTCGACGCGACGCCCGACCTCGGGGAGCAGGTCGAGCGTGCGCGCGGGCACGGCGGGCCGCCGGACGACGCGCGAGGGCGCCCGGCGCTCTTCGACGGCATCTTCCTGACGCACGCGCACCTCGGGCACTACACGGGACTGCTCCAGCTCGGTCGGGAGGCGTATGGATCGGCGCGGATCACGCTCGTCGGGACGAGCCGGATGACGACCTTCCTCGGCGCGAACGGGCCGTGGAGCCTCCTGTTCGACGGCGGGTACGCGGAGCCCGAGGTCCTTCGCCCCGGCGAGACGCGCGAGCTCGCGCCCGACCTCTCCGTCACGGCGCTGTCGGTGCCGCACCGCGCCGAGTTCAGCGACGCCGTCGCGTTCCTCGTGCGCGGGCCGGAGAAAGCCGCGCTCTACCTGCCCGACATCGACAAGTGGGAGCGCTGGGACCGGCCGCTGGAGGACGTGCTCGGGCAGGTCGATCTCGCGCTGGTCGACGGCACGTTCTTCGGTCCCGACGAGATCCCCGGCCGCGAGATGGCGGAGATCCCCCATCCGTTCATCGTCGAGACGCTGGAGCGCATCGAGCCACTGCCGGCCGAGGAGCGGGACAAGGTCTGGTTCACCCACCTGAACCACTCGAACCCCGCGGCCAACCCGGAGAGCGAGGCCGCCGCCGCGGTTCGGCGTGCGGGCGCCCACGTCCTGGCCGAGGGCGCTCTGTTTCGCCTATGAAGGCCGCGGGCGCCGACGTTCTTGCATTCTGGACGTCGGCACGGCGAACTCTGTCCATGAAGATCGCCCCGCTGATGCCGATTCTCGCCCTCTTCGCACTCGCCTCCTGCCAGTCGATGTCGAGCGGGATCCTCTCGCTCGAGGCCCGCGCGCTCGTCCTCGACGACGCGGACATCGACGACATCGACGACGGCAACTTCGACACGGACGAGGTCGACCTCAACGGCTACGGGCTGCACGCGGCGTTCATGACGCCGATCCTGGACATCCTCGGCGGCGTCGAGACGCGCGAGTTCGAGGACGAGGATGCGCCCGAGCTCGTCATCGGCCTGCGTCGGCGCTTCTTCGAGCTGTGGCGCGTCCACCCGTTCATCGAGGGCAACGTTCGGTACGGCCTCGACCTCGACAACGGCTTCGAGGAAGAGGATTACTTCGGCTGGCAGATCGGTGGCGGTGCGATCCTCGACATCACCGACCACCTGTTCCTGTCGGCGCGCCTGATGTACGAGAGCACCGAGGTCGATCGGCCGTTCGGTGGCTCGACGGACATCACCGGGCTCGTCGGGACGCTCGGTATCGGCTGGGCGTTCTGAGCGGAGCACGCGAGCGACCGTAACCCACTGGCTTGGAGCGCCCGCGGC
>JBCCSK010000585.1:0-2321 GCA_039200205.1 Planctomycetota bacterium
CCTCGTCGCCCAGATGGTCGCGCTCGGGACCGCGGAGCTCGGCGTCGCACGCTTCGCCGAGCGCCTCGGGATCGACCCCGACCTCCCGCTCGTCGAGCAGGTCCTGACGTGCGCCTACCAGCCGACCGAGAACAGCGGCGACGTCACGCGCAACGCGGCCGAGACCGTCGCCGAGACGCTCGGGGCCCGGTACTTCGTCATCGACGTGCAGCCGATGCTGGAGGCCTACCGCGGCGCCCTCGAGGCCGCACTCGGGCGCGAGCTCGACTGGGAGCGCGACGACCTGACGCTCCAGAATCTCCAGGCCAGGATCCGCAGTCCCTCGATCTGGGGCCTCGCGAACGAGCGCGGCGCGATCCTCCTGTCGACGAGCAACCGCTCGGAGGCCGCGGTCGGTTACACGACGATGGACGGCGACACGAGCGGCGGGCTCGCGCCGATCTCGGGCGTCGACAAGAGCTTCGTCCTCGCGTGGCTCCGGTGGATGGAGTCCACGGGCCCACGCGGGCTCGCGCCGCTGCCCGCCCTCCAGGTGATCACGGCCCAGCGGCCGACGGCAGAGCTCCGGCCCCCGCACGCCGAGCAGCGGGACGAGGAGGACCTGATGCCGTACGCGGTGCTGGACGCGATCGAGGAGCTCTACATCCGCGATCGCCTCGCGCCGCAGGCCGTGCTCGACTCGCTGGGCGGCCGCTTCCCCGAGTACCCGCGCGAGGACCTCATCGCGTGGGTCCACCGCTTCTTCCAGCTCTGGGTGCGCAACCAGTGGAAGCGCGAGCGGATCGCCCCCTCGTTCCACCTCGACGACGAGAACCTCGATCCGAAGACCTGGTGCCGCTACCCGATCCTCGGCGGCGACTGGGGCGACGAGCTCGCTGCGCTGGAGTAGCGCCGGCCGTCAGGACTCGGCGCGGTCGAGGACCCAGTCGTCGTGGCCGAACCAATTCCAGCGCACGCGCGCGAGATCGACGCCGCTGTCGATGAGAGGCGCCGCCTTCGTGCCGTTGAGCGACACGGCGCTGTGGAACGCCCGAATCTCGACGTCGGGCATCCCCTGCTCCGCGTAGTCGTCGCGCAGCACCTGGACGAGCTGGTAGAGGAACTCCGGTCGGGTGGCGACGCGCGAGAGCTGACGCGAGGTCACCCAGTCGGCCAGCGGAATGATCTCCTTCGTCCCCGACGCAGGGTCGTGCGCGGCGAGGAGGATCGTGCCCGACTTCGTTCGCAGCATCATGCGCCACGCCATGCGATGCCCCTCCTCGGTCCACGTGACGTCGCTGTCGATGAGGTGGTGACGCAGCGGAAGGAGGATCTGGACGGCGAAGTACGCGACGAGCGCGAACCGCGTGAGGGCCGGAGTCGCCGTCGATGCGGCGGTTGGCCGAGCTTCCGGCGTCGACCCGCCCGAGGTCAGGCCAGGGATCCAGCGGAAGAGGCGCTCGACGGTCGAGGCTTCGAAGAAGAACACCCCGAACGCCAGCACCATGTACGGGAAGACGCCGATCAGGAAGACGTAGCTGTTGAAGAGGTTGAACCCGATCAGCCCGATGTAGGCGGCGACCCGCGTCTTCTTCCACCACAGGGCCGGGATGACGAGCGCGTCGAAGAAGACCGCGGTGTAGGCGACGACGGACTGGAACCAGGGCTCCGCGAGGAGCGGGCCGATCAACCAGCGATCGGCCTTGCGACCGAGGTTCGTGCCCAGGTAGTTCCCGTTGAACCAGTCGGGGTAGAGCTTCGCGATCGCGGCGTAGATGAAGACGATCGCGAGCTGGAGGCGAAAGAAGAACGGGATCCACGCCGCGCAGGTCTCGGTCCGCTCGACCCGGCCGGCGCGAACGTCGAGCGATGAGCGACGGTGCGCCGGGAGCAGCGCCATCGCCCAGCAGACGAGGACGGCGAGGTAGTAGTGGTTGTTGTAGTGGGTCTTCTGCGCGAAGTAGGCGCCGGTCCAGAGCACTGCGAGCCCCGTCGACGTCAGCCGATACCGCCAGCCGAGCGCAGCGCCGAGGGCGCACGCCCCCATCGCCGCGAAGTACGCGTACATCTTCGGCCCCGAGAGGAAGCGCAGCCACTCGAAGCCGATGTGCGGAAACGTGAGGCGCGGCTCGACGAAGACCCGCCCGACCCATCCGAGGGCGATGGCTCCGAACGACTCGGCCACCATGATGAGGCCGAAGAGGATGCGAAAGACGACGAGCGGGGCGTTCGAGACCATGGCTGCCGGCCACGGTATCGCCGAAGCGGCGAGCGACCGCAACCCACCGGCTTGGAGCGTCCGCGGAGGGGGTGTGCGGCCCTAACCCGGTTTGGAGCGCGCG
>JBCCSK010000586.1:0-2301 GCA_039200205.1 Planctomycetota bacterium
CGGCCTCGGCCCGCGCGGGCTCGCCCGGGTCCACCCCTCGCTCTTCGCTTTCTCGGCACTCTCCGCGCTCGGGCTGGCGGCGGCGCCCGGTCACCTGGCGTACGAGGCGCGCGCCCGTTCGATCGGCGCTCTCGCCGCCGAGGGCGAGGGCTCGGCCGCTCTCGCCCTGACGCTTCTCGCGGCGCCGATCGCGGCGCTGGCCGTGCTGCCCTTCGTCGTCGCGACCTTCTTCTCGCGGGCCCCCGCCGGCCCGGTCAGCCGTGCGCGCGGGCGCGCACCGATCGGCCTCGTCCTGGCGACCGCGGCGATGGGCGCGGGCGGCATCGTCCTCGGGCTCGTCCCCGGTGCGCTCGCGCCGCTCCTTCCGTACGGCGTCGCTGCGACCGATCGCTTCCCGCCCACGCTCCAGTGCGCCGAGCTGCTCGTCGGCGGCGCGCTCGTCGCAGTCCTCTTCGCGCGACGTCTGCTTTCGACGCGTCCGGCCGACGAAGCGCCGCTATCCTCGTCGCCATGAGAGCGAGCGAGCTGCTCAGCCCCGCCGACGTCGTGCTGGGCTTCGATCCCGTCGACAAGTGGGAGGCGATCCACCAGCTCGTGGAGCACCTCGTCCATTGCGGCCGCCTCGACGCCGAGCTGGAGGAGCCCGTCCGCGAAGCGGTCCTCGCCCGCGAGCGCTCGATGTCGACCGGCATGGAGCAAGGCGTCGCGATTCCCCACGCGGCCGTGGAGGACATCTCCGAGATCGTCGGAGCGATGGGCGTCGTCCGCCGCGACGAGGGGCTCGAGTTCGAGTCGATCGACGGTCAGCCGGCGCGCGTCGTCGTCCTGCTCGTGATCCCGAAGAACCAGAAGCTCCTGCACATCCGGACGCTGGCCGACATCGCGCGCGTCCTCACGAAGGACAGCGTGCGTCAGAAGCTGATCGCGACCGTCGACGCCGACGAGGCGCACGCCGTCCTCGTCGCGGGGAGCTCGTGATCATGCGCGCGCGTCACGCCGCCGTTCTTCTCGCAGCCAGCCTGCCCGCGCTCGGCTGCTTCGGCGGACCGACCGTCGTGCGCGGCACCGGAGAGATCGTCCAGGAGCGTCGCGTCCTGCGCGCGACCGACTCGATCGCCCTCGCCGGCGAGCTCGACGCTTCGATCGAGGTCGCCGCCCGCGACGGAGGCTCGCCCGCGGACGTGGACACGATCGTCTGGATCGAGGGCGCGAGCGACCTGATCGAGCTCGTCGAGACCGTCGTCGAGAAGTCCAAGCTCGTGATCAGGACGCGCGATGGCGTCCAGCTCGAGCCCAATCCGAACGTCGAGATCCACGCGACGCGCCTCGTCGGCCTCGGTGTCTCCGGCGCGGGGAACGTGCGGGTCGTCGGTCTCGGCACGGGCGTCGAGTCGGATCAGCCGGTCGTGATCGACGCCGCGGGCGCGGTCGACGTCCAGGCGTCCGGCGAGGTCGATCGCCTCGTGCTCCGCCAGGCGGGCGCCTGCGACCTCCACTTCGAGGGCGTCGTCGCGCGCGACGTCGAACACTCCTCGGCGGGTGCCGGGAACGCGTGGGTCCACGCCACGGAGACGCTGCGCACCGAGGTCATCGGCGCGGGCGACGTCCACGTCTACGGGAACGCCACCGTGAAGGAGAGGGTCGTCGGGGTCGGCGGCGTCCAGCGCGAGACTGGACCCCAGTGATCAGACCCACTCGCCGAGGCGCGCGCGGATGAAGCCCTCGATCGCGTTCGCGGTCTCGCGGTAGACCTCGGTCGGCGCGCCGAACGGATCGGGGACGTCGCCGCCCTCGGGGTCGAGCAGCTCGATGCGCGATGCGGCCGCGGGCGGGAGCGTCGCGAGCAGCGCGTCGCGGTGACCGGCGGTCATGCAGTACACGTGGTCGCGCGCGAGCACGTCGCGGTCGATCGCCGGGCTGGACGCATGGGACGAGAGGTCGATCCCGCGCTCGGCGAGGACCTCGACCGACGGGCTCGACGCAGGGGCTCCCGGGGACGCGAACACGCCGGCCGACGCGACGTCGAAGCCGAAGGTCCGCTCGTCCTCGGTCTCGAGCGCCTCGCGGAGCGCAGCCCGCGCGAGCGCCTCGGCCATGGGGCTGCGGCACGTGTTGCCCGTGCAGACGAAGAGGAGGCTCAGTCCGGCCGTTCGCTCGAGCTCGTCCGCGCTCACGATGCCCTCGCGGAGGACCTCGAAGCGACCCGGGCCGACGGCGGCGACCGTCGAGGACTGGCCGAGCGAGCTGGCTCCGCCGTCGAGCACGAGTTCGACCTCGTCGCTGCCGAAGGTCTCTCGGATC
>JBCCSK010000587.1:0-2288 GCA_039200205.1 Planctomycetota bacterium
CGCCGCGCAGCGCGCCGAAGAGCGGCTCGACGATCTCGTCGCCGGGCCGGGTGCGGAAGAGCTCGGGCGGCTCGTTGGGGTCGTCCTCGTCCGCGGTCGTCACGGGACGAGGACGGCCGTAGCGTCGGTGTCGCCCAGCCGGAACTCCGTGCCGGGCTCCTGGTGCTTGCGCTTCACGTAGCCCAGCACGACGCCCGCGTCGTCGGGGAAAGAGTAGGCCCAGGTCGTCACGACGCCGAGATCGCGGAGCTCGCCGTCGATCTCGCGAAGCAGGCGCGTCCCAGGCGCGATCGGATCGCCGTTCGAGACGCGCAGGCGGAACAGCTGCTTGTTCAGGCCGCCGTAGGTGTCGATCTTCGCGACGACCTCCTGGCCGATGTAGCAGCCCTTGGTCAGCGAGAACGCGTCGTCGAGGCGCGCCTCCTGGGGGTACACCTCGTCCGTGACGTCACGGCCCACGGCGGCGGTCACGGTGTCGGCGCGCAGGCTGTCGAAAGCGACGAGCCCGCCCGGCTGCGCGCCGGCCTCGACGAGCGCGGTCCAGAGCTCCGCGACCTTGGACGGCTCGGCCTCGACCCGCCAGCCGGGTCGACCCGCGACCTGGAGCGGCGTGACGCGTACGGGCCCGCCGGCGAACTGCGCGAGGTGGAACGCGTGGTCGTCGCCGCGCTCCTGCGGCCCGCCCTCGAGCGCCGACGCGAGGATCGCCTGCGCCTTCGGCCCGACGAGCTCGAGCGGAGCGTGCGCCTCCGTCTCGTCTCGGATCTCGAGGTCCTCGGTGAACAGGTAGATGTCGAGGGCCTCGATGAGCGTCGCGGCGCCGCCGGGCTCGGTCGAGAGGAGGTAGCCCTCGCCGAGGCTCGCGAGGTCGAACACGTGCGCGACCTTGCCCTTGCCGGTCAGGAGGAGGTTCCGGTTCCCCGTCCCCGGCGTGAGGCTCTTGATCTCGTTCGCGAGGATGCGGTGCAGGAAGTCGGTCGCGTCGCTTCCCGAGATCGAGACGAGCCCGCGCGTCGTTCGGTCGAGGAGCAGGGCGCCGTCGCTCTCACCGGCCGCGTACTCGGCGGGGACGTCGCCGTACGTGATCACCTCACCGCCGGCTTCTTCGGGCTGCACGCGGGCGCCGGCGGCCTCGTGGGTCGGGCGGAGGGGACTGGTGTTCACGGGGGCCTCGGGAGACGGGGGATCGGGTCGCGGCGATCGTAGGACGCCGCGCGCGGGACGCAACGCCGCGGGGCAGCGCGGCGCATCCCGCATCCGCCTCGCAGCGCGCGGATTGGCGCCGTATCCTCTTCGCCCCGAACTTTCTCGTCCGGCGCCCGAATCTGCGATCGATCGCGGGTGACGCCTCCGCTCGCCGTGAGCTACGAATGCCGGGACAGCAGGCGACCCCATTCGCAGAGGGGCCCGCCGCACCGACCGACCCATGGTCTCGACCACCCCCGCCGACTCGATCCCCGACGCGATGCCCGACGACGCCCGTCGTGCGTCGTCCGCGCCCCGCATCCGCCTTCGGAACGCGCTCCTCGCGCTGTGCCTCATCGGCGTTCCGCTCGCCTGGTCGCGCGATCCGCAGCTCGTGTGGCAGCCGCTGCTGCCGATCCCGCTGCTGTTCCTCGGGCCGCGCGGCACGAGCCGCGTGCTCGTCGGCTTCGCCGCGGTCATCCTCCTGATCGGGAGCGGCGTGACGACCTACCGCGTCGGCATGGCCGTGCCCGACTGGCCGGCGACGTTCTCGCAGAACATGTGGACCTACCCGTACAGCGACATGCTCGCCGAGGGGTACGGCGTCACGCTGGAGCACGTCCATCGCGTCTGGGGCTCCGCGCTCGGGCTCGTCGCGATCTGCGTCGTGCTTTCTTGCCACATCTACCGCGCCCGGACCGGCCTGACCCTGCTGGCGTGGGCGACGCTCACCGCCGTGTCGATCCAGGGCCTCGTCGGCGGGACGCGCGTCCTCAGCGACAGTCAGAATCTCGCCTTCCTGCACGGCGTCATGGCGCAGGGCGTGGTCGCGCTCATCGTCGCGCTCGCGGTCGTCGCGAGCCGGACGTGGGAGCGCACCCGCCCGACGCCTTCGAAGCACGCGCGCGCGCTCTACGCGCTCGGGCCGATCGTCGCGGTCGCCGTCTACCTCCAGATCGCGATGGGGGCCTGGCTCCGCCACCACGGAGAGGTCGCCGCGCTGCTCATCCACGGGACGTTCGCGCTGCTCGTCGTCGCGTTCGTCTTCGCCAACGCCAAGGTGCTGCGAGACGCCGCGCTCGAGGTCGAGGCGGCGGGCGCGC
>JBCCSK010000588.1:0-2273 GCA_039200205.1 Planctomycetota bacterium
CTCGACGCCGCGCAGCGCGGCGAGGAGGCGCGCGGGGTCGCGGCCGCTCTCGAGAGCGCGCGCGACGACGACGAGGGCGGCCTGGAGCGCGCCCACGACCGCCTCGGCCCCGACAGGGAGCCGGTCGTGCGCGTGGCGCTCGACGGCGCCTAAGGATTCAGGAGTATCGCAGGCCGCTGCGGCGCGTGTGCACGAGCGGCTCGCCGTCGCGGCGCTTGGCGCCCGACTCGACCGTCCCGAACACGACGATGTGATCGCCGGCGTCGTGCTCGCCGGTGACGCGGCACTCCAGCCACGAAAGCGACTTCCCGAGCACGGGCGATCCGTTCGGCGCGGACTCGACCTCGACGTCGTCGAACGGCGAGCCGTCCTCGGGCTTCTTGAAGAACGGCTTCATCAGACCGCGGTCGCCCTCGCCGAGTACCGACAGCGCGAACACGCCCCGGCGCCGGATCGCGGCGAGGTGCTCGCGCTCGGGGGCCACGGCGACGCAGACGGTCGGCGGTTCGATCGCGACCTGTTGGACGAACGAGCCGAGGAAGCCGAGCGGACGGTCCTCCTCGTCGCGCGTCGTCACGATGAAGAGGCCGCTCGGCACGCGACCGAGGGCGGCTCCGATCTCGTCGGGTGAGCTCGCGTCGTCGGAGTTCATGGCGGAGAGTGTGACAGGCGGCGCGTTCGCGCGCTCGCGGCGAGCGGACGCGGGCCCCTCGGATTGGTCTTGCTGCGGCCTTTCGCGGGCTGAAGAATCGCGCTCCATGGACGACGCAGACGCCTCCCTCTCGACGTTCGAATGGACGCCGCCGTCCGCGGGTGTCGCGACCCCCGCTCCGGACGAATCGCTCGCCGAGCGCCTCGCGTCGATCGCCGACGACCGCGGGCTCGGCGGCGACGAGGTCGCGCGCCGGACCGCCCGCGAATGCCACGCGTGGCTGTGCGAGGAGGAGTGCGGCGACGACGGCGTGCGCGAGGCGCTCTTCGCGGGTCTCGAGGGCGTCGCGGCGGCCCACGGCTGGCGCGGGCCGGTCGCAGGCCTCCTCGCGGCCCTGGGGGCGGTCGCTGAAGAGCCCGCCGGCGAAGGGCCCGAGCGTCGCGAGGCGCTGGCGACCGAGTGCGCCGCGTGGACCGAGACGCCCGAGACCATCGCCGGACCCGAGTGGAACGGCGCTCTCGAGCCGCCCGCCCTGCGGCTCCCGGATCGCTCCGCCTGCGCTGCTCCACTCTTGGAGGGGCCCCTCGCGCTGGAGCCTGGAGAGATCGTCGTCGTCCACGGCTGGTCCGAGACGGTCGCGCGGGGGCTGGAGCTGGCCCGGGCGCGCGGGCTGGCGCCGACCGCCGTCGTCTCGGAGGGCGGTCCCGACCTCGGCGGTCGCCGCCTCGCCCGACGCCTCGCCGCCGGCGGCATCACGGTCAGGTTCGTGTACGACGCAGCGCTCCAGGACGCCGTCCGCGCGGCGGATCGCGTCTGGATCGGCACGGAGGCGATCGGGGCGCGCGGATTCCTCGGTCGGATTGGCGCCCGCGCGCTCCTGGAGAGCGCCGGCGAGCTCGACGTCCAGCGCATCGTCCTCGCGACCAGCGACAAGCTGGTCCCGGGCGGCGAGCTCGCCTGCCCGGAGTGGGCGGCGAACGAGCCCTGGCACCTCTGGGAGGGCGCGCCGTCCGGCGTCGACGTCCAGTCGCAGTCCTACGAGATCGTCCCCCAGGAGCTCGTCGACGGCTTCGCGACCGAGCTCGGACTGCTGCGCCCGGCGGACCTCGCCGTTCAGGCGCTCCGGCTTGTCTGACGGTGCTGCGGATTGCCCGAGGAGCGCTGGCCGCGCGACGTCCGGGCCCCGATAATGGGTCGCTTCGACGGGCTCCGCCCGCCCACCCCGGCCGGGTTCCCACCCCCTGCGGCCCACCTCCATGACGGACACCGAAGCACCGAACTTCGGCGGCAACACGACTCCGCGCGCGATCGAGCGCGAGATGAAGGAGTCGTACCTCACGTACGCCCTCTCGGTGATCCACGCGCGCGCGCTCCCGGACGTGCGCGACGGGCTCAAGCCCTCCCAGCGACGCATCCTCGTCGCGATGAACGACCTGAACCTCTCGCCTCGTGCGAAGTACAGGAAGTGCGCCAAGGTCGCGGGTGACACGTCGGGGAACTACCACCCGCACGGCGAGTCGGTGATCTACCCGACGCTGGTGCGGATGGCGCAGGACTTCTCGCTGCGCTACCCGCTCGTCGACGGCCAGGGGAACTTCGGTTCCATCGACGGCGACCCGCC
>JBCCSK010000589.1:0-2270 GCA_039200205.1 Planctomycetota bacterium
ACCTACGGACTCTTGACCGAGATCCCGGACACCCGCGGGGCGCTCGCTCGCGAGCTCGACGGATCCCGAGGCGGCGGTGCGCGGGTTCGACTGCGCGACCTCGGGACGGACGCGATCGTTCGCGAGGGCGCGCTCCGCTCGGACGAAGAGCGGCGCCTCGACCGCGGGTACTTCCCCTTCTTCGGCTACCACCCCGCATCGCGCCCGGTCGTCCAGACGCTCTGCAGCGACGTCGTTCGGCGACTCGGCGACGCGGAGCCGAGCATCGACCCGTCGACGCTCTTCGACGACCAGTACATCTCGAGCGCCGGTCAGCTCGCGCTGCTCGCACTCGGTCACTACCGCGCGATCGTCGACGCCCGAACGACCGTCGGCGAGCGGACCGGAGTCGCGACGCAGACGGCGAAGCCCTACGACATGGCGGGCGCCGCGCTCGTCGCGCAGGAGGCGGGCTGCGCCGTCGTTCGACTCGACGGCGACGCGCTCGCGTTCCCGATCGATGCGGAGACGCCCGTCGACTTCGCGGGCTTCCACAACGCGGCGACGGCCGACGCGATCCTCCCCCACCTCGGCGCCGCGCTCGACGCGCTCGGGGTCAGGCCGTCCCGGCGGGAATCCGACTGACGTCGAAGCGGCGCAGCGCCCACGCCCCGAAGGCGGTGACGAGGTAGAGGAGCCCGGCGCCCACAAGCGCGGCCCAGGCGACCGCGAACGCAGCTGCCCAGCCCTGGAGCGAGGGAGCTCTCTCCATCACCAGGAAGTGGACGGCGGCCGCCCCGCCGCCGGCGAGGACGAGGGCCCCGAACAGCAGCAGTCCGCGGAACATCACGAGAAGGAAGCCGCGCCCCATGTGCTGGATCGCGCTCCCCTGTCCGGGCGTGAAGCGCACCGGGAACAGCAGGAACACGGCGTTGTCGACGCTCAGCCACACGTAGGCGATGGCAGGAACGCCGATCGGGTACCAGGCGAGGTCGGGGGTGATCTGACGCAGGATCAGCGCGCGCACGAGGAGCACGACCAGGACCACGCAGGACGTGATGAGCACGCCGGGCAGAACGGTCGCGACGAAGGCCGAGCGCGGCTCGAGCGGCCAGGCCTTGAGCGCGTCCATCCGATCGAGGTCCGCGCGGAAGTCGACGCGCATCCCGCTCCCGAGGTAGACGACGCCGAGCACCGCGACGATCGCGGTGCCGATCCCAGGGTCGTCGAGAACGCGCGTTCCGAGGACGACGCCCAGCGTCGCGACCGCGGCGACGACGAGGAGCGTGCCGCGGGCCTGTCGGACGAGCATCGCCGTGCGCAGCCACACGACCGCACCGAACGGGCTCCGTCCGAAGAGCCAGGGGACGCGCCAGCCGCTCGCGCGGCGACTCGTGCCAAAGGCGCCGACGCCGCCGTGCCCCTGGCGAACGCGAGCGAGGCGACGCTCGACCTCGATCGCGCCGCGCAGCGACGCCTCGCGGAAGTCGACCGGCATCCGGGCGACCGCCTCGTGGAGCAGGAGGGCCAGGAGGAACGAGAGCGCGAGCCACGGCGACGCGGCCGCGAGCGAGGGGGGCGACGAGCGCCTCGGCCCAGGGCCTGAGCGGCGCCGACGCGACGCGGACCGCGGGATGGGTGGCGACCGCGTCGACGCGGTCGCCGAGCCTCGCGAGCTCCGGCGGCTCCGCAAAGGCGGATCCGCCGCCTGACTTGCTGCGGTCCTGGACGTACTCGCGCGCCACCCGCTCGCGCTCCGCGCGGGCTCGACCCTGGGGCGTGTCGATCCCGGGGCCGAACGCGAGGACGATCACGAGCGCCGCAGCACCCGCGCCGCCGACGACCCGCAGCAAGGACGGTGGGATCCTCGCGAACAGTCGATCGAGCGCGGAGCCGGTGCGAGCGAACGCGAGGGAGAGCCCCTGCCCGAGGATCGCGGCGGAGGGCGCGAAGAGCGCCAGCGCCGCGAAGGTCACGCCGAACGACGCGAGGCGCGGCGCGATGAACAGCGACATCAGCGCGGCGAACGGCAGGGTCTGGGCGACCGTGACGAGCATCCTGTAGCGGACGAGCGCGGACAGCGTCACGGGTGCCGCGAAGAGTCGCTCGAGCTCCGCGCGCGGGAGGTAGACGCCGCGCAGCGACGTGCTGCTGAACGCGATGAAGACGACGTAGCCGAGGAGCACGAGCTGCACGACCTCGACGGAGGGCAGCGTCGACGTCCGCTCGACCGCCGCCGTGCGCAGGATGATCGAGCCGACCCAGAGCAGGAGGAGGCCGACGCCCGCGAC
>JBCCSK010000590.1:0-2259 GCA_039200205.1 Planctomycetota bacterium
CCCCCCATGGGGGGGCGCCCGTGGGGGGGCGCTCGGGGGGCCGCGGCTCGGCCGCGGAGCGGGACGCTGAGTTCCTGCGCGCGGCGCCGGAGTTCCTCGATCTCGTGGCCTCGCTCGAGACGCGTGCGGCACGCAACCTCGAGCGCGTCGAGCGCGCCGCCGAGGACGGACTCCTCGACCGCCTCGGCGAACGGCTCGGCCAGGATCTCCGCGCCGATCCCGAGTCCCTGCGCGCGCTGGTCCTTCTCGTGCAGAGCGACGAGGACGGGCTCCGGGCCGGGCTCTTCGGCGGGGACGTCCTCGTCGAGGCGACGGCCGACGCCATCGAGTACGGACTCCCGCGCGTCTCGGTCCTGCCGGCGATCGCTCTGCGCTCGAAGTTCGAGCGCTGGTGGCGTCGGATGGGCGGACGCGAGCTGATGATCGACGGCGTGTCGCGCTCCGGCGTCCTCGACGTCGAAGGTGCAGCGGCGGAGGAAGAGCTCGCCGGTCGGGCCCGAACGAGGCGCGAGAAGGCCATTCGTTCGCGCGTCAAGAGCGCGGCTTGGCTCGTCGTTCGTGCGGACGTCGACGGCGCGCGTGCCGCGTTCGATGTGCAGAGGGCGGAAGCGCGCCTCGATCCCCAAGAGCGACGCGACAACGCGGAAGAGCGCCTCGCCGACGCGCTGCGGCACCCCGCGCGAGTCACCGAGCAGATCGCGACCGTTCGCGTCGTCCAGACGCTCTCCCTCGTCGACGTCCGGAACTACCGGCGCCAGATCTGGCGACTCGGTGCGTACGCCGAGGAGGGAGACCCGGGCGAGCTCCTCCTCGACGTTCCGCAGGTGGTCGGCGCGCTCGACTGACGCCCGAGTCGCGCGGATCAGCCCCCCCCGCGAAGGAGTCCGTCGAGGCCCTTCTTCACGTCGTCGTCGATGCCCTCCAGGGCCTCGTCGAGCTTCGACTTCGCCTCGTCGCGGGCCTTGTCGACCTGCTCCTGGAGCTCGCCCTCGACGCTGGAACGAAGCGCGGCGCCGGCTGCGTCGAGTCCGCCCTCGAGTCCGCCGTCGAGGGTTCCGCGCAGGGCCGTGAGGACTTCGGCGGGCACGTACTCCTCGGCCGCGACGAAGGCCTGGGACTTCAGGTCTTCGACGATCAGACCGGAGATCTCGGCCACCGTCTTGCCGTCCTCTCCGGTCAGGTCGGACCAGTCGCGCTCGTAGGGGGGACCTTCGAAGCGCTCGTCGATCGGATCGAGCCCGACGATCCCGTCGAGCTGGAACCGGGCCGCGATCCCGGCGAATCGGACGGTGCCCACGCGCAGGCGCGGGCCGGGCTCGGTCGCCGCGGACTCGTCCTTGGGCGCTTCTTCGGGCTCGGCCGTCCCGCCGCCCTTCGACTGCGACTCGCGGAGGTGTCGGAGGACCGGAACCAGGTTGTTCGACGTTCCCTTCTGGGTCAGGGTCAGCACGACGTCCTCGAGGATGAGCGTGTCGACCTCCTTCGGCTGGCCGAGGAGCGAGGTCGTGCCGACGCCGAGCTGGAAGCGGCCGATCGAGAGGAGCGGCTCCTCGAAGCCGTCGGGGCTCGAAAGACTGTACTCCTTGAAGCCGACGCTCGTCTCGGAGAGCCCGGGCGACGCCGAGATGCTGCCGAGCGTCGCGGGGACGCCGAAGGCGTGCATCGATCCCTTTTCCACGGCCGCCTTGGCCGCGGGCGGGACGAGTACGAATCCGGCGATGCCGAGCGCGAGGAGCGCCAGGGCGAGGAGAACGAGGAGCTTGATGATCAGCTTCATGGGGTCGAGCGGTGGGGGAGGCAGGCGTACGGGCCTCCCCAGACGGTAGCGACTTGAAGTGGATGGGTTTAATGCGGTCTCGCGGCCTGGGGAGCAGTCTCCGATTCTGCTGCCCAGGCCGTGAGCCGACCTTGCCGGCGCACCCGCGAACCCGGGTGCGCAGTTCGCGTAGGCAGTGTTTGCCCACGCGAACAGCGGCAGGATCAGGCCGCCTCGCCGATGGCGCGCCGCCCAGCCGCGAAGGGGCTGGGACTCAGCAGCCCCCAGTCCTGCCGCCACCCGACGACCTCTTCGTGACTCAGGCGCCGCGTCGCGTACCCGAGGATCATCGCCGGGCTTCGCTCGTCGCGGTTCGTCCGTGGTCGCACCCAGTTTCGCCACGCCGCGTAGAGCGCGAGGTGCAGGTTGAGGAACCTGCGCCGCTTCGTGACGAGCCACGATTCGCGCCGGAGGCGGCTGAGCTTCTCACGTAGCTCGGCCTC
>JBCCSK010000591.1:0-2257 GCA_039200205.1 Planctomycetota bacterium
ACGGAGTCGAGGTCGCGGTGATCTCGATCGTCGTCGAGATCGAGACGAGCTCGGAGACCGAGTCGTCTTCCGAGATCGACGGCGTGGAGCTCTCGGTCGAGGAGGCGACGTCGATGACCGTCGAGTCCGAGGGGGAGTGCCTCTGGGACGTCGCGAACGGTCGGCTCGTCGTCCTGCGGTTCCAGACCGAGACCTCGACGGAGACCACCGAGATCGAGTCCGTCGACTCCGACGAGGGTGTCTACGGACTGGAGTACACGACCGTCTCCGAGATCGAGTCGAGCGTCGAGCTGACGGTCGAGCCCCGCTGAGATGGGATGAGAGGGTCGATCTCCGACGCAGTGCCAAGATGGCCTGCAACGCAATACGGCCTCGAGGGCCAAGGAGATCGACCCATGCCTCATTCTACCGTGACGTTCGACCAGACCCTCTTCATCGGCCTCGACGTCGGTGACCGCGTGACCCACCTTTGCGTGCTCAACTCGGAGCGATCCGTGGTCGAGCGCAAGAGGCTGAAGACCAGCCGCGAAGCGCTGCTCGATGAGTTCACCGGGCGCACGAGCGCGAAGATCGTGCTCGAGGTGGGTTCGCAGTCTCGGTGGATGTCATCGCTACTGCGAGACTGCGGCCACGACGTGCTGGTGGCGGATTCTCGGAAGGTCCGCCAGATCACGAAGGGCGGGCGAAAGACCGACCGGAGAGATGCGGAGACCCTCGCGCGCCTGCTCCAGGGAATGCCCGAGCTACTCGGCGAGGTCACTCATCGAGGAGAGGCTGCGCAGGCGCACCTCGCTCTCGTGCGCGCGCGGGACTTGCTCGTTCGGACGCGAACTGCGCTGATCCAGCACGTGCGCGGCACTCTGAAGACGATCGCCATCAAGGTCCCTTCGTGCGGGACGGGGACGTTCCACCGCGTGGCCGGCGAGTACGTCACCGAAGCCCTGAAGCCCGCGCTGGAGCCGATCCTCGACACGCTGGCGGAGATCGAGTGGAAGATCCGGGCGTTCGACCGCCAGATCTCCGAGCTCGCGCGGACGACCTACCCTGCCGCAGCGAGACTCATGAAGATCGGGAGTGTCGGCCCGCTGACCTCGGTCGCGTTCGTGCTCACCGTCGACGATCCCAGACGCTTTCGCAGGAGCAGAGCCGTGGGCCCCTGGCTCGGACTCGTTCCGCGGATCGAGGAGTCGGGGGATCAGAGCCCGCAGCTCTCGATCAGCAAGACGGGGGACACGTACCTCCGCAGAATCTTGATCCAGTGCGCGCAACACCTGCTCGGCCCGTTCGGAAAGGACTGCGCGCTACGACGATTCGGACTGCGGCTTTGTGAGCGCGGCGGCAAGGCGGCCAGAAAACGCGCCGCAACGGCCGTCGCACGGAAGCTGGCGATCCTGATGCACCGGATCTGGATCAGCGAGGAGGAGTACGAGCCGATGCGCGGAATCGGCGCCTGAGCGCGAACGGAGCCCCAACACGAACGCGCCGAAGCGCTGCTCCGGCGAGGAATGGCAAACCGCCCGGGTCGGACGACTGCGACACGCTCTCGGACCGCGAGTCCGTCGCTGAGATGGCAGCGTCCACCTGGACGGACCCCAACATGCACCCGCCCCGAAGCCGGGCGAACCAGAGTGCGGATAGAAGAGAGCGACGCCAGACCTCACCCCGGAAACACGCGCCAAGGCGCTTGACGGAGAAGGACCCTCTCATAGAAGAGCGCGGGCAGCTCTCAACGCCCGAGCCGCTCCAGGAGCGCGGCGACGGTCTCGGGCTCGTCGCCGGCACGGTCCGTGACGGGATCGGGACCGTCGGCGACGCGATAGAGCCGGACGTCGCGCCACCCGCCTTCGCGCCGGCGCACGAGGAGCCGATGGGTCGCGGTCCGCACCGTCGCCGCCTTCCCCCAGCGCGCCGTCACGGCGTCGCGGACGGAGGCCCGGGATCCGTCGAGGAGCGGCCGCAGGGAGACGCCGTCGAGCGGGTGCGACGTCCGCCGGTCGTCCAGGCCGCAGAGGTCGATGAGCGTGGGGTAGAGGTCGAGCGTCGCGACGAGCGACGACGTGCGTGACCCGGGGCGCGTCACGCCCGGCGCGCGCACCATCAGCGCGCTCCGGAGCGAGCGGTCGAAGAGCGTGTGCTTGCCCCAGATCCCGGAGTCGCCGAGGTGCCAGCCGTGGTCGCCCCACACGACGACGATCGTGGAGTCGGCCAGCCCCGTCTCCTCCAGCGCGTCGAGCACGATCCCGACCTGGCGGTCGAC
>JBCCSK010000592.1:0-2202 GCA_039200205.1 Planctomycetota bacterium
CCCCTGGTGGGGCGCGCGCTTTGATCCTCTGCGGCGCCAGAGCCGTCATCCGGGCGTGGGCAGCGCAAGCTTCAGCGATTGCTGCCCGCGCTCTGACGGTCCGCGAGGGGCGGTAGAGAGGCCCGAATCCAACGGGCAGGAAACGCCGGGTTGACGTCCGTCGAACGCCGGACATCACTCGGACGGCGCGGATCCTCCCCGAAAATGAAGCCCGGCCCCCGTGGTTTGACCACGGAAGCCGGCGACTTCGGTGCGAACCGGGCTTTGCGCCTGGTCCGACTTCTCTCCACTGTCCTGCTTCGCGCGAAGGCTCTCCACTTCCCCGCGCACTCCACTCAGCCGCCATGGACGCGCGACCGAACGCGACCCCTCCCGAAACACCGGGAATCCACCGGCGGCGGACCGGGGGGGAGTCCCGCGCTGGGACCCGGGATCAGCCGCGCCCGAACAGGCCGATCGTCTGCTCCTTCCGGATGTCCTCTTCCTTGGCCCAGAGGATCTCGCCGGTCTCGATGTTCACGGCCGACATGTAGAACTGGTAGTAAACGTCCCGGGACTTCGATCCGCCGCTCTCGAACGACCGCGGCGTCCCCTTCGAGATGTCCGACAGCGCACCGTAGATCAGGACCTCGGCGCCCAGCTGACCGAACGCCTTCGCTGTCGCCGGGTCGACGCGACCGGTCCCCTGCTGGAAGCGAATCTCGTCACCGATCTCGTCCTGTCCCGCCGCCTCCTTGCGCGCGACGAAGCGGAACTTGCCGGTCTCGAGCAGGTTCGACTGGATGCGGCGCGAGATCATGTCGGTGTTGATGTGCTCGCGCGTTTCGTTCTGGATGCCGCCGAACGCGACGATGATCCGCTTGTCGGCGCCCTTCGACTCCGAGTCCATGTAGGTGAGCCCGGAGGACTCGACCAGCGACTCGGTCATGTAGTCGGCGAACGTCTGCAGGTCCGTCGACCCCCAGTCCGCGTTGACGGTCTCGACCTTGTCGGGGTCTTCGTAGCTCGTCGAGCTGCAGCCGAACGCGGCGAGGACGAGGGTGGTCGTGAGGGCGGTGCGCAGGATCTTCATGGTGTCGGCCCCGGCAAGAGGGGCTGAGGGTCGGATGGAATGGACGGAGTCGACGTGGCGATCGGGTCCTCACCGAGGACCTCGCCGCCGACGACGTGTGCGTGGAGTCCGCTGCCGAGCGCGCGTGCGATGACGAACATCGTCTCGCCCGGCTGCAGGCGGTAGGTGCCGAGCGAGACGGTCTGGCCGTCGTCCATCGCGAGCTCGATCGCGACGGGCTCGTCGATCGGCAGGAACGCCCGGGCTCCGACCCACTTCTGCGGAAGCGTGCGCCAGGCACGCAGGTCGGCGCGCTCGGTCGCGATGTTGAAGATCTCGAGCGCGTAGCCGAGCCACTCGGTGTCCTCGTCGTCCTTCAGATTCCGCGCGAGCTCGCGCTTCAGCAGGCCGCGGGCGGCAGAACGCGCCGCGAGCCAGCCGATGCGGTCCGCGAGGTTCTTTCGCGCGACGGTGGCGACGTCCTCGACGAGCGACGACCGCAGGCGAACGCCGTGGTCCGGGAAGACGAGCTCCAGCCCCTGGGTCGGCGACCACCCCGTCCCCATCTGCGGAATCGCCCAGGAGAAGATGCCGCCGTCGATCGGGATGTCGATCCGGGCCTCGTTCTTGGCAGGCCCCATGCCGAGCCCACCGAGGAGCACGATGCTCGGCGCGTCGCGGGAAGGAACCTCACCGCTCTCGGCGCCGAACTGGGCCCGCCAGTGCTCCAGCTCGTCCGTCCGCCCGAGCGTGCGCGAGAGCCTCAGGAGAGCGGACTCGACGAGGTCCTCGCCCAGGCCCTTCTCGTACATCCGGAGGTAGTCGATGTACGCCTCGTCGGGCTTCCCGACCAGCTCGTACGCGATCGCGGAGAGCAGGTGCCCGATCCCGCCTGCGCGGTACTCGGTCTCGTAGAGCTGCTGCTCGCCGGTGAGCAGCTCGTCCACCCGCCGCGCCTCGACGAGCACCTCGTACGGGTCGCCGCGCGTCAGGTAGCACATGCCGAGAACGGCGTGGAGCATCACGCGCTCGTAGCCCTCGCCCTCGTACGTGGCCTGGCCCTCGTTGATCATGAGGGACAGCACTTCATCGGTGATGCTGTCCAAGCCGAGCAGCGCCCGCTGCTCGGCGTCGCGCGCCGCCTCCTCGGC
>JBCCSK010000593.1:0-2202 GCA_039200205.1 Planctomycetota bacterium
GGCGTCGTGCTCATCGTCCTGGCGGGTGCCTGGTACCTCGCCGTATCGCCGCGCTACGCGCTCTTCATCGTCCCGTTCGCCGTCGGCTGCCTGTGGCTCGGCCGCGAGGTGCCGCGCTCCGCCGTGATCGTCGTCGCGGTCCTCGCGTGGGTCCTGCAGCTCATCGGGCACGCGCGCTTCGAGCGCCGCGCGCCGGCGTTCAAGGACAACCTGCTCCAGCTCCTCGTCGGTCCGGCGTACGTGGTCGCGCTGTTCCTGGGCGACTGGCCGCCGCGCGACTCCGACGGCGCTCGCACGGCGGAAGTCGCGCGGTAGGCTCAGAAGAGTGTAAACGTGACGGACACCGCGTCAGTGAAGCTCGAGGGCAGCGCCGCGCCGGCGTCGCGGTACCAGTACTGGAAGTGCCACGTCTCTCCCGGGAGGATCGGCACGAGGCCTCCGCCGTCGGGGGCCGGGAGCGCCGGCCGGTTGTAGCGCACGAACGAGCGCCCGTCGTCGCCTGCGATCCGCGTGCCTCCGATTCTGCGTGAGATGGGCGAGCCCCAGATGCACAGGTCGCCGGTCCAGACGGCGGGGTTGGCGACGACCTGGTTCGAGCGCGACGCGACGAAGAACCCGGGCGACATCGGGGGCAGATCGTCGGCGAACAGATCGATGCTGAGGAGCGCGGTACGAGGCGGCCCGAAGACCGCCATCCGCCCCGGCGCGCCGCTCGAGTTCGGCGTCGCCGGCGAGCAGTACCGCGAGCCTGTCTCCTCGCACGGGTCGGGGAGACCGTTCGCGTTCGAGTCGAACTCCTGGCCGAGCAGGATCTCGCACGAGTCGGCGTTTCCGTCGAGGTCGCAGTCGATCGTGCCCACCGGCGACACGCCGATCTGGTTCGGCATGCTCATGCCGAGGAACAGCAGGTTGCCGTCCACCGCGACGCTTTGGCTGAGGTCCCGTCCCTGGAAGGGCGGCGCTGACAGCACGCCGGCGATCTGTCGCTCCAGTCGGAAGAGGTTCGTGAGCGGGTCGAGGCGATACACGAAGGCGACACCATCCGCTCCGAAGACGTCGGCGTCGGACGCCGCGATCAGATAGCCGTTCTCGAACGCCAGCCGCGATCCGACCTGAGCTCCAGAGTCGATCGTGAGCGGCCGCAGCTCCTGCACCTCGATCCACGACGTCGTCGACGGGATGAAGCGCAGCACCTTGACCCCGCCCGCGCCCGTCCCGCCGGTGACGACGGTGTCCCCCTGGATCGCGACCGAGGCGCCGACCGGGAAGGGCGTCGGGAGCGTGGGGAGGTAGCTCCCGAGGAAGGTCCACACTCCGCTGGTCTCGAGGCGGAATGCATCGACGCGGCCGCGGAGCCCGTTGCCCCTCAGGTTGCCGACCACGAGCAGCCTGCCGTCGAAGTCGACCGAGGCTCCGAAGTCGTCGAAGGGGACCGAGTCCGGGTTCGCGATCGAGTCCGTCTCGATCCAGCCGGTATCGGTCGCGTTGCGCTCGTAGATGTCGACGCGTCCGTACTCGCTGAAGGGGCCGAACGCGTCCGGCCGACCCACGAACAAGCGGTCTCCGATGACGCGGGCGACCGGCATGTCCGTCTCGTTCGTCAGGTCCGGGTCGACCGTGCCCTCGACGGTCCAGCTCCCGGCCCCAGGGTTCCTGCGTAGCCCATGTACCGTCCACCGGCTCGGCACAGAGGAACCACGCGACACGACGACCGCGCGGCCGCCCGACAGCGAGAGCGACGTGACGTCCTCGATCCCGTGGCCGGCGAGGTCCACGGTCGCGACCTCGGTCCAGTCCCCGCTCGCAGGGTCGCGCTCGAAGACGGCCAACTCACCCGACAGGTCCGAGGCCTGGTTCGAGGCCATGAGACGGCCTCGGTCCACATCCATGACGCGTCCGAAGGTCTCGCGGACGGGAACGGACGTCGGGACGACGGCACGCGGCGCGCAGGGCGCCTGTGCCAGCAGCAGCAGGGGGAGTGTGAGCATGGCGGGTCCTCTGGAGCGGAGGACCCGCCGAAGCCGGCTACGTCACGCTCATTCTCGCGTCCAGTTGAGCCACACCCGCCCGTCGGTGAACACGAGTCCGCTCTTGCCGAGCTCTGTGTCTCCGTTCTCGATCACCTCGTGCACCGGCAGCGGCCCGCCGACGACGACGTCGCGGCCCAGGTCCCAGCGCTGCTTCGCGACGAGCACGCGGTAC
>JBCCSK010000594.1:0-2175 GCA_039200205.1 Planctomycetota bacterium
CCCGTCCATGGGCACGATCCACGCGACGTCGGGGTCGTGGGGATGGACGGCGATCGGGAAGCCCGCGTCGTCGAACGCACCGTCGCCGTCGCGCGGTCCGGTCCGGCGCCACGCGCCGCCGCCCTCGTCACGGTCCATGCGGTAGACGCCGAAGTGACTCTGCATCCAGAGCCGGTCCGGGTTGGTCGGCGCCGCGACGACGCAGTGCGGATCGCGCGCTTCGTCGCCTGCGAGTCCGCCGTCGAGCCGCGCCCAGGTCGCTCCGCCGTCCAACGTCTCGAGGACGCCGCCGCTCGACATCGCGACGACCATCCGGTCGGCGTCGCGCGGATCGGGGAGGATCGAGTGGAGCTTGGGCCCGTCCGGCGTGCGGTCGCGGTCGAGTGCGGTCCAGGCATCGAATTCATCGTGACCGTGCAGCCCCTCGATCGCACGCCACGTCCGTCCGCCGTCGAGGGAGCGGAAGAGCCCCTGAGGCGACGTCCCGCAGTACCACGTCCCGGGCTCGAAGGCGCGCCCCGGCGACAGCCAGAAGACGTGATCGACGTGGCGATCGAACGCCGAGCCGCCGACGGCCTTGCCGAAGCGCGGCGGCTCGGCCGCCTCCTCCCAGCGCTCGCCTTCGTCCTCAGAGATCACGATCGTCGGCCAGCCGTCGTGGTCGCGCACGGCGGCGAGCAGCGTCCCCTTGCGGCGCGGATCGGCGACGAGGTGGAAGCAGGTCCAGCCGAGGTGCCAGGGGCGGTGGACCTCGAAGCGGCCCCGGGCCTCGTCCCCGTCGATCGCGAAGGCGCCCTTGCGGGTGCCGACGAGCACGCGGAGCGGCCCCCGCCGCGGCCGGGGAACGCGGAGCTTGTGCTTGGGCCGGAGAGCGGGCTCGGGCATCGCCTCTGACTCTAACGCGTCGCAGGTGCGCCGGCCCAGGCGCGAAGGCGATCGCAGGCCTCCGCGAGGACGTCCATCTCCTTGGCGAAGCAGAATCGGACGAGGCCCTCGCCGGTCTCGCCGGCCGTCCCGGAGAAGAATGCGCTGCCGGGCACCGACGCCACGCCGGCCTCGTGGACGAGCCGCATCGCGGCGTCCCGGGCGGTCGCCTCCCCCATGCCGGAGACGTCCGCAAGGACGTAGTAGGCGCCCTCGGGCACGATCGGGTCGAGGCGCGCGTCGCGCAGGGCGGCGATCGTCATCTCGCGCTTGGCCGCGTAGTCGCGGCGCATGTCCTCGAAGAACGCGTCGTCCAGGTCGAACCCGGCGGCGACGCCGTGCTGGAGCGGGGTCGGAGCGCAGATGTAGAAGACGTCGTGGACGAGCCGCAGGGCCTCCGCGAGCGGAGCGGGCGCGACGGCGTAGCCGAGCCGCCAGCCGGTGATCGAGAACGTCTTCGAGAGCCCGAGGATCGTCACCGTGCGCGCGGCGAGCTCCGGCGACGTCGACGCGGGCGAGACATGCTCGCGGCCGTCGTAGGTGATCGACTCGTAGATCTCATCGGTGATGACGAGCAGGTCGTGCTCCTCGGCGACGCGCGCGACCGTCGCGATCTCCTCGCGGGTCAGCATGCGCCCGGAGGGATTGGACGGCGTGCAGAGGACGATCCCGCGGGAGCGCTCCGTGATAGAGGCGCGCAGGCGCTCCTCGGTCAGCTCGAAGTCGGGCGCAGCAAGACCGACGAAGGCCGGGACGACCCCCGCGATCTTCGCGGCCGCGACGTGGTAGCCGTAGTACGGCTCGGGCACGAGGAGCTCATCGCCGGGATCGAAGAGCCCGTGCAGCACGCAGGTGAACGCGGCCGCCGATCCGGAGGTGACGACGATCTCGGCGTCGGGGTCGGCCTGAATGCCGTTCACCCGCGCGAGCTTGGCCGCGATCTTCCGGCGGAGGTCGGCGTCGCCCTCGGCGTAGGTGTAGGTGCTCTTGCGATCGCGGATCGCCTGGACGGCGGCGTCGGCGACCGGCGGCGGGGTCGGGAGATCGCAGATGCCCTGGCCGAGGTTGATCGCGCCCGTTGCGTCGGCGGCGCGCGTCATGGCCCGAATCTCGGACTGGGCGAGTCCGTGGAGGCGGCGGCTCATCGCCGCAAGATAGCGCGAGCGACGCCAGCCCGGCTCGGAACGTGCGGCGGCGGGGTGAGCGACCCAAACCCGGTTTGGAGCGCGCGCGACCTCCCGCGGCGCCAGC
>JBCCSK010000595.1:0-2144 GCA_039200205.1 Planctomycetota bacterium
CCGCCGGGGGGGGTTGGGGCCCCTCTCGCTTGGGGCGGCGGGTAGGATCGCGCGCTCGCGTCCCCCAGCCGAGCCCTCGACGACCCGATGACGACGACGACGACCCACACCCGCCCGTCCCTCGACGACCTCCGCCCCCACTTCGGCAAGTGGGAGATCGTCGGCGACCTCATCGATCAGTCGATCGACCTGATGCTGAACTTGCGGCAGAGCGGCCACCCCGGCGGCTCGCGCTCGAAGGTCCCGTTCATGGTCGCGACGACGCTCGGGGCCGGCATGCGCTGGGACGTGCGGAACCCGGGACACCCGTTCGGCGACCGCTACGTGCTCGTCGCGGGCCACTGCAACCCCGGCACGTACGCGATGCTCGCCGTCTACAGCGAGGCGCTGCGGATCGCGCACGAGCGGACCGGCGACGCGCGCTACCTCGTCCCGAACGCCGAGGAGCGGATGCTGACCTGGGAGGACCTCCTGTGGCTGCGCCACAACGGGCACCTGCCGGGTCACGCCGAGATGGAGGGCAAGACGCTCTTCTTCAAGTTCAACACCGGCCCGAGCGGCCACGGCGCCCCCGCCGCCCTCGGCGAGGCGATGGCGCTCAAGCACGCCGGGTCAGACACCAAGGTCTTCGCCTGCGAGGGCGAGGGCGGCCACACGGCGGGCGCCCACCACGAGGTCAAGAACTCGGCCTACGGCCTGGGCCTCGACAACCTCGTCTACCTGTTCGACTGGAACGACCACGGGATCGACTCGTTCGCCAACAGCGAGGTCGCCCACGGGACGCCGAAGGAGTGGTTCGAGTCCTACGGCTGGCGCGTCGCCGGCGCCGAGGACGGCCACGACTACGAGCAGGTCACCCGCGCGCTCCTGGAGATCGTCCACGCCGAGGAAACGCACGGACGGCCGGGCTGCGTCTGGTTCAAGACCCGCAAGGGGCGCGGCTACGGCGTGTACGACGCCGCCTCGCACGGCAAGGCGCACGGGCGCAACTCGGAGGCGTTCTGGGCCTGCCGCGAGGAGTTCGCGAAGAAGTACGGCGTGACGTTCGAGGGCCACGGCGACACGAACGACCCGGGTGAGGACGGCTGCCGCGAGCAGACGCGCAGCTGGTTCGAGACCGTGTTCAGCGTGCTGCGCGACACCGAGGGGCTCGCCGAGTACCTGGCCGACACGCTCGTGGGGATCGGCGACTCGCTCCCGGAGCATCCGAAGGGCCTCATGCTCGACCCGTCGCGCAACATGCACGAGGACCGCGGCTGGCTCGACGAGCTTCCGGACGCGCTCTTCGTCGAGCCCGGCAAGAAGGCTGCGAACAAGGACGGCTTCGCCAAGTTCGGCGCGTGGGTCAACAGCCTCGCGAAGGAGCGAATGGGCCGTCCGCTCGTGCTCGCGTGCTCGGCGGACCTCGCCGACTCGACCGCGATCAGCGGCTTCGCCAAGAACTTCGGCGACATGCCGAACTTCGGCTGGTACGAGCGCGACTCGAACCCGGGCGGCTCGCTCCTCCCCCAGCAGATCACCGAGTTCACGAACTCTGGCCTCGTGTGCGGCGCGGCGAGCGTCAACATGAGCCCGACGCCGGAGGACGCGTTCCTCGGCTACTGGGGCGCGTGCTCGACGTACGGGAGCTTCTCGTACCTCAAGTACGGCCTGATGCGGCTCTTCAGCCAGCTCGCCCAGGACTGCGAGCTGAAGGTCGGCAAGGTGATCTGGGTCGCGGGCCACTCGGGACCCGAGACGGCCGAGGACAGCCGCACCCACTTCGGCATCTTCTCGCCCGTCGTCACGCAGCTGTTCCCGACCGGACACGTGATCAACCTGCGTCCGTGGGAGCACAACGAGGTCGCGCCGGCGCTGGCCGCGGCGCTCAAGACCGACGCGCCGATCATCGCGCTGCACTTGACGCGGCCCGGCGTCGTGTCGCCCGACCGCGCGGCGCTCGGGATCCCGACGCACCTCGCTGCCGCGCGCGGCGCGTACGTCGTCCGTGACTACGACCCGAACCGGCCGAAGGGCGGCACGGTGATCGTCGAGGGCACCTCGACGATGGAGTCCATGATCGAGCTCCTGCCGCGCCTCGAGTCCGCCGAGGGCCCGAACGTGCGCGTCGTCTGCACGTCGAGCTACGAGCTCTTCCAGCGTCA
>JBCCSK010000596.1:0-2121 GCA_039200205.1 Planctomycetota bacterium
GCGGTCCCCACACCGCGACACCCGTCCCCCGGCGGACGGCGGGGCGACGGGTCGCACGTTGGACCTCAGGGCCCGTGCGTCAGTCGAGAACGTCGATCACGAAGGGATCCGCGCGATCGGCGCGCAGCTTGACCTTCGTCGTCACGCCGGGACCGGGGTCACGGCCGGCCGCCTCGCACGCCACCAGCTGCATGCGGCGGAGCACCTCGAAGCACTCGGTCGTGAGCATCAGCAGCGGGACCTCGCCCGGTTGAAGGAGCGCATCGCGGTAGCCGGTGACCTGGATGCCCATGCGACTGATCCGAGGCGAGGGGCGGTACGCGCGCCGCACGCCGTTCGTCGGGTCGAGCTCCGCGTTGTAGGCGCTCGACTGGATGTCGTAGGCGGTGACCTGGCTGCCGGTCGACGCGGCGAAGGCGAGCACTTCGTCCCACGTCGCGTCGAGCTCCAGGCGGGGGTACCTCGGAGCCTCGTCTCGCGCGTCCGACGGAGGGCCGGGTTCGCCGTTCGCAGCACCGGGCCCGACGTCGACCGCCGACTCGACGACGTCCGTCGGCGGTCGCTGGGGCTCGTCCTGGTCGACGGCGCCGTCGATGGGCGTCTCCGGGGCATCGATCTCCTCTGGCGTCGCGTTCTGCGCCGTCAGGTCGACCTCCTGCTCCGGTTCGGGCTCGGGCTCCGGCTCCGGCTCAGGCTCAGGGAGCTTGGCGAGAATCGCCTGGAGGAGACGCTCCGGCGAACGGGCGTCATCGACCGCCGGCTCTTCTTCCGGCGCCGGCGGATCGTCGGGTGGTACGGCCGGCTCGTCGATCGGCGCTCGCACCGCGTTCAGGAGGAGCGCGGAGACGACGAGGCCGAAGGCGAGGAACGGGTGCGGGATGAGTCGGAGCATGGGCCTACCTCAGTTCGAGGTCATCGTGGTTGCGTTCGTGTCGAAGCCGAACCCGGGGGCGGGTCGCCGTCGACACCGAGAAGGACGGGCGTCTGCGCTGCGTAGAGCTGCTCGAACGCCCCGCGCAGCGCCGGCGGGAGCTCGCAGAAGATCGCGACCGGACGGTGTGGATCCAGGCGATCCTCGAGGGCGGCAAGAGCGACCTCGTCACCGTCGAGCTCGAGCGTCCCCTGGGGACCGACGACGAGCCGATGGGGAGGATCGAGGCTCTGGAGGCCCTCCTCGCTTCCCGACGCTCGAACGAGTTCGAGGTCGCGGAGCGTCTGCTCGGCGGCGTTGAGCGCGCCGACGAAGAAGACGACCCAGAGGATCAGGTAGAGCTCGCCGACGCGGCCGAAGTCGAGGGTCCTACTCATCCTGCGACTCCGGTCCGAGGATCGTCTTGGCGACCAGCGCGATCATCGAGACCATGAGCCCGACGTTGGTGGTGCCCAGCGCGAACGCGATGTCCGGCCCGATGATCTCGTAGCCGTGCTGGGTCACGAGGCCCAGGTTCTCGGTCGCGCCGATCACGCCGACGAGCGTGCCCGCGAATCCGACCATGAACGAGAGCTCGGCGACGAAGCGGGCCGATCCGGACCAGCGCGCGCGGCGCTTCCTGCTGACGAAGAAGGGCGCGAGGCGCGTCAGGACGGCTGCGATCACGAGCGCGACCGCGATCCAGGCCAGTGGGATGAGCAGGGCGTACGCACACTCGCCGATCATGCTGGCGAGTCGACCGACGGCCGCCTCGAACGACTCGTGGTCGGAGGCCGTCGCGGCTGCGAGGGGGAGGTTGTTGTTCTGCATCGGATGGTGTCCTTGCGACGGAGAGAGGGAAAGTGAGCGGGGCCGCGGACGCATGCCTGCGGCCCCGCTCGGCGTCGTCAGTCGCGCACGCGCGAGCCTTCGGCCGGCTCGGTGGCTCCCGAGCTCCCGGACCGCGAGGCGTCACGGAGTCGGGTGACCGCAGCCACCGCGCGGGGCGACGGTTCGACGTCTGCGAGCTCCGACCGCGTCGGACGCTCCGGAGCGCCGTCGCCGTCGCGAGGCGTCGGCCGCGAGCGCTTCGGGTGGTGCCGGTCGAACCACGTCGCGGCGTCCGAGCGGACGCGCTTCGGGTCCGGCTGGTACGAGCGCGCGCTGGCCACGCGACCGAACGCGAGCGCAGCCCTGCGGCGCGAGCGAGC
>JBCCSK010000597.1:0-2049 GCA_039200205.1 Planctomycetota bacterium
AGAAGAATAGTCTTTGTTAGAAGACATTTTCGAGACGGGAGAAGGCTATTTGACAGGAGTAAACTTGCTTAAACGAGTAGATGAGCAAGAATTTTGAACGGTGTTCAACAAAAGTCGAACCCGGTCGAGGACAACCCGTTCATCGCCGGCGCGCACATCGGGATCGGCGAGCCGGAGACGGTGCTGAACGTCGGCGTCTCCGGCCCGGGCGTCGTCCGCTCGGCGCTGGAGCGCCTCGGACCGGACGCCGATCTCCTCGCCGTCGCCGAGACGATCAAGCGCACCGCGTTCAAGATCACGCGGATGGGCGAACTCGTCGGGCGCGAGGCCGCGCGGCGTCTCGGGACCGTGTTCGGCATCGTCGACGTGTCGCTGGCGCCGACGCCCGCGGTGGGGGACTCGGTCGCGGACATCCTCGAGCTGATCGGCGTCGAGCGCACGGGCGCACCCGGCTCGACCGCGGCGCTCGCGCTCCTCACGGACGCCGTGAAGAAGGGCGGTGCGATGGCGTCCTCGAGCGTCGGCGGGCTCTCCGGCGCGTTCATTCCCGTGTCGGAGGACGCGGGGATGATCGACGCGGTCGCCCACGACGCGCTCTCGCTCGCGAAGCTCGAGGCGATGACGACGGTCTGCTCCGTCGGGCTCGACATGGTCGCGCTGCCCGGGAACACGAGCGTTGCGACGCTGACCGGCATCATCGCGGACGAGATGGCGATCGGGATGGTCAACCAGAAGACGACCGCCGTGCGCGCGATCCCCGTTCCCGGCAAGGGGCCGGGCGAGACGCACGACTGGGGCGGGCTGCTCGGGACCGCGATCGTGCAGGACCCCGGCAAGTTCGGCTGCGACCTCTTCTCGCGACGCGCAGGGCGGATTCCCGCGCCGCTGCAGAGCTACAGGAACTGACCGGTCGCTCTCTGGAAGAGCGGGTCGGCCCGGGCGAACGTTCCGTTTCGGTCATGCCGGAAACCGCGTGCGGCCGCGGGCGTAGTTCCGCCGATCCCTGGCGCTCCTTCCCGACTGCCTTCAGCGATCGACATGCATCACGCAACCTGTCGCGCGGCCGCCGTCGCCGCGTTCGTCATTGGCGCCTCCGCGCCCGCCTCTGCCCAACTGATTCGCATCTTCGAGGTGAATCCCTCAACCGGGATGTCCGTGACCTGGACGGCCACGAGCAACCTCGGGCCGCTGCAGGGAACGCTTCAGGCCTACTCGTTCTTCGGAAACGTCGTCGTCGAGATCGATCCGACGCCGGCGCTCGACATCGGACGGATCGAGAGCGCGCGTCTGCGCATCCCGAACACCGTCTCTGCATCGCTGACGACGGGGCCGCAGGGAACGGTCGCTTGGCGCGATCTCGTCCTCGACGCGTCGTCGCCCGACTTCACGGTCGTTCCCGGCTTTCCGTTCTCGACCTTCTCCACGACGATCGACCTACGCATCTCCAGCGGCTTCGTCGAGGTGAGTCCGCCGTTCGGGCCCGCGTTCATCGTCCCTCTGAACGGGACGTCGCTGGGGTCGAGTTCGGTCACGGGAGCGTTCCCGACCGTGGGCCCCGCCCAGGGGCTGCGCGTCGACGGCTTCAGCTTCGACATGGGCGTCACGTCGCCCGGCTGGAACGTCACGTTCACGCACGACGTCGCTTCACTCGACGCGACGCTCCGGTGCCCGTCGCCGATCCCGTACTGCTTCTCCGACCCCGCTGCACCCGGGGGCGGGACCACGCTCGCCCTCATCGGCAGCGCGAGCGTCCTCCTCGACGGCGGATTCACGCTCGACGTCGCGGGCGCGCCGGCCAATTCGTTCGGCGTCTTCTTCTACGGCCAGGACGCGGCTGAGCTCCCGAGCGGCTTCGGCCGCATCTGCGTGGGCGGGCCGCTCACGCGCCTTGGGACGGTTCCCACGAGCGGAACGGGAACGGCCGGTCTCCGGGTGCCGCTGGCGCAGCTCCAGCTCGGCCCCGCGGCTCTCGCGCCAGGGACGCACCGGAGCTTCCAGTTCTGGCATCGCGCGAACGGCCCGATCGGACCCTCCTGGAACCTCTCCAAC
>JBCCSK010000598.1:0-2043 GCA_039200205.1 Planctomycetota bacterium
CTCCGAAGCCGCTCGTCGGCACCCACTCGGCGACGTCGACGAGCTCCATGCCGAACCGGGTGTCCGGCTTGTCGGAGCCGTAGCGCTCCATCGCCTCGCGCCACGTCATCCGCGGGAACGGGACCGGAATGTCGACGCCCATCGACTCCTTGAACGTGTCGACGAGGATGCCCTCCCAGGCCCCGAAGACGTCCTCCTCCTCGACGAAGGACATCTCCATGTCGAGCTGGGTGAACTCGGGCTGGCGGTCGGCGCGCAGGTCCTCGTCGCGGAAGCACCGCGCGACCTGAAAGTAGCGGTCCATGCCAGCGACCATCAGGATCTGCTTGAAGATCTGCGGACTCTGCGGGAGCGCGTAGAAGCTGCCCAGGTGGACGCGGCTCGGGACGAGGTAGTCGCGTGCGCCCTCGGGGGTCGCGCGCGTCAGCACCGGCGTCTCGATCTCGGCGAAGTCGCGCGCGAGGAACGCGCTGCGCATCGCGCCGATGAACCGGCTGCGGTGCATGAGCCCGCGCTGCATGTCGGGGCGCCGCAGGTCGAGGTAGCGGTACTGGAGGCGCAGCTCGACGGCGGTGTCGAGGTTCTCCTCGATCTCGAACGGCGGCGTGAGCGACGACGAGAGCTTCTCGACGGTCTCGGCGCGAACCTCGATCAGGCCGGTCGGGAGGTTCTCGTTCGGCGCCTCGCGCAGAGCGACCACGCCGGCGATGGAGACGCAGTCCTCTCGGCTGAGCTTCGCCGACTCGTCGAGATGCTCCGGCAGGACCACCTGGGTGATGCCGTACCGGTCGCGGACGTCGACGAAGTAGATGCCCCCGAGGTTCCGGCGGCTCGCGACCCAGCCGTTGAGCACGACGCGCTCGCCGTCGTGCTCCGGCCGGAGCTCGCCACACGTGCGCGTGCGCTTCCAGGCCTCGGACATCAGCGGTACTTCGAGGCGACCTGCTGGCGCATGATCGCGCGCTGCAGCGCGGCCTGGGCGCGCAGGAGGTCGAGGGCGTCGCCCTCGGACTGCTGCATCTCGAGCCGCTTCATCGCGCGCTCGGCGGCGCGCTTCGCGCGCTCGACGTCGATGTCCGTCGGCGCCTCCGACACGTCGGTCACGAGCCGCACGGTGTTGCTGCGCACCTCGGCGAAGCCGCCGGCGACGAAGAGGCCCTGGGGCTGAGACCCCTCGTCACGGAACGTGAGCTCACCCGCGCCGATGGCAGCCACCATCGGCGCGTGGTCCTTGAGGATCCCCACGGACCCGTCGATCGTCGGGAAGCTCACGGACGAGCACGTCGTGTCGAGCGCGATGTGCTCGGGCGTGATCACCCGCAGCGTGAGGGAGCCGGCCATCTCCCCTAGCCCTCGGCTCCGATCTTGTCTGCCTTCGCGATCGCGGCGTCGATGCCGGACACCATGTAGAAGGCGTCCTCGGGCAGCTCGTCGTGCTTGCCGTCGAGGATCTCGCGGAACGAGCGGACGGTGTCCTCGCGCGGAACGAAGACGCCCGGCATTCCGGTGAACTGCTCGGCGACGAAGAACGGCTGGGACAGGAAGCGCTGGATGCGACGCGCGCGGCTGACGACGAGCTTGTCCTCGTCCGAGAGCTCCTCGACGCCGAGGATCGCGATGATGTCGCGGAGGTCGGCGTAGCGCTGCAGGGTCTGCTGGACCTGACGCGCGGTGTTGTAGTGCTCCTCACCGACGACCTGCGGGTCGAGCATCCGCGACGTCGACTTCAGCGGGTCGACCGCGGGGTAGATTCCGAGCTCGGAGATCGCGCGGTCGAGGATGATCGTCGAGTCGAGGTGCGCGAACGTCGCGACCGGCGCCGGGTCCGTGATGTCGTCCGCGGGGACGTACACCGCCTGCATCGAGGTCACCGAGCCGTCCTTGGTCGTCGTGATGCGCTCCTGCAGGGCGCCCATCTCCGACCCTTCTCGAACTCCTTCGACGAGCGGCAGCTCCGCTGGATCCGGCGGTCGATCGGGGCCTTCCGCGCCGTGGACCGCGCCTTCGGGCTCGTCGGGCCCGGTGGGGGGCCGCCGATCGGCC
>JBCCSK010000599.1:0-2007 GCA_039200205.1 Planctomycetota bacterium
CCCTCGACGCCGGGCTCGAGGCCGTTCATCGCTCTTCGTATGAACGAGGTTGGCTCTTCGCTCTTCGCGGCGAGGTCGACGCAGACTGCGTCGACGCGGACGGTTACGCTGCGGTCCTCGAAGCGGCCATCGACAAGGTGCTCGGTGAGCAGCCGGAGCTGGCCGAGGACTGAGGTGATGACGAACGACACGCGCGCGACCTACGTGATGATCGGCGGCTTCCTCGGCGCGGGGAAGACGACCGCGGTCGACCAGCTCGCGCGACGCCTGACCGATCGCGGACTCCGCGTCGGCCTGATCACGAACGACCAGAGCTCCGGGCTCGTCGACACGTCGATCTTGCGCAGCCGCGGGTTCGCCGTCGAGGAGATCGCGGGCGGCTGCTTCTGCTGCCGCTTCGGATCGCTCGCCGAGGCCGCCGACCGGCTTGAGTCGGACGCGCGGCCCGACGTCTTCCTCGCCGAGCCCGTCGGGAGCTGCACTGACCTCGTCGCGACCGTCAGCTACCCGCTGCGCCGGCTCTACGGCGACCGGTTCCGCATTGCCCCGCTGTCGGTCCTCGTCGACCCCGCGCGCGCGCGCCGGATCCTCGGCCTCGCGGACGGGCGGAGCTTCTCGGAGAAGGTCGTCTACGTCTACGAGAAGCAGCTCGAGGAGGCGGACCTGATCGTTGTCAACAAGACGGACACGCTGTCCGCCGAGGAGTGCGACGAGCTCGTCGCCGCGCTCGCGAAGCGCTTCCCACACGCGGACGTGATCCGCGCGTCGCTGCGGAACGGCGAGGGGACGGACGCGTGGTTCGACCGCATCGTCGAGGACGAGGCTTCGGTCCGACCGACGATGCCGCTCGACTACGACCTGTACGCCGAGGGCGAGGCGCTGCTCGGCTGGCTGAACGCGACCGTGCGGCTGACGGCGAGCGAGGGGCCAGTGGACGCCAACGCCCTGCTCGTCGATCTCGCCTCCGAGATCCGCGCGCGCCTCGCGACGGAAGAGATCGAGATCGCGCACCTGAAGGCCACGCTCGACGCTGGAGACGCCGCGGGTCGCCTGGCCGCGCTCTCGATCACGTCGGGCGAGGAGCAGGCCGACCTGCGCGAGGCGCTCGTCGACGGCGTCGAGGGCGGCGAACTCGTGCTCAACCTGCGCGCCGAGGGCGACCCCGACTTGCTTCGACGCATCGTGGCGGAGTCGCTCGACGCGTGCACGGCCGCCCGCCCCGGACTCACCGGCTCGATCGAGCACGAGGAGTTCTTCCGGCCCGCGCCGCCCACCCCGACGCACCGCGACGAGATCGCGGCGGAGGTCTGACCGTGGCGCGCCGCATCGTCCACTGCCACTGCGTGTACTCGAAGGTCGTCCCGGCCAAGACGAAGGCCGAGGTGCTGGAGCGCCTCGGCGCGTCCGGCGTCGACTTCGATGCGGTCCCCGATCTGTGCGAGATGTCCGCGCGGAAGGACGCCGAGCTGGAGCGCTACGCGAACGATCCCGACGTCGAGATCGTCGCCTGCTTCCCGCGCGCCGTGCGCTGGCTGTTCCACTCCGCGGGCCACGACCTCAGCCCCGAGGCGCGAATCCACAACATGCGCGAATCCGACGCGGACGCCGTGTGCGAAGCCCTCGACATCGAGGAGGAGACGAGGACGTGAACCAAGCCACACGACCGGGACCCAGCGCACCCTTCAGCGAGCTCCGCGTTCGCCTCGACGCGGACGCGGACGCCGCGCTCGACGCGCCGTCGCGGGGCGCCGTGCTCGCGGCGCTGCTCGAAGCCGGTCATCCGGTCTCGCGCGGCGGCGCCGCCGGCTCCGCGCTCGCGACGCTCGGGCCCGCCGACGTTCCAATCTTGGATCGCGAGCCGGACGAGGTCGTCGCGGACGTGACCGCGCGGCGGAACGGCGGCGGGTCCGAGCCCGGCGCGTGGACGCCCTGGTTCCCGGTGATCGACTACGACCGCTGCACGAACTGCATGCAGTGCCTGTCGTTCTGCCTCTTCGACGTCTACTC
>JBCCSK010000600.1:0-2006 GCA_039200205.1 Planctomycetota bacterium
ACGCTCCAAACCGGGTTAGGGTCGCTCGCTCACCGTCACTCGACGAAACGGAGTAGTCTCGCGGGCCGCGATGGTGTCGCCGTACGCAGCGCTGCGTCCCCTCCTCTTTCGGACGTCTCCCGAGACCGCGCATCGCGGGGCGATCGCGCTCGGCAAGGTCGGGCAGCTCGCGCCATTCGCGCTTCGCGCGATGTACCGACACGGGCTGTCGGCCGAGCGGGTCGCGCGGCTGAGGGTCGAGGCCTTCGGGGTGTCGTTCCCGAATCCGCTCGGTCTCGCCGCGGGCGTCGACAAGAACGCCGAGCTCGTGCCGCTGTGGAGCGCGATCTCCCTCGGCTTCTGCGAGGTCGGCTCGGTCAGCGCGCGGCCGAGTCCGGGCAATCCGCGGCCGCGCGCGTTCCGGCTTCCGGCGGACCGTGCGCTCGTGAACCGCATGGGGCTCAACAACGACGGCGCGGAGGTCATCGCGAAGAGGATCGCGGGGACGCGTCGGCCGTCGAACTTCCCGCTCGGGATCAACATCGTCAAGACGCACGATCCGACGATCCTCGGTGACGCGGGGCTCGAGGACTTCGCCGCGAGCGCCCGCGCGCTCCTGCCGCACGCGGACTTCGTCGTTCTGAACGTGTCGTGCCCGAACACGGCGGAGGGGAAGACGTTCGAGTCGCCCGAGGCCCTCGCCCCGCTGCTCGACGCGGTGTTCGTCGAGCGAGCACGGCAGGCCCTCGCGACGCCGATCCTGGTGAAGTTCTCGCCGCCGCCGGCCGTCGACTTCGACACCGGCGCGGTGGACGAGCTGGTCGATCTCTCCATCGAGCGCGGCGTGGCCGGCTTCGTCGCGACCAACACCGCGAGCGATCGCGCGGGACTCGCGACGCCGGCGGCTGAGCTCGACGCGATCGGCGCGGGCGGGCTCAGCGGTGCGCCGATCGCGGCGCGAGCGGAGGCGCTCTGCCGTCACCTCTTCCGACGCGCCGATGGCCGCGCGACGGTCGTCGGCGTCGGCGGGATCGACTCGCCCGAGGCCGCCTACAGCCGGATTCGCGCGGGCGCGCACCTCGTCGAGATGTACACCGGGCTCGTCTACGAGGGCCCCGGGCTCGTCGCACGCACGCTGCGGTTCCTGGACCGCGCGCTGGAGCGGGACGGCTTCGGCTCGATCGCGGAAGCCGTCGGGGTCGACGTCAGCTGACCTCGATCGCCTCGGCGACCGCGTCCCACAGGGCGCCGCGCGCCGCGAGCGCATCGCGAGCGGCTTCGACGCCCTCGCGCCGCTTCGACTCGTCGCCGCCGAAGGTCGACTCGAGCAGTCGTTCGGCCAGCGGCCCGTGGTGCTCGCCGTCCGCCTCGATGTGCCGCCGCAGGTAGCCGAGCAGCAGCCCGCACGGCGTGCCCGACGCCTCGATCTCCAGGACGAGCGGCAGGAACATGCGCGGGATCACGTCCTCTCGCCCGTGGAAGAACACCGACGCTCGCACGTGCAGGGGACGCTCCAGAAGCTCGAACGTCGTGCGCCCGAAGGCCGCCGACGCCGCGGGGAGCGCGCAGTCCGCGAGCACGTCGCGCGGCGCCTCGCCCGCCCGCAGACGCTCGACAACGCCGCGGATCGGCGCGGTGTCGGCGCCGACCTCGTCCATCGCGGCCAAGTACCACTCGAAGTGACTCAGCGGGCGGTCTCCGAACTCGGCGTCGGACTCCTCGTCGAGGACGATCTCGTTGATGAACCGCGCCGCCTCGGGGTCGGCCGGAGGCAGCCACACCGGTCCGATCGACGTCAGGTCCCGCTGCAGGCTCTTCACGATCGACATGAAGTCGAGCACGCACACGACGTGGTGCTCCATGAAGACGCGAAGCGACTCGAGCGTCCGGACGGAGCCGTACGCAGGATGCTCGGCGAGGCGCGCTTTCGCGGCCTCGAGGTCGGTTCGAGCCGGGCGAGGGAGTGTCTCGTTCACGCCGGGTGATTAGACCCTTCCGGGCCCCGGCGGAATGTCACTCTCCCGCCG
>JBCCSK010000601.1:0-2003 GCA_039200205.1 Planctomycetota bacterium
GGGCTCGTCTCGTTCAGGGCGAGGCCCGCGCAGCGTGCGCGGGGCTCGTCTCGTTCAGGGCGATATCACGGCCGCGGGCCGTGGCGGAAGTCGACGAATTCGGCGCCGCAGCTCGAGCAGACCTGGACGCGCGGAGCGTCCGACCACAGGAACCAGACCGGGTAGAGGGCGACGAGCAGCGAGACGCCGTAGGTGAACGGCGCAAGCGCGAGAGCGCCGACGGCCCAGAGCGCGAGGGCGACCCAAGGCGCCTCGACCCGCGTTCGCAGTCCTCCCGCACCGCAGTGCAGGCAGGTCGAGATGGTTCCGTCCTCACGCCGGTGCGAGAGGTCGAGCTCGATCCGATCGCCTGTCTCCTCGACGCGGTAGTAGCTGCGGAGCGCGAACGGCCCGTCGATCTTCCAATCGACCAGCTCGCCCTCGCGCGAGGGATGAGGCAGCCGGATCTCGCTCCAGCGGATGACTCTCTCGTTGATCGGCACGGCGAGGATGACCCGGGCGGGCGAAGCTTACCCGTAGACCGCGGTCCGAGAGGGATCTCGATACGGGTCCCCGGCGTCGAGGTGGAGGGACCGCGGCCCGCTACACTCCCCGCCCCATGAGCGATCATCAGAGCGACCCGCTGCGGGTCTTCGTCACCGGCGGGACCAAGGGAATCGGGCGCGCGGTCGCCCTTCGCTTCGCACGCGGGGGGGCCCAGGTCGCCGTCGCAGCGCGGACCTCCGAGGACCTCGACGAGGTCGTCCATGCCATCGATGCGGCCGGCGGCAGGGGCGACGCCTGCCAGGCCAACCTGCGGGACCACGGCTCGCTCGAAGCGGCCGTCTTCCGCGCGGTCGACTTCTTCGGCGGCGCCACGGACATCGTCGTCAACGCGGCGGGTCTCGTCGACCTCACCGCCTTCGACGAGCTCGACCTGGACACCTGGGAGCGCCACCTCGACGTCCACCTGACGGGCCCGTTCCTCGTCGTCTCGGAGGCGCTGCCCTCCTTGCGAGAGAGCGAGCGCGCGCACGTGTTCAACATCGGCTCCGACCTCGCGGCGGAGCCGATCCGAGGCTCGCTCCTGCTCGCGGCGACGAAGGCCGGCGTCGCGGGGCTCGGACGCGGACTGCGCGCCGACCTCGCGGACGACGGCATCCGAGTGACGACCGTCGTGCCGGGGTTCGTCGACACGCCGGGGCTCGGGCCCTGGAAGGACAAGCTCGGCGCGCGCGCGCTGGTCACGCCGGACGCCGTGGCCGAGGCGATCTGGGACGCGTACGCGAGCGACGAAGCCCCGGCGGAACTCGAGGTCCGGTAGCCGCGCGCGGAGTCCGCTAGGGGAAGTCCCGCGCGAGTGCGTTCGGATCTCGCGCTGAAATTCGCTCAGGGGCGCGGATGTCTCGTCCAGCTGAACGACTGCCCCCACCGTTCCAGACTTGAACGCGGAGTTTCTCCGCAAGTCCTTGGCAACCGACGCTGCCGCCCGCCGATGACTCGTCCGGCGGGACCGCTCTGCGTCGAGTTTCCTTTCGGTTGCACCCTTCGGAACCGCGGGGGTTCCGGCTCATGAGAGTGTCCGTCCACGGAGGAGACCCCATGATGCACGCGTACCACAAGGACGACGCCGCCAAGCTCGTGCCCCTTCTCGAGTCGATCGTGACCGAGGTCGCCGATCGGCGTCGCACCATTCGCACGCTCGAGCGTTCGCTTGCGACCGAGAAAGAGAACGGCTCACCGCAGCCGGTCACTGGACCGATCCGAGCACGGCTCGCTTCCGAGCGGCGTGAGCTCCGGCTCGCGACCAAGGAGCTCGAGCGCCTCGGTTGCTCGTTCGACGAGCACAACCCGAACCGGGTCATGATTCCCGGAACCGACGGCGGCGAGAGCGGGTTTCACTGGGACGCGGGTGAGACAGAGGTCCACGTGAACGCGCCCGAGAGCACCGTGTTCTGACCCACTGCCGGGAGGTCGGCGAGCGGCCCAAACCCGGTTTGGAACGTACGGCCCCCCGCTGCGAC
>JBCCSK010000602.1:0-1980 GCA_039200205.1 Planctomycetota bacterium
AGCTCTGCCTCGGCAGAGCGCAGCATCGCGCCCGTCAGATCCTCGTGGAACCGAGAGACGGCGACGCCGACGCGGACGCCGAGTCGCTGGGTGCGCTCGCGGGAAGCGCTCTGGGGATCGAGGGCCATCGGAGGGGAGGAAAGAGCTCGGGGGCGGGGCGAAGAGTCTACGCCTTCCCGCGGCGCCCGCGTCGAACCGCTCCTCGTTCAGCGTCGCCCGAGCGGCGCCGCGACGGGTCCCGCTCCCACGGCCCCGCGCGGGCGCCCGGCGAACGAGCGCCGGACGAGCCAGCCGAGCGTGTGGCTGAGGTCGTCGACGACCGTGTACGTCAGCGGGACGACCCAGAGCGTGAAGAAGGTGCAGATCGCGAGGCCGCCCGCGACGCAGGTCGACAGCGCGCGGTAGTCGATGCCCTGCGTCGGCGCGTCTCCGAGCGCCATCGGGAGCAGGCCGACGACGGTGGTCAGCGCCGTCATCACGATCGGCCGTACGCGGGCGGCGGCGCCTTCGACGACGGCGTCCGCGCGCGGTCGTCCGTCGACCTTCCGCAGGCGGTGGATCTTGTCGATCAGCACGATGCCGTTGTTCACGACGACGCCCACGAGGATGATGATCCCGATCCAGCCGATCGAGTCCATGGGGGTGCCGGTCACGTAGAGCGTCCACAGCGCGCCGAGCATCGCGAAGGGGATCGTCGTCAGCACGCTGAGCGGCAGCAGGAGCGACTCGAACAGGATCCCCATCAGCAGGAAGACGAGGACGACCGAGAGCAGCATCGCGTTCTGCAGGTCCCTCATCTCCTGCTGTCCGCGGACGACGACGCTGTCGTCGCGTCCGAGCGCGTAGCCGCGGGGCATGTCGAGGCTCTCCAGGGCGTCGTAGCCCGCCTCGACGAGCTCGGCCTGGCGCGTCGGATCCGCGAGTCGCGCCGTGATCGAGTGGGTGATCTGGCCGTTGCGCCGGACGATGCGCGACGGCGCGGGTCGGTAGCTCAGCTCGCTGAAGGTCGCCAGCGGGACGCTCCTCTCCGACCCGAAGACGACCAGGTCCTCGAGCGTGTGGACACCCGCGTAGATCGCGTCGTCGTACTCGATGTACATCGGGACCTCGCGGTCCTCCTCCTGGTACCGAGGCAGCTGCGTGCCGCGCAGCGCCCATCCGACGTTCTGGAGCGCCGTTTCGGAGGTCACGCCGAACCTGAACGCGGTGTCCCCGTCGAGCTCCAGCAGCAGCTGGTCCGGCTGATCCTCCGTCGACGCCTTGACGTCCGCCAGCCCGGGGACGCGCGCGAGCAGGTCGACCGCAGAGTCTCCGAGTTCCAGCAGCCGATCGGGGTCGGGACCCCTCAGCTCGAAGGTCACGAACTGCTTCGACGAGTCGCTGATCTCGTCCTGTCCGCGGAAGTAGACGCGGTGTCCGGCATGGGCCGGGACCCTCTTGCGGATCCGATCGCGGTAACCCTCCAGGAGCTTCGGCGCGATTCGCTCCGGCCAGCGGAGCTCGATCTCACCGCCCCCGGGGTCGAAGCGAGCGACGACGTTCTTGAACCCCATTTCGTCGCGGAACTCCTCGACGAAGCGCTCGTAGCGCAGCATCTCGTCGCTCGCCTCGCTGAGCGTGAAGTTGTCCTCCAGGTCGATCCAGAACTCGAGCTCGCTCGTGTCCTCGTCCTCGCCGAAGGCCGTGAGCGAGGTGTTGCCGAACGGAATTGCGATCGTGCAGAGGGCTGCGATCGAGAGAAGAGCCGCGATCCAGCGGTGCTGTAGCGTCCACGCGAGGAGCGCGCGGTTCGAGTCTTCGGCCCAGCCGACGACCGAGTCGCCGGCCGGTACGAACCGAGCCGGGCGGGAAGGGGGGAGCGCCGCGCGCTTCCGCCAGACCGGGACGAGGCAGATCAGGACGAACAGCGCTCCGATGATCGTCGCGAGGATCGGCTTCGCGGGGCCCACCAGCCCCCGCGTCGTCGCCCCCGGGGCACCC
>JBCCSK010000603.1:0-1954 GCA_039200205.1 Planctomycetota bacterium
GCGACGCGGAAGCCCGTCATCACCTCGTCGTAGACGAGCAGCGCGCCCGACACGTCGCAGTGCGCGCGCAGTCCCTCGAGGAACCCCGCGTCGGGCGGGATCGTCCCCATGTTGCCCGCGACGGGCTCGACGAACACCGCGGCGATCTCGTCACCGTGCGCCTTGAAGACCTCGGCGACCGAGTCGAGGTCGTTGTAGATCGCGACGAGGCTGCTCTGTGCCGTCGCCGAGGTCACGCCGGGCGAATCGGGGGCGCCCAGCGTGAGCGCACCGCTTCCCGCTGCGACGAGGAAGGAGTCGCCGTGGCCGTGGTAGCAGCCCTCGAACTTCACGATCTTCTCGCGCCCCGTCGCCGCGCGCGCAAGGCGCGCCGCCGACATCGTCGCCTCCGTGCCCGAGTTCACGAGCCGGACGACGTCGACGGCGGGGACCCGGTCGACGATCAGGCGCGCCATCTCGAGCTCGCCGCGCGTCGGCGCTCCGAACGTCGTTCCGGAGTCGACGGCGGCGTGGAGGGCTTCGCGCACCTCTTCGTTGCCGTGGCCGAGGATCAGCGGTCCGTAGGAGCCGACGAGGTCGACGTACTCGTTGCCGTCCTCGTCCCAGACGAGCGCGCCCTCGCCTCGGACGAGGTGCGGCGGGGTTCCCCCGACGCTCTTGTAGGCGCGAACGGGGCTGTTCACGCCTCCGGGGATCAGCTCGCGTGCGGCGGCGAAGATCTCTTCGCTCTTCTGGAGGTTCAGCGTCTCGAGAGTCACGGGCGGAGTGTAGCGAGGGCCTCGGCGAGGGCGCGCGGCGACGGCGCGGGGAGTCGGATCATCGTCCGGAACCGCGCGTACTCGGACGCGATTTCGGCGTGTGTCGTCGGGCCGATCGTGATCGCGTCGACGCGGGGGACGTCGGCCCTGGAGAGCCAGACCTTGGCCGCCGACGGGCTGGCGAAGAACACCGCGTCGAGGCGCCCGGGAAGCACCGCGTCCGTCACGTCCTCGGTGCGGTACGCGACCGGATCCCGCACGCCGCGCCCGGCGCGCTCCAGCGTCTCCCGCAGGTCGCGCGCTCGATCGCCGCGCGGCCAGACGATCGTCTGGCCGCGCTCCGTGCGCTCGACGATCTCCTCGGCGAGCTGCCGCGCACCGGAGTCGTCGGGGTCACAGACGACGGCCGGATCGACCCCGAGCGCGCGCATCGCCCGCGCGGTCGAGATCCCGACGGCCGCGTGCGGCGCGTCGCGCACGTCGGGGCGCTGCTTCCAGATCCGCTTGAGCGCCGGGAGCGCGTTCTGACTCGTGACCGCGACGAAGCTCACGCCCTCCGGGATCGCCGGCAGGCGCACCGGGACCGGGACGATCCGGACGAGCGGCAGGTGGATCGGCGTCCAGCCCGACGCGGTCAGGACGGCGTTCGTCCAGCGCCGCGCGGCCGTCTCGGAGGCCGGACCCGTCAGGCAGATCCGACGCGACGGACCGTCCGCGCTCACGCGAGGCTCGCGCGCGCTTCCTCGATCAGCTCGGCGCCGCCGCGCGCGGCCATGTCGTCCGCGAGCTCGTTTCCGAGGTGCTCTGCGCGGCCCACGTCGCCTTCGACGGACCCGTCGACGGTCCGGCTGCCGTCCACCGAGAGCACGCGTCCGGCGAGCCTCAGCGTGCCTCCGTCGATCGAGGCGTGACCGCCGACCGGCGCGTTGCAGCCGCCCTTCATCGCGCGCAGGAACGCGCGCTCCGCCATCGCGCTCGCCCACGCGTCGGGGTCGCGAGCGAGCAAGCTGACGCGCTCGATCGTCGCGCGGTCTTCCTCGCGGCACGTGAGCCCCACGATCCCCTGGCCGACGGCAGGGAGGAACGTGTTCGCGTCGAGCACCTCGGCGATGTGGTCCTCGAGGCCGAGTCGCACGAGCCCGGCGCGCGCGAGGATCGCCGCTTCGATCTCGCCGTCGACGACCTTCGAGACGCGC
>JBCCSK010000604.1:0-1947 GCA_039200205.1 Planctomycetota bacterium
GCTCGACTCGAGGATCGCGCTACCCGACGCGGAGGGAACGGTTCTGGCCGACGCCTGGATCGCTCCCTTCGACGAGTTCCACCTGCACGAGCGGCCGCCTGAAGTCATCGCGCTCTCGCGGCTCCTCCGAGCCATCGCGGGGCCGCAGGCGTGGTTCTTCCTGGGCTCCGGCCGATCGCGCGTGACCATGGCGGAGGACGGCACCCTGTCCGTCGACGACGCGCGCCCGATCCTCCCGATCGAGTCCGGCGACTTCCTCGGTCGCTCGCCCGTCTCGCGCGACGCCATCGCGCTCGCCCATCCGAAGGCGTTCCTCGCTCTCGCGGCCAGCCTCGACCGCTACGCGCTCGCAACGGCGATCGCGGGGATCGTCGGTGAGGAGGCCGCGTCGTCCTTCGTCACGCACCTCGGTGACGCGCTCGCCATCAGCATGCCGCCGGTCCGAGGGATCGCGCAGATCCCTCCCGTCTTCCTCGCGGCGCGCCATTCCGACCGTGAAGCGGTCCTCGACGCGACGGCGCGAGCCTGTGATCGTGCCGTCGCATCGATGGCCACGTTCGCATCCGTCGAGCGCAAGGAGTACCGGGGCGCCGTGCTGTTCACGCTCCGTCCGGAACGGGGGTCCTTCCCGGCCGACGCTCAGGTCCTGGAAGGCCTGCTCCGACCGACCGTCGCCGTCCTGGACGACCGCATCGTCGCGACGACCGCGCCGGTGGCCATGAAGAAGGAGATCCGCCGACTGCAAAAGGACCAGGGCACGCACGCGGGACTGAACGCGGTCGCGACCCCGAAGGGAGCGTCGATGGTGGCCTACGCCGACTGGGGGCAGACCGCCGTCCGCGTCACCTCGTTGATCCGCGGTCTCGTTCGACTCCAGTCCGGCTCGTCCCGAGGGACGGACGGTGCTCGCGGTATGCCGTGGGAGGACCTCGTGCCGCGCTACTTTTCTCCCCGGCCATCGCTGGAGCACCGTCCGAGACGGCGTCCTCATCGGGCGCTCGGAGGCGTCCATCGACCTCCTCGAGTCCACCCTGCTCGTGTCGGCAGCGGCGCTCGTGGATCTCAACTTCAGCGACGACGTAGGCCAGAGGTTTGGCGACGCCCAGCTGGGAGTCGCCAGCGCCGACATCGCTCGACTCGCGCAAGAAGTCGACTCCTACATCATCGGGAACGGCAAGCCTCCGGCCTCGCTGGAGAACGTGACCGAAGGCGGCGAAGCACCCCTCGATCCCTGGAGCCACCCGTACGCTTATCGCGTCAAGGGGTCGTTCGAGTACGTCATCTGGTCCTACGGTCCGAACGGTACCAACGAGAAGGGCAAGGGCGACGACGTGACCCGGCCGAACTGACTACGTCCGCGATCCCCAGGTCGATCGCGCGCTCTGGCCGATCGCTCCGGCGTGCCGGGAGAAAGTCCCGAGAACCCTGGGACGCGCGGGACGGCAGTGTGACCGGACGTGTGCCATGAGCCCCTCCCCTCGCCATGACGCCGAGACGCTGCTCGCGGAGCTCGGCTGGGTTCAGAACCTCGCCCGGCGACTCGTCGGGCAGGACGCCGACGATCTCGTCCAGGAGACATGGACGGTCGCCGCGTTGCAGCTGCCGCGACAGGACCGACCCCTCCGCCCCTGGCTCGCTGCGATCACGCGGCGGCTCGCGTCCAACCACCACCGGTCGAACCGGCATCGCCGGGACCGAGAGACCGTCACGGCGACCCCGGGCCAAGCGCATGCGCCGGCGTCGTCCGAGCTGGTGGAGCGCGGCGAGGCGCAGCGGCACGTCGCCGGCCTCGTCCTCGCGCTCGAAGATCCGTACCGCAGCGTCCTGCTGCTCCGCTACTTCGAAGGGCTGACTCCCGCGCAGATCGCAGAGGTCAGGGGGGCGACGGCGTCCACCGTCCGGACGCAGCTCGCGCGCGGTCTCGACCAGCTGCGCGAGCGACTCGAC
>JBCCSK010000605.1:0-1945 GCA_039200205.1 Planctomycetota bacterium
GCTCGACTCGAGGATCGCGCTACCCGACGCGGAGGGAACGGTTCTGGCCGACGCCTGGATCGCTCCCTTCGACGAGTTCCACCTGCACGAGCGGCCGCCTGAAGTCATCGCGCTCTCGCGGCTCCTCCGAGCCATCGCGGGCCCGCAGGCGTGGTTCTTCCTGGGCGCCGGCCGATCGCGCGTGACCATGGCGGCGGACGGCACCCTGTCCGTCGACGACGCGCGTCCGATCCTCCCGATCGAGTCCGGCGACTTCCTCGGTCGCTCGCCCGTCTCGCGCGACGTCATTGAGCTCGCCCATCCCGAGGCGTTCCTCGCTCTCGCGACCAGCCTCGACCGCGATGCGCTCGCAGCGGCGATCGCGGGGATCGTCGGTGAGGAGGCCGCGTCGTCCTTCGTCGCGCACCTCGATGACGCGCTCGCCATCAGCATGCCGCCGGTCCGAGGGATCGCGCAGATTCCCCCCGTCTTCCTCGCGGCGCGCCATTCCGACCGTGAAGCGGTACTCGACGCGACGGCGCGAGCCTGTGATCGAGCCGTCGCATCGATGGCTACGTTCGCATCCGTCGAGCGCAAGGAGTACCGGGGCGCCGTGCTGTTCACGCTCCGTCCGGAACGGGGGTCCTTCCCGGCCGACGCTCAGGTCCTGGAAGGCCTGCTCCGGCCGACCGTCGCCGTCCTGGACGACCGCATCGTCGCGACGACCGCGCCGGCGGCCATGAAGAAGGAGATCCGCCGACTGCAGAAGGACGAGGGCGCGCACGCAGGACTGAGCGCGGTCGCCGCCCCGAAGGACGCGTCGATGGTGGCGTACGTCGACTGGGGCAGACCGCCGTCCGCGTCGCCTCGCTGATCCGTGGCCTCGTTCGGCTCCAGTCCGGCTCGTCCGGAGGAGCGGACGGTGCTCTCGGTCTGCCGTGGGAGGACCTCGTGCCGCGCTACTTTCCGCCTGGTCATCGCTGGAACAGGGTTCAGGACGGCGTCCTGATCGGGCGCTCGGAGGCATCCATCGGCCTCCTCGAGTCTACCCTGCTCGTAGCTGCGGCGGCAGTCGTGGATCTCACCTTCAGCGACGACGTCAGGCAGAGGCTCGATCAAGCCCAGCGGGGAGTCGCCATCGCCGACATCGCTCGACTCGCGCAGGAGGTCGACTCCTACATCATCGAGAACGGCAAGCTTCCTGTCTCCCTGAAGAACGTGACCGAAGGCGGCGAGGCGCCGGTCGATCCCTGGGGCAAGCCGTACGCCCATCGCGTCAAGGGGTCGTTCGAGTACGTCATCTGGTCCTTCGGTCCGAACGGCACCAACCAGAAGGGCAAGGGCGACGACGTGACCCGGCCCAACTGACCACGTCCGCGATCCCCAGGTCGATCGCGCGCTCTGGCCGATCGCTCCGACGTGCCGGGAGAAAGTCCCGAGAACCCTGGGACGCCCGGGAGGGCAGTGTGACCGGACGTGTGCCATGAGCCCCTCCCCTCGCCATGACGCCGAGACGCTGCTCGCGGAGCTCGGCTGGGTCCGGAACCTGGCCCGGCGACTCGTCGGGCAGGACGCCGACGATCTCGTCCAGGAGACCTGGACGGTCGCCGCGTCGCAGCTGCCGCGACAGGACCGACCCCTCCGGCCCTGGCTCGCTGCGATCACGCGGCGGCTCGCGTCCAACCACCACCGGTCCAATCGGCATCGCCGGGACCGAGAGACGGTCATGGCGACCCCGGGCCACGCGCATGCGCCGGCGTCGTCCGAGCTCGTGGAGCGCGGCGAGGCGCAGCGGCACGTCGCCAGTCTCGTCCTCGCGCTCGATGATCCGTACCGCAGCGTCCTGCTGCTCCGCTACTTCGAAGGGCTGACTCCCGCGCAGATCGCAGAGGTCAGGGGGGCGACGGCGTCCACCGTCCGGACGCAGCTCGCGCGCGGTCTCGACCAGCTGCGCGAGCGACTCGAC
>JBCCSK010000606.1:0-1944 GCA_039200205.1 Planctomycetota bacterium
ACCGATCCCGCGTGCGGGTCCTGGACGAGCGGCGGCACGACCACGTGCGGGTGGCGCCGCCGGAGATCGTCGACCTCTGCCGCGAGATCCGCCCTGTCGCTCGGATAGGCGGGCACGAAGCGGCACGCCGAGCCGTCCCCCGGCGCGCACTGCATGAGCGCGGTCAGGAGGTCGTCGCGCGTGAGCGTCTCGTCGTCCACCCAGGCGAGGCTCCACACGCCCGCCATCCGGAACGAGTTGAGGCCCCGGGCGAGCGACTCGAAAACGGCCTCGTCGGAGGCCTCGCCGTCGCCGACCCAGACCCCGAAGAGCGGGGCCGGGCGGGAGGACTGCGATCGCCCGGCCCGCACCTCGAAGAGAGCGGAGAGGTCGTCCAGGGCTCGCTCGAGGTGAGACTCGTCCCGGACCCAGGCGAAGCACGCGTGGGCGACGTCGGTCGGGGCGGGTGCGGCGACGGTGGAGCGGGAGGCCGTCGCGAGGGCGGAGGCGGAGCGAGTGGGGATCGACATCAGGTGGATGGGTTCGATGTGGTTGCGCGACAGTTTGTAGGCGCCGCCAATCGATCCATCCAATGCAAAGATCGGATCGATACCATCGCCTGAATAGAACGATCCAGCCATGACCGCGCTGAACTACCACCACCTCCGCTACTTCTGGGCGGTCGCCCACGAGGGCAACCTGACCCGGGCGGCCGAGCGGCTCCACGTGTCCCAGTCCGCCGTCTCGGTCCAGATCCAGAAGCTGGAGCAGCAGCTCGGACACGCGCTCTTCGAGCGCAGCGGGCGCCAGCTCGTGCTGACCGAGGCCGGGAGCATGGCCCTCGACCACGCGGACGCGATCTTTCGCCTGGGCGACGAGCTCGTCGGAACGCTCGGCGAAGGCGGTGAAGAAGCGCGGCGCGTCCTGCGGGTCGGCGCGCTCGCGACCCTGTCCCGCAACTTCCAGACGGGCTTTCTCCGGCCGCTCGTCGGGCGCGACGACGTCGAGCTCGTGCTGCGCTCGGGACCGCTCGGCGACCTGCTCCGAGATCTCGAAGCGCACCGTATCGACGTCCTCCTCGCCAACGTCGCGCCGTTGCGGGAGGCGCAGACGGGATGGGTGCCCCACCTGATCGATCGCCAGCCCGTCAGCCTCGTGGGGCGGCCCGACCGCGTCGAGAGAGACCGCGGGCTCGAGACCGTGCTCCGCTCGGAACCGCTGCTCCTGCCGGCGATGGAGAGCAGCATCCGCACCGGCTTCGACGCTTTCGTCGATCGCCTGGGCCTGCGGCCCATCATCGCAGGCGAGATCGACGACATGGCGATGATGCGCCTGATGGCCCGCGAGGGCGCTGGACTCGCCGTCGTTCCGCCGATCGTGGTCGTCGACGAGCTCGCGACCGGTGCGCTGGTCGAGGTCGCGAGGCTGCCGGACCTGGAGGAGACCTTCTACGCGATCACGCCGTCGCGGCGCTTCCCGAACCCGCTCGTCCGGGAGCTCCTGCCCTCACGAGCCGGCTGATCGCGATCGCGTCGATTCGCGGCAACGGCGGCGGACTGCCGCGCGAATCGGTTGCCGACATGCGATCTCTCCTGGAACGCCTCGAGCCCGCCACCTACGCGCGCGCCCGCCTCCAGCTCGGCATCGGAGGGGTCGGGACGTTCGTCGTCATCCTCTCCGCCGCGCTCGCCATCGGCCTCCCCCGGGCAATGTTCGCGGAGAAGGGCGGCTCCCCGATCGAAGACGCCGGACTGCTCGCCGTCTGGCTCGCGGGCCTCGCGCTGCTCGCGTTCCCGTTCGAGGTCCTGGGCGGACTCACGCTGCCGCGCGCCTTCGGCCGCGCCCACCCCGTGCCGGGCGCGTGGTTCGTCGGCTGGCTGCGCGGCGTGCTCGCGACGCTGCTCGTGATGGTGACGTCGGGCACGCTCATCGTCGCCGCAGGCCGCGCGGGCGTCGCGATCGCCG
>JBCCSK010000607.1:0-1923 GCA_039200205.1 Planctomycetota bacterium
GCGAGGGCCGCGGGGGCGCGGTCGACGAACAGGTCGAGGTCGCCGCCGAAGACGCGCACGACGAGCGGGACGCCGCGCGCGCGGCACGCCGCATGGACGAGCGGGCCCGACTTCAGCAGGCCGCCAGAGGACGTGTTGAAGACGACCGCGTCGAACGAGCCGCGCGCGACGAGGCGCGACAGCAGGCCAGCGAGCGTGCGGCCCTCGTCCGCGAGGCGGCGAGCGGCGCCCTTGCCGGCGCGGGCACGGGAGATGTCGTGGACGGTGACGTCGAGGCTCGGTTCGGCCTCCAGCGCGCGCACCATCCCCTCGAAGGAGACCTTGGTCCCACCGACGACGTCGCCGTCGATCGGCAGCGGGCCGACGAGCAGCACGCGCGTGGTCTCGGTCACGCCGTCACCCCGAAGCGCTCCATCCACCGCGCGAGCTGGGCGAGCAGCCAGACGCGCGTCGCCGCGTTCTGGCGCGAGACCCGCGCGCCGTCGCGGTACGCCGCCCGGCCATCGGCGATCGTCCGGTCGAGCGCGGCGCGATCGAAGAGGTCCGCGGCGCGGCTCCCGGGCCGGTACGCGTCCTCCAGGAGGTCCCAGAACTCGTCGTTGAACCAGTCGTGGAGCGGCAGCCCGAAGCCCTTCTTGGGGTGCGAGTACACCTCGTCGGGAAGGTGCGGCCGGCCCGCCTCGCGCAGCAGGTGCTTGCCGGTCGAGCCGCGCAGCTTCAGGCCGAGCGGCAGGCGGCATGCGAGGTCGACGACGCGCCGGTCGAGCAGCGGCACGCGGACCTCGAGGCTCGCGGCCATGCTCATCCGATCGACCTTCGTCAGGATCGACGAGGTCATGTACGTCTGCGCGAGGACCGCCATCGCGTACTCCTCCGGCTCGAGGCCCTCCAGGGTCTCGGGGGGGATCGACGCCCAGGGGCGCAGCGGTCCGTCGCTCGCCTCGCGCACGAGAGCGCGCGCCTCGTCCTCGTCGAAGAGGCTCATGAGCCGCCGGAGCTGCTCGTCGCGCCCGACGAAGGTCAGCGCGAGGCCCTTGCGCGCGCGCCGCGTCCGCTCGGCGATGCCGCCGGCGGGAACGAGCGCCGCGCCCGCGAGGACCGCCTGGCCGACCCGGCGCGCGAAGGCGGGCGTGCGGTCGGCGAAGCGCTGCACCCGCGCAGCCCAGCGCATGTGGTCGTAGCCGCCGAAGAGCTCGTCGCCGCCGTCGCCCGACAGCGCCACCGTCACGCGCTCACGCGCGAACTTCGACACGATCCAGGTCGGGATGCACGACATGTCGCCGAGCGGCTGGCCGACGTGGTCGACGATGCGGTCGAGGAGCTCGACGTCGAACGACGCGTCGTCGACGCGCAGCTCGTGGTGCTCGGCGCCGATGTGCTCGGCGACGCGGCGGGCGATCCTGGATTCGTCGAAGTCGGGGCTCTGGAAGCTGACGTTGAACGAGTGGACCGGTCCGTCGACCGCGCGTGCGGCGAGGGCGGCGACGGTGGAGGAGTCGATCCCGCCGCTCAGGAACACGCCTACCGGCACGTCGGCGACGAGCTGGGAGCGGACCGAGGCGTCGAGCCGCTCGCGGAGCTCCTCCAGCGCCTTCTGCTCGTCCATCGGCTCGGGGGCGAGCGCGTACGTCGCGTACCGCTCGACCTCGATCGTTCCGTCGTGCCACCGCAGCAGGTGCCCCGGCGGGAGCTGGTGCACGCCCTCGAGCAGCGTCCACGGATCCGCCACGCTCCGGTCGACGAGCAGTGCGGCGAGCGATCGCCGATCGAGCCGCCGCGGGACGCGCGGGTCCTCCAGCAGGCTCGCGAGCTCGGACGAGAACGCGAGCGCGCCGTCCGGGCCGTGCCAGTAGTACAGCGGCTTGATCCCGATCGGGTCGCGGACGAGCGTGACCGAGTCGGAGTCGCCGTCCACGACCGCGA
>JBCCSK010000608.1:0-1917 GCA_039200205.1 Planctomycetota bacterium
AGCACCTCGACCCCGGCGGGTCCCCGCAGGACGCCCGCAGCAGCGGCCCGCGCGACTCCTCGGCCGTGGAGCCGCGGCGGAATTCGATCGTCAGGATCGGCACGCCCCGGTCGACGCCCATGAACGAGCCGAGGGACCCCGGCGTCTCGTAGCCCATCGAAGGCTCGACCGTCCAAGCCCCTCCAGCCGCGCGCGCGAAGCGCTCGGCGTAGCCGGCGGCCGGTCCGTCGTAGTTGACGAAGGGTCCGCGCGAGGCCGAGTGCAGGACGATGACGAGCTGAGGGTCGAACGCGACGAGGTCGGCGTGGACCGCGGCGACCGCGGGCTCGCTCAGCGGCTCGGGTCCGCGCTTCGCGGCGGGCCGGAAGTTCCGAGCCGGCCAGTTGCGGTTCGGGTCGACGCCCGCGTCCGTCGTCCGTCGGTTCGCCGCGGAGCCGTCGGGGTTGGCGTCCTCGTACAGGCGAATGTCGGCGGGCGCATCGCGCAGCAGCTCGACGAGATCGTCGAGGTGGCGCGCGCCCTCCTGCTCGTCTCCGTGGATGCTCGCGATGTAGGCCAGGCGCGGACCGCCCGCGCCGAGGTCGACGGCGCGCACCGCGCGGCCTCCGCGGCTCGTACCGATCACTTCCCAGGGCGTCATCGACGGCGCCTCGGCGGCCACCGGCACGTCGGTCTGGCCGGCGGTCGACGCGCAGGATGCCGCGAGCGCGCAGAGGGCGGCGGCGCCGACCGATCGCAGAGAGAGTGTCATTCGCTGTAGTTGTCCGGGAAGAAGGCCCGCTCGACCGCTTCGATCGCGATGTGGAGGATCTTGATGTGGACCTCCTGGATGCGGTCCGACGTCGTGGCGTGCGGCACGACGATCGCGACGTCCGCGAGGCCCGCCATCGCGCCACCGCCCTTGCCCAGGAGGGCGACGCTGCGGACGCCGATGGCCTGGGCCTTCTCGATCGCCTTGATCGCGTTGGGCGAGTTGCCGCTCGTCGACATGCAGACGAGCACGTCGCCGGGCTTGCCGTAGGCCTCGACGGAGCGCGCGAAGACCTCGTCGTAGCCGAAGTCGTTCGCGATGCAGGTCAGCTGGCTCGGGTCCGAGAAGGCGATCGCCGGCAGCGCGCGGCGGTTGCCGCGGAAGCGCCCGGTCCACTCCTCGGCGAAGTGCATCGCATCGCACATCGACCCGCCGTTGCCGCACGACATGAGCTTGCCGCCGGCCTCGAGCGTCTCGCGGCAGAGCTGCGCGAAACGCTCGACGCTCTGGACGTTCGCCGGGTCGGCGAGGAAGGCCTCGAGCGTCTTCTGCGCGTCGTCGAACGAGGCGCGGATCGCCTCGGTCGAGATCTCGATCGAATCGGTCATCGGAGGTTCAGGCCAGGGCGGCGAAGCTCGCGTCGGCGGCCTCGAGCACGCGTCCGATGACGTCGTCCGTGTGCGTGACCGACAGGAAGAACGCCTCGTACGGCGAGGGCGGCATCAGCACGCCGCGCGAGAGCATCTCGTGGAAGAAGCGCGTCCACGCGTCTCGGTCGGACGCGGTGACGTCCGACAGGTTCTGCGGCGCGGCCGCCGCGAAGTAGGGACACATCATCGAGCCGACGCGGCCGACGGAGATCAGCCTGCCGTGACGCGCGGCGGACTCCATGAGTCCGATGGCGAGCTTCGAGCCCGCCGACTCCAGCGCCTCGTACACGCCCCCGCGGCCGAGGATCTCTAGCGTCTTGCGTCCCGCCGCGACCGCGAGCGGATTGCCGCTCAGCGTCCCCGCCTGGTAGACGGGGCCGGCCGGCGCCGCGAGTATACTGCCGATCTCTTGGATGTACATTCAGATGATGGGCCCAACTGGACTAAAACAGGCAAGTGAAATTGCTATTTTGAGCGCGAACTACATTGCTAAGCGCTTGGAAGGGCATTACGACA
>JBCCSK010000609.1:0-1882 GCA_039200205.1 Planctomycetota bacterium
CTCGCTCTTGCCGACGACGTCGTTGATCGCGCCGAGCATGCCGGGCCGGTTCTCGTGCACGTGGAGCAGGCGCGCGTCGCCCGTGTGCGGCGGCAGCGAGACCTCGGGGAAGTTGACCGCCGTCAGCGTCGAGCCGTCGTCGCTGTAGCGCACGAGCTTGCCGGCGACCTCGCGCCCGATCCCCGCCTGGGCCTCCTCGGTGCTTCCGCCGACGTGCGGCGTCAGAAGAACGCTGTCGACGCCGCGCAGCGGCGACTCGAACTCCGAGCCGGCGCCGCGCGGCTCGCTCGGGAAGACGTCGACCGCTGCACCGCCGATCTTCTCGTCGTCGAGCGCGCGACGGAGCGCGTGCAGATCGACGACGTCGCCGCGCGAGGCGTTGACGAGGACCGCCCCATCGCGCATCAGCCCGATCTCGCGCTCGCCGATCATCCCGACGGTCTCGGGCAGCTGAGGGACGTGAAGAGTGACGACGTCCGAACGGCGCAGGAGGTCGTCGAGGCCCGTCGCGCTGCGCGCGTTGCCCAGGCTCAGCTTCGGAATGACGTCGTGATACAGCACGGACATGCCGAGCATCTCGGCGAGCACGCCGACCTGACTGCCGATGTGCCCGTAGCCGACGACGCCGATCGTCCGACCGCGCGCCTCGTGGCTGCCGCTGGCCGACTTGTTCCACTCGCCGCGGTGACAGCCCATGTTCTTCGCGGGGATCCGCCGGAGCAGGAGGATCGCCTCGGCGATGACGAGCTCGGCGACGCTCCGCGTGTTGGAGTAGGGCGCGTTGAAGACCGGCACGCCGCGGCGGCGCAGGAACGCCGTGTCGACCTGGTTCGTGCCTATGCAGAAGCAGCCGACCGCGACGAGCTTCTTCGCGCGCTCCAGCGCTTCGCCGTCGAGCTGGGTCCGCGAGCGGATCCCGAGGAAGTGAACGCCCTCCAGCGCCTCGGCCAGCTCGTCGCCCGCGAGGGCCGTGCTCCGCTCTTCGACGCGGGGGTAGCCCACCTCTCGAAACGCGTCGCCCGCGGTCGAGCTGATGCCCTCCAGCAGGAGGACGCGGATCTCCGAGCGCGGGAACGAGGTCTCCGTCGGCGACGATGCTGCCATGGGACGGGGAGGATGCCGCGGGCAGAGCGCGCTGTCGCGGTCGGCGAGGCGATTCCCGATCGCTCGCCGGCGGGACCGTCGCGTGTAGCCTGGGCGCGATGGGAACGCACCGCGACGATCGGCGCCGTCACAGCCCGGCGGTCCGCGGTCTCCTGGCTCTCCTGGTCGGCGTCGGGCTCGGGGGCACGCTCGTGCGCTGCCGGGCGCCCCTCGCGCCCGATCTCGCGGACGCGCTCTCGGTCGCCGCCGGCGAGGCGGCCTGGACGCGCGCGCTGGGGCTGGCCGCGGCGGCGCTCATCGTCGCGGCGGCGGGCTCGGGCGCGGCCTCGGCGCCTGCGACCCTCCTTCTCGGCGTGGCCGCCGGCGTCGCGTCACGGCTCGCGGATCCCGTCGACGGAGCGCTGTTCGTGGGCTCGGGCGCGCCGACCATCGCGCTCGTTCCCTGGATCGCGCTCGCCGTCGTCGCGGCGTGCCTGGCGCGACGTGGCGCGTCCCCGCACGAACGGTCCGTGTCTCCGCTGTTCGCGGGCGGCCTGGCGCTCGGCGCGGCGGGAATCGCGGTCGAGATCGAGGGCCTCAGCCGCCTCGCGCGCCGCCTCGGACTCGGAACGCCGGAGGACGACGCGGTGTTCGCCGCCGTCTTCGCGGTGCTCGCGGCCATCGGCGCGGCGACGTTCGGGCGCGCGTTCGTTCGTACGAGCGCGGGGCACGTGACCGGGGCGCTCTTCGCGACGGCGGCCGTTGGCGTCCTCTCGCTCGCGATCGTCGCGGGGATCGC
>JBCCSK010000610.1:0-1869 GCA_039200205.1 Planctomycetota bacterium
CGCTCCGATCCGCGTGCGCAGCTTGCTGCGCCGCCCTTCCGCGGGTCCGTAGACGACCAGGTAGTCGCCGGGCGGCACCTCCGCCGCCGCGCGGCCGTTCGCGTCCATCGTCACGCGCGCGAGTCGGTCGATCGACGGCTCACGCCAGAGCTCGACGACGGCGCCCGGCACCGGGTCGTCGTCCTCGTCCCCGACGCGGATCGTGAGCGGCGCGAACTCGACGCCGCGCTCGACGTGCAGGTCGAAGAGTCCGCCCGGCCCCTCGTTGGCCATTCCGACCGTCACGTCCAGGGACCCGCTCTCGGGGACCGTCACGACCAGCGCGTGTCCGTCGCCCGTACGGACCTCGGCGTTCTCGACCTCGAGCGTCAGCGTCGGGAACGAGCCGTCGTCGCCCGTACGCGCCATGCGGCCCTGCATGCCGCCGGCCATGGCACCCGTCTCTTCCCCGCGCGCGGCGACCCGACGCCGGACGCTCCGCATCTGACGCACGCCGCGCTGGGCCGTCGGCTCGGCGCGCAGGACGACGCGCGCGCCGGGCTTCGCGGTCACCCGGAACGACCGATGATCCGCCTTGCCCGCGAGCCAGCCGTGGACGACGTTGCGCTCCCCGGCATCGCGCACCTCCTCGGCCGTCACCGGCGCGAAGCTCGCATGGCGCACGACGAGATAGCGGAACCCCGAGTCCGTGGCGACGAGCTCGAGCGTGTACGCCCCGTCGCGCGGCGCGACGAACGGCAGGAGGTCCTGATAGACCGTCCCCCCGTCGCGGTCGCTGCGCGCGATCTCGCGACCCGAGTCGTCCCGGACGATCATCGCCGAGTCGGACGTCCAGCCGCGCGCGAAGCCCCACGCCGTGAGCTCGAAGAGCGAGACCTCGTCCTTGCGCGCGTCGAAGGTCATCGACGCGGACCAGCCCTCTTCGATCAGTCGACCGACCACCGCCGCGTCGCGGGCGATCGCCGCGGTCTCGGGCGCTGTCTCGCCCTCGATCGGGTCGATCCCGGGCGGTTCGGGATAGGGCGTCGGCGCGGGCGTGTCGTCGGCGGGGCGCAGATCCTGCGGCGCAACGAGCGCGCCCAGCGCGAGGACGAGGGCGGTCGACCAGGTGGACAGCGAGAGCATTCGGATCACCCGCGAACGCAGGAGTGGGGCCTGTGGCCTCGATCGACGTCGTCCTCGGCGCGGAGACCGAGCCAGCGCGTCCGGACGGAGGCGTAGACCTCGCGGAAGTCGACGCGGTGCGGGACGTTGCCGTTCGCGTCGAGCGCGTCGAGGTCGGGCGGCGGCCCGTGCAGGCCGGGCTCGATGCCGCCGCCGAAGAGCATCTGGACCGAGGCGGCGCCGTGATCGGTGCCGGCGTCCCTGTTCCGCCCGTTCTGGGCGACGCGCCGGCCGAAGTCACTGATCGTCACGACGAGGACGCGGTCGAGCTGGTCGCGCGCCTCGAGCTCGGACAGGAACGCGTCGAGCGCCGCGTCGAGCTCGGCGAGCAGACGCGCGTGCGGACCGGCCTGAACGGCGTGCGTGTCGTAGCCGAACTGCGCCACGTGGAAGAAGCGCGTCGGCAGTCCCTCGGCAATGACGCGAGCGACCAGGTTCAAGTCGCGAGCGAGGGGACCGCCGGGCCACTTCGCGCGCGGCTAGAAGCTCCGCGTGCGCTGAACGTCGCGGACGACCTGGCGCGCGTCGCGAGCCGCGCGAGCGATCCGAGCGTCGCGCCCTGCGCCGCGCTCGATGCTTGCACGCTCCAGTCGCTCGAGCACGGCGCGCCGCGCCTCGGCCTCCGTCGCCGGTGCGTCCGGCGGAGCGGTCGGGACGGTCGCCTCGGCAAGCGAGGGAATCGCAACGGCCGTGCCGCGCGCCGAC
>JBCCSK010000611.1:0-1851 GCA_039200205.1 Planctomycetota bacterium
GTCGAAGCAGGCGTTGTCCTCGATCTGCAGCGTGCGCATGTCCCAGGTCTCGCCGCCGACGACGTAGTACGGCGCAAGGTCGTCCAGGATCGGGATGACGGGCTCGTCCGTCCCGGGGATCTTCGCGGCGTTGATGAACGAGTTCGTGATGAAGGGATCGCTCTGGTGGCACGCGACGCACTGGACGCTGCCCGGCGTCACGAATGCGCGGTCGAACTCCTCGGGGTCGTCGATCCACGGAAGGACGCCGCGCATGCGGAGCGTGCCCTCGTCGAGGGTGACCCACGGGTCGAGCTGGTCGCTGCTCTCGAAGAACGCAGTTGCGCCGGTCTCGCGGTGGTAGCCGATCATCTGGACCGAGGCGATGAGGCGCTCGTGACTCTCGCTGGAGTTGCGCCCGAATGCGACCCAGACCACGTCGGGTAGAGGCGTGCCATCCGCGGTGCGTCCCTCGTATCGCTGAAGCGTCGAGCCCGACACGGTCGCCTTGCCGAGGTAGCTAGGGTTGTCGCAGTCGCGGCCGAGGTTGCCGTAGGCGCGCTCGCCGTCGACGAAGAGGGGGATCTCGACCGATGCCGACAGGTCGACCTGCGGCGGAACGCCGAGCACGGGCGCGACCATGCGGGCGTACTCGTGCGCGGTGGCGGGGAAGCTGGAGCCTGTGGCCTTCCTCGTCTTCGCCGCGATCGGCGGCTTCTCGGAGTCGTCGATTCCGTCCGTCTGGACGGACGCCGCGTGGACCGCGACCGCTCCGGTCGCGAGGAGGGGGATCAGTGCTAGGGAGATCTGCATGCGTCAGGACGCGAGGTTACCGCGTGCCCGCGACCGCCTGTAGAAACCCCGAATTCTCGTGTCACGCACGCGGTTGGACGTGGATGGCCGTTCCTGACGCAGGAGTCGGTCCTGCCTCCCGGCCAACACCCTCACGCTCATGTCCATCCTCGCTCTCGTCGCTGCCGCGGCCGTCCAGTCCCCCCTGCCCTTTGCCGAAGTCCCCGGTCCGACGCCGCCCGAGCCGCAGTTCCGGCTCACGGAGCCCATCTACGATGACTCCGCGGTCCCTGGCCACGTCTTCGCCCGTGGTGACCGGTGGAAGGCCGACTTCGGCCCTTCCGGCGTTGCGATGACTCCCGTGCTGGGCCAGCGGGCCGGGACCAATCAGACGCACAGCTTCCAGCTCGCGTCGATCCAGATCGGCGGGGAGCCGCTCGGCTTCGCGCCCGCCGAGGTCCACCGACAGGGTGCCGTCGTCTCCCTCGAGCGGGGGGCGGTCGAGGAGCAGTACCACGTTGCGTTCGGCGAGCTGGAGCAGCGATTCGTGTTCCGCGACCTGCCGGGTCGCGACACTCTGACCGTCGAAGTCGCCGTCGACACGCCGTGGACGCCTGACGCCTCGACGGAAGAGCTGCGCTTCATCTCCAAGAAGTTCGGGACCCTCGCGTACGGGCGCGCGTTCGCATTCGACGCGACCGGAGCTCTCATCGAGCTGGAGCGCGCCTGGACCGGTGACTCGATCCGCTTGACCGTTCCCGCGACGTTCGTCGAGAGCGCGGTCCTTCCGCTCACGATCGATCCGACGATCGGCTTCCGGCTGACCTTCAACTCGGACTCCGACGAGCGCAAGCCCGACGTGACGTACGACGACGCGTCGGACCGCTACTGGTTCGTGTGGGAGGAGTTCGTCTCGCTGGCGGACGTGGACTGCTTCGTGCGCTCCTACTCGGCGACCGGCGGCGCCAGCCTGTCGACCGTCATCGACCTGTCGGGCGATCGCTGGCTGCAGCCAGCGATCGCCCGACAGGTCGATGACGGTCGACAGGCTGGCGCCGCCGGTCGCCGAGTAGGAGCGCA
>JBCCSK010000612.1:0-1849 GCA_039200205.1 Planctomycetota bacterium
CGGGCCTTCTGGTGCACTTCGCCGCGGACGGCGGCGACCCCGACGTCACGGAAGCGTTCGACGCGTTCCGCGCGGCGCTCGTCGCCGGTGAGGACACGGCCGACGCCGCCGCTGCGCTCGAAGCCGAGCTCGTCGACGCGCAGTCGAAGATCGCGCGCTTCGCGGGACTCTAGTCAGTTCTCGGTCGAGACGTCGTCGCCTTCGCCCTTCTCGTCGACGCCATTCGGGCCGATGGACCAGACCCGAACCGAGAAGCTGTCGTCGATCACGAAGCGAAACTCGTTCCCCCACGGATCGACACGGGCGTCCGGATCGAGCCCCGTGAGGTCGCCGACGACCGCGGGCTGCGCGCCGTTGTTCTCCATCATGTAGGACTGCACCTCGTACTCGACGGCCTTGCAACCGGCGCGCGCGACAGTGACCTCTGCTTGCTCGAGCTTCTGGGTCATCCTTGGGAGGAGAGCGACGGCGGCCGTGCCCCCGATCCCGACCACGTCCGGAACGTCGAACGACGTGTCGGACCGACCGACGAGCGCGCTGTCACGCATCGCGAACCAGCGCTGACCCGGCGGGAACGAGCGGGAGAAGACGTCTGCGCCCGGCAGGTCGTCGACCGAGAGCTCGCCGCCCGGCGTCGGGATCGACCCCTGCATTGCGGCGAAGCCGCGCGCAGCGCCGTAGACGGCGTCCAGGGCGGTGGCCCAGTCGACGTGGACGACGGCGACCGCGTCCTCGGGCGCGACGATCTTCGTCAGGCCGGCGTGGAGGACGGGCTCGCCCTTCGAGAGCCGACGAACCTCCTTCCTGAGCGCCGAGGCCGACGTCGCGAACAGGATGCGATCGTCGGTCACGGCGACCGTGGGCTTGACCGTCGAGAACATCATCGCGAGAGGACCCTCGAGGCCCTCGAGCGCGGCGACCTTCATTTCGTGCAGCGTCGCGCCCTTGTACTCGCGGCTCTCGACCGTCGCGGCTTCACCGAGCCCGATGAAGATCTTCGCGAGAGCGGTCTCGACCGCCTCGCGGTCGCTGATACGGGCCTGCATCTCGACGACCGGAGCGCCGGCCAGCGGCGAGTACGGCAGGACCGAGATCGCCATCGAACTCGCGAGGGAATCGACCAGCGCGTCGGCGGCTTCGGTATCCCCCATGACAGCGGCGAGGCCGTCCTTGTCGATGCTCGTCAGCGCGGCGATCCACGCCTCGGGATGCGCGAGCTCCGCGCCGGATCGATCGACGGGCGTCGCTCCGATGAGCCCCGGACCAGCGGGACGGTGAACGGTGTCGACGACGAGCCGACCGCCTGCGTATCCCATGCGCACCGCGCCCGGACCGCGCCGTGCGGCGGGAACGGGGAACGCCTTCGATCCGAGAAGCAGCGCTCCGAGGTCAGCGAGGGCGCGCTCGAGATCGCTGGGCTCGTTCGGACCAGGGAGTCGCGCGAACGAGAGCTCGATCGCGCCGTACTCGGCGGCCGACGTGAGCTCGGAGATGCGTGTCTCGTGCGCGTCGAAGGAAGCTCCGAGGTCGACCGTCGAGCCGCCCGCGCGGACGACGACGTTCGACGCGCGGACGTCGACAGCCTCCGCCCGGCCGGTCTCGCGAATGCGCTCCGCCCAGCTCTCGGCCGTCGACGCGTCGACGGCTTCGAGGACGAACGTCGCGCTCAGCGCATCCTGCAGGGACTCGGCGTCCATTCCGTCGACGGAGAGATCGAGTCCGTCGACGTCTGCGCTCGCGAGCAACGTGAACGACTTCAGGGCCTGGAGGTCCGCCTTCCCGAGGCCCTCCGGCATCCCGTCGAAGGCGCCGCCGAGCGCCGCTTCGATCGCGGCGCGCGGCGTCCCGC
>JBCCSK010000613.1:0-1845 GCA_039200205.1 Planctomycetota bacterium
GCGAGCAGCTTGCGCCCGAGGGACTTCGACTTCTCGACGAGCGTCACGCTCCGCCCGAGCCGCCCCGCGCGGATCGCCGCGACCATGCCGGACGCGCCGCCGCCGATGATGACGACGTCGAGGACGGGGGCGTCGGGCGCGTGCATGCGGACGGTATAGGGCGGAGTGCCGGATGCCGCCAGTGCGCGCCTCGCTCCCCGCGACGGCACTCGAACGGAGTGCTCGGTCTGCCCATCGGATGTACCGTGAAGCCGCCGCCGCCGGGACGGCCGCCCCCACGAGGAGCCACGCCCTTGAAGCCCAAGCCGAAGCACCTGGGACCCGAGTACGGCGCGCAGTTCGCAGACCCCTCGGTCGTCGAGGCCTACCGACTTCGCCCGCCGTATCCCGACGACACGTTCATGCTGCTCCTCGGACTGCTTGGCAGCGAACCACGTCGCGTCCTCGATGCAGGCTGCGGCCCGGGGGAGATCGCGCGGACGCTCGCTCCGGACGTGGACCGGATGGATGCAGTCGACGCGTCGCCCGGCATGATCGAGTACGGGATGTCGCTCGCCGGCGCGGACCACCCGAACCTCCGCTGGGCGTGCGCTCCGATGGAGCTGGCACGGCTCGACCCGCCGTACGGCTTGATCGTGGCGAGTCAGAGCCTGCACTGGATGGAGTGGGATGACGTCCTTCCCCGCTTCCGGGCCGCGCTCAGCCCCGAGGGGCACCTCGTCCTGCTGGACGCGATCGTCGCTGACCCGCCCTGGGCCAAGCTGCTGAAGGAGTTGATCGCGCGTTTCTCGACGAACCGCGACTTCGCGCCGTACGACCTCGTCGAGGAGCTGGAGAGCCGTGGCCTGTTCCGACTCGGCGGCGAAGCGCAGAGCTCCACGCGGTCGCTCGAGCGATCGGTGGACGAGTACGTGGAGTCGCTGCATTCCGCGAACGGGCTCTCGCTCGATCGCATGTCCCCCGACGCAGCGATGGAGTTCGACCGGCACGTCCGCGCGCTGGTGACACCCCATTGCGAGGACGGGATCATCCGGCTCGACGTCCGCGGGTGGCTTCGGTGGGGCCGCCCGCTCGATGGTTGGTAGCGCGAGTCAACGCCGGGGGCGTCACTCGCGGTCGCCCTCCGCGAGCTGGATGCGCTGCGTCGCGCCGGGTTCGAGGACGACGGCTCGGGACCACTTCTGCTGTCCCTCGTACTGGAACCCGTAGGAGCCGTCTGCGAGCTCGATCATGCGCGGCGAAGCGGAGCGCGATCGCACGATCACACGGGCGACGTACCGCCCTGGGGGAGCGGGGTCGATGGAGATCGTCCGATCGCTCCCCGCAGGGCCGCCCCCCGAACCTGCGGTGTCGAGGCGCCCACCGTCGAACAGGAGCGATCGCCCGGCGGCGGAACGGACCAGGTCCTCGTGATCGAGCCATAGACGGACGTCTGCGTCCTCGGGGAGAACCAGGTCGTCCGGGAGCCGGACCTCGAGGCGCGCCGCCTGCACCACGAACGACTCCTCGATCTCGCCGAGCGGAATCAGGTGCAGGCGAGGTTCGGGGAGCACGAAGCGTCCGTGATCGCTGAACGTGAGATCAACGAGCGCGACGCCGGTCGCGGGCTCGGTGAATTCGATCCGACCGTCGCGATCCAGGGTCCTCACCTCGCGCAGGATCGAGCGCGCGGGACCCGTACCCTGTCCCTCCGCGCCGACGACTCCGCCGTGCAGGATCTCGACGGACACGGTGCGCGGATCGACGCCGGGCGTGGCGATCGTGAGCGCGACCCGACAGAGGCCGCATGACGTGGCATTCACCCTCACCTTGGAGGTCTGGCCGGGCTCCACCTCGACGCGGACC
>JBCCSK010000614.1:0-1843 GCA_039200205.1 Planctomycetota bacterium
CACCCGTCGTCGTCTCCACGGAGACGCCCATGATCGCCGCGGCGACCGTCTGCCACTTGTTCGAGTGGTTTTCGAGGCTCATGGTGAGCGACTGGAGGACGACCTTCCACACGGCGCTGGCACCTTCGGCGGCGGCGGGCACGGCGCCGGCCTTCTCGTACTCGGCGCCCTTGAGGACGTACATCGTCGCGTCGCCGCCGTCGTCGAGGATCATGTTCGGCAGCTCGTCACCGGGCCACGTGAGCATGTTCTCGGTGCACCACCAGTACTCCTCGAGCGTCTCGCCCTTCCAGGCGAAGCACGGGACGCCGGTCGGGGCGTCGACGGTGCCGTTCGGGCCGACGACGACCGCGGCGGCCGCGTGGTCCTGGGTCGAGAAGATGTTGCAGGACGCCCAGCGCACGTCGGCGCCGAGGTCGACGAGCGTCTCGATGAGGACGGCCGTCTGGATCGTCATGTGGAGCGAGCCGGAGATCTTGGCTCCCTTGAGCGGGAACTTGCCGGCGTACTCCTCGCGGAGCGCCATGAGACCCGGCATCTCCTTCTCGGCGATCTTGATCTCCTTGCGGCCGAAGTCGGCCAGCGAGAGATCGGCGACCTTGAATTCGGTCACGACCGGACGCGTGGTGGTGGTGGTGGACATCGCAGTGGATGAAGTGGTGACGCGGTGCGTCAGGGCTGCGGGACGCGCCCGCGGACGAGGTAGAGAGGGAGCGCCACGGCGCCAACGGCGGCACCGGACGTCGTGCCTTCCGCAGATCCATCGCGCGTGGCGCCGGACTGCGGGCAGTAGCGGTCCTCGAGCGGCTCGACGCGAACGTCGACGAAGCCGGCTCGAGCGAGTGCGGTCTGGACCTCGGTCGGATCGAGGCCGAGGTGACGGTCGCCGAGCTCCGCGTGCATCCACGTCTCGCGGTGCGGCATCAGCTCGACGATGCTGAGCGTGCCGCCCGGACGCAGGACGCGGCGCATCTCGCGCAGCGCGGGACCGAGCTCGGGGAGGTGGTGCAGCACCATCGCGGCGACGGCGCCGTCGAGCTCTCCGTCGTCGAGGGGGAGCGCGTCGAGCTCGCCGGAGCGGAACTCGACCGACGTCCCCTCGGGCGTCGCGGCGCGCAGGCGACGCTCGGCCTCCTCCAGCATCCCCGCCGAGCGGTCGATGCAGACGAGGCGGTCGCACAGCCCGACGAGGGAGCGCGCGACGTAGCCCGTCCCGCAGCCGAGGTCGGCGAGGGTCAGGCCGGGGGAGAGGAGCTGGGCGCAGGCCCGCTCGCGCGCCGTTCCGCTGTCGAAGAGCGCACCGACCTTGTCCCAGTCGCCGGCCATGCGATCGAAGAAGGCCCGATCGTCCGAGCGACGCTCGGCCAGGACCCCGGCGAGGCGGATCCGGTCGGACTCGTGCTCGGGCAGCGCCGAGAGGTCGGGCTCGACGGCTCGCCATAGGCGCGCGGTGGGCGCGTCGGGCGCGGCGGAGGCCGTCGCGGAGCGGAGGAAGGTGCTCGTGCCCGCCCGGCGCTCGTCGAGCAGGTCGTGCTCGCGCAGGACCCGCAGGTGGTTGCTGACCCGGCTCTGCGCCATTCCGAGAGCGCGGGAGAGCTCGCCCACCGACAGCTCCTCCTCAGCGAGCAGCGCGAGAGCGCGCAGTCGCGTGGGGTCGGCGAAGACCTTCAGGAGGGCCGGTGCCGCGGGGGTGGTGGACGGGAGGAGCGTCATGGGAGCGCCTTTGGCACTCCATCATGACGGAGTGATGGATGGGATGCGAGAGGGGGATCCCTGGATTTTGGCGTTGGGCTGAGAGCGAGCGACCTGAACCCGGTTTGGAGCGTCCGCGCCCTCCCCGCGC
>JBCCSK010000615.1:0-1821 GCA_039200205.1 Planctomycetota bacterium
AGGGCGTCGCGGTGCCAGCTCTGGAAGAACCACGTCTCGCCAGCGAGCGCCGACACGGTCCCGGTCGGCTGCGCGATCGTGTTCGGGCTGACCGTGCCCATGTGCTCTCCGCTCGGCCCGCTGCTGTAGAGACCGAAGCGACCGATCGAGCCGCCCAGGCACAGGACGCCCTGACTGCCGCCGGGGAGGAAGACCGTGTTCGTCGCTTGCGACGCGATGAACATGCCGGCGGCGTTGGCCGGCAGGTCGGTGACGAAGAGGGTCTTGTCGGTCGACGTCGTGCGGTCGCCGATCGCCTGGAGGAAGCCGCGACGCCCCGTGCTGTTCGGGTTCCCCACGCAGCCGTCGACGTGGAAGCCGCACAGCGCCAGGGCAGAATCCGACTCGACGAGGGCGCCGTGGATGTCGTAGCTCATGCCAGTGTTGACCGACCAGACCTGGAGCGCGTCGCGCCGCGCCAGCGGAGAGCCTCCGGAGCGCGCCGATGCGCCCGCGAACAGGGTCACGAACTGCGTGCCGTCGGTGAATTCCATGCGACGCTCTTCGACGCCGATCTGGTCGGCGACGGACCGCACGATCGCGCCGAAGTGCTGCGGGAATCCGGTCGCGGCGTTCGTCTCCACGTACGTGACCATCCAGCTGTCCGGGAAGGTCACGACGCCCGAGCCGCGTCGGCTCACGCTCGTGTCCTCGTTCTCGAACTCGGCCAGGACGCCGCCGCTGAGCACCTGCTCCCCCGCGCCAAGCACGACGACGAGCTCCTCCGATCCACTCGCTCCTCTCTGGAGTGCGACCAGGAAGAGCGGCTCGCCGTTCGCGTCGGAGGTCTCGCTGCTCACGATGGACGGCTCGATCCAGTCGATGCGGCTGCTGGGCGGGACGACGGCGATGGCGAACGGCAAGGTGGTGGGAACCCCGAGCACGGAGACGCCCTGGCCGAGCGCTCCCTTGAGTCCCGACGACGGCTGCTCCGCGTACCAGGTCACGATCCACCGGCCCGAGGTCGAGAATTTCCCGGTCGACTTCGAGATGCGCGGCCGCTCCGCGTCGATCGTCGGGTTCTCCGAGAGGACCAATTCCGAGCCGAGCCAGTTCCCCGTCGAATCCACCCTGAGGAACGAGACGTCGCTGTATCCGGGGTACTTGCGCTCGTAGACGACGCCGTACGACGCATCCGGGCCGAGCTGGAGGTCGCCGCCGATGTCGACGTTCTCGCAGACGTAGGACGGAGTGCCGCCCTTGAGGATGAACGGTGGCGCGAAGAGCCCGGTCGACGCGCTGCGTGAGCGCGCGCCGATGCTCTTCGGGAGCGGCCCGGCGCCTTCGACGATCGCCACGACCATGAAGGACTGGCTGACGGCGAGGCCCGCGACGGACGGCGTCGACCAGCGCTCCGTCGAGATATCGACGTAGTCGCCGTCGGACGTGGCGCCAGTGGCCGAGTCGACGAACATCGAGTAGACGTCGATGTCGGGGCCAGCGAACTGCTCCTGGTAGACGACGAGATATCGCTCGCTCAGGGCGTCGTAGGCGACGTCCGGGAACCCGAGGTCGAGGATCCAGTCGTCGATGACGAAGGTCGACAGGATCGGATCGACGACCAGCGCGCCGCCCGCGCGCTCGACGAGTTCCGCGGGCACGGTCAATTCGATCCCCGACTCCCACGCGCGCGCGGGGACGTCGGCCCGCTCGCCGTCCGCGAGGATCGCCACCGACGCGCCGTAGTCGACGCCGCCGCGCTCGTTCGCGAAGCGGAAGCCGCCCTCGTGCGGGCTCCGGGCGAGGTCCGTCTCGACGTCCAGCCGCAGGACGAGGTCGCCG
>JBCCSK010000616.1:0-1808 GCA_039200205.1 Planctomycetota bacterium
CCCCGGCCGGGAGCCGACTTTGCTGCCGCACCCGCTGACGCGGGTGCGCTGTTCGCCTGGCCATTTGTTGCCCAGGCGAACAGCGCACCGATCTCGTTCAGCCTCAAAGGACCGGCGCCAGAAGCCGCGCCAGTCGCACCGCCGCGCGGAACGGGATCCCTCTCTCGGTGTACTCCGTCACTTCGAACGAGCGGCTGCGCGCGAGGTCGGCCTCCAGCATCTTCACGACGTCGCGGATGAGGTCCTCCTCGTGGAGGATCATCGACACCTCGAAGTTCAGGCGCATCGAGCGGTTGTCGAAGTTCGCCGTGCCGATCGAGGCCACGTCGTCGACGAGCATCACCTTCTGGTGCATGAAGCCGGGCTCGTAGCGGAACATCCGGACGCCCGCGCGATCGAGCTCCTCCAGGTAGGAGTAGCTCGTCAGGTCGACGAGTCGGCTGTCGTTCTGGTCGGGCACGATCACGCGCACGTCGACGCCGCGGAGCGCGGCGATCTGGAGCGCGGAGACGACCTGGGCGTCGGGCACGAAGTACGGGGTCGCGATCCAGACGCGCGAGCGCGCGTTCTGGAGCATGTCGAGGAACACCAGCGTCATGGTCTCCAGCTCGTCCGCTGGACCCGTCGGCACGCAGGCCGCGACCGCATCGCCTTCGGGCGCGCGGCGCGGGATCCAGTCGAGGGTGGGGACCTCGCCCGTGGTCCACGACCAGTCCTCGACGAACGAGACCTGGATCGGCAGCACCACGGGGCCGCGGACCGCGACGTGCGTATCGCGGAACGGGCCGATCTTCGGGTCGAGGCCGAGGTACTCGTCGCCGACGTTGTGTCCGCCGACGAACGCCTCTCGCCCGTCGACCACGACGATCTTGCGGTGGTTGCGGAAGTTGATGCGGAAGCGGTTCCGAAAGCCCTGCGTGGTGCGGAAGGACGCCGTCTTCACGCCGCCGTCCCGGAGCTCCTTCACGTAGCCGCGGTCGAGCGAGGCGCTTCCGACCTGGTCGTACATCACGTAGCAGCGGACGCCCGCCGCCGCGCGGTCGAGCAGCGCGTCCTTGAGCCGCCGGCCGAGGCCGTCCGCGCGCAGGATGTAGAACTGGAAGAGGACGTAGTCCTCGGCGCTCCGGATGCTCGCTTCGATCGCGTCGAACGTCGCATCGCCGTCGATGAGCAGATCGACGTCGTTCCCGCGCGTGAGGGGGAGGAGCGCGAGTCGCTCCAGCAGGCGCGCGCGAAGCTCCGTCTCCTCCGAGGCCGGCTCGAAGACCATGCCGCCTTCGCGCAGCGCCTTCATCGCGATCGACTCGGACTCGCTCTTCGCCAGGTAGTCGCGGTGGCGCAGCAGCTCGTAGCCGTCGAACTTCGAGTGTCCGAAGACCAGGTAGGCGGGGACGGCGACGTACGGGAACGTGTTCAGGGAGACGACCCACGCGACCGCGCCCTGGGGCGTGCGCGTCGACATGACCGCGTGGACCGAGAGCAGCGCCCCCAGCACGTGCATCGTCGTGACGAAGAGCGCCAGGAGGCGCCGCCACCTGGACGCGACCCACGACCAGAGTGAGCGCGCTGCGCGGAACGGACTGAGGAGCGCGGCGGACGCGTTCATGGGTAGAGGCTAACGCTCTGGCGACCCGGCCATGGTCCCGGTGTGACAGACTCGACTGGCACGCACCGCGAAGAAATCCAGATCCACCCATGACCACCGCAGCTGTCACCGCCGCGAGCGGCCACCTCGGCGCCGCCATCGTTCGCTCCACCGTCGAGATCCTCGGCGCGGACCACGTCGTCGGGCTCGCCCGCACGCCCGC
>JBCCSK010000617.1:0-1786 GCA_039200205.1 Planctomycetota bacterium
ACGAAGGCGCGCTCGCCGACCTCGACCTCCATCCCTTCGGCCTCCAGTTCAGCGACCCGGGCGCGGACACCCGAGGGCAGCGCGGCCATCTCGGCCGCTGTCAGCTCGCGCCCGGTCTCGATCAGCGTTCCGTCGGCAAGCACCGTGGCCTCGAACTCGACGCCGTCGACCAGCCACTCGGCTTCGTAGGCGACGTAGGCACCGCGATCCTCGCGCTCCAGCGAGTCGAAGGCGCGACCGCCCGCCTCGTCGCGAAGTGCGGCGAGCGCAGCGGACGGGACTTCGGCCTCTTCGATGTCCGCCTCGCTGATCTCCAGCGGGATCGTCGCGCCGGTCGGCGCTGCGCAGCCCGCGAGCAGGAGGAGGGAGGAGGCGAGCATGAGAGTGGCTCGTGTCGTCATCTGGGAATCGGGGGCGAGAGGGTCGGGTCCAGCCATGAGACGGTCCGGATGTGGGACGGTCGCGGAAGGTAGCGCATCGGCCGCGCGAGGCCACGCCGTCTCGATTCCGACCCACGCCGCTCTCGGTCTCCAGATCGCCCACGCGGGCCGTCGATCTCAAAATGCGCGAAACAGCGGGACCGTCGGTCGTCAGCTCGCGCCATCGCACTCCACGCATGGGCTCCGAACCGGACATGTGCCGTCAGAACGGCGCGATCGACGGCGAGGACGGGACCGACCTCGACATCGAGGCGGTCCTGTCGGACGTTCGTCGCGCGCTCGACGATCTCGTCGCGACGCCGCGCCCGGGAGACGAGCTGACCGGTCCCCTTCCGAGCGACATGCGGAGCGTCCTGGAGTCGCTCCAGGAGCGGCACGTCCGCGAGCTCGCCGCCCATCGCGGCGTGACGTCGGCGCTCGAGTCGATGGTGGCGGAGATCGAGCGGCGCGTTCTGCCCGACCTGCCCGCGGCAGGCCTGGCGCCGCTCGACGGGGCCGACGGCCTGGCGGCGTCGACGGCGAACGCGATCCTGCTCCTGCGCGACGCGATGCAGCAGAACCCGCCTCGGATCGAGCCCGAGCTCGACCCGACCGCGCCGCTGGGTCACGCCTACCCCTTTGCGAGCGAACGGCTCGAGATGGATGCGGCCGAGGTGGTCGTCGCCCTCGAGGAGCTTGCGGACCTCGGTCTCCTGCAGCGCACGCTGGCGAACCGCGTGCACCTCTGCCCGTCCTGCGAGCACGTCCAGATCAACTTTCGCGAGACGTGCACCCGCTGCGAGTCGATCGATCTCTCGATCGAGCGCGTCCTGCATCACTTCCGCTGCGGCTACATCGGGATCGAGTCGGAGTTCCGGTCCGGCCGTGATCTCGTCTGTCCCAAGTGCCGGCACGAGCTGCACCAGCTCGGTCAGGACTTCGACCGGCCGCACGAGACCTACGTCTGCCACGACTGCTCGACGCTCATGGAAGAGCCGAAGCTGGTCGGGCAGTGCCTCTCTTGCGGCCACGAGTTCGACAGTCACAAGGCCCTGACGCGCGCGGTCCACACGTACGTGCCGACTCCGCTGGCGGTGCGCGCCGTCGAGCTCGGACGGCTCACTGGCCTCGACGTCGACTCGATCCTCTACGACGCCGAACTGAAGATCGCGACGCGCGACTTCCTCGAATTCGAGATCAAGCGCGAGCTGCTCCGACTCGACCGCGGTGGGTCGGTCTTCACGACGGCGACGCTCGGGTTCGAGCGCGCCGGACGGCCCGTCCCGATCTTCCGCGAGTGGACGGCCGGAGCCCTTCGCGACCTCTGCGCGACGCTGGCCGAATCGCTGCGCGTCCTCGACCTCGTC
>JBCCSK010000618.1:0-1779 GCA_039200205.1 Planctomycetota bacterium
GATGCCGATCGTCGGGACGTTCAACGGCGACCCCGACGTGATCCGCGACTGGATCCTCGCGGGCGCGCCTTTCTGAACTCCATCACAGGACGTCGAGAACGCCGCCGCCGCCCCTCCGATTCGTGAGGGACGGCGGCGCGACGCTCCAGGTCACGTCGAGCGCGATGCGCGTGTTCCACGGCAGGGCCGTGCGACCGCAGAGGGCGCCGAGGGCGGTCGCCGCGAAGGCCCGACTCGCGTCGTCGATGCTGCGACGCGACATGCGGTCCTCGCGCAGGACGAAGAGGAGCGCCTCGATGGAGCTCGGGTCGTCGGTCCACGCGAACGCGAGCAGCGCGGCCACCCGCTGGGGCATGAACCGCGCGATCGCGAGGCGGAACGTGAGAAGGTCGACGAGGAGGTCGTCGCCGAGCAGCGCGAGCGCCGTCGCGGCGTCCCGCAGCAGGTACGGCCGGTAGATGTCGACGGCAACGATGTCCCGCAGCGGTGGGACGGCCGCGTCGGCGCCCATGCGCGCGAGGCCGAGCGCGTGGAGGCCGCGGGCCCAGAAGTCGCCGCTGTCGAGCCCCTTCATCAGCGCCTCCTTCGCTTCGTCGGCGCTTGCGAGCCCGAGTGAGATCGCGGCGGCGGACCGCTCGGACGGCGGCGGCGCGTCGACGAGCCGCTTTGCGACGAGAGCGCGGGTTCCGTACTGCGGCGGCGTCCCGGCCGCTGCGGCTCGATCGGCGGCGACGCCGAGAGCGAGCAGCGCCCACGGCCTGCGCATCGCCGGGCCCTGCACGGCCGTCGTGCGCAGCGCGGTCCCCAGTTCGTTCGACGTCGCGCTGCCGGGGGCGGCGCGTCCAGCGAGCCGACCGAGAGCGACGAGCCCGAGGCCGGCCTCGCCGTCCTGACCCTCGCTCGCGAGCGCCAGGAGCGCCTCCCGCGCCTTGGCATCGACCCCCTCCCGTCGGTCGGCGACGAGGAGCCCGAGCGCCTGCGCCGCGCCCTCGCGGATGCCGGGCTGCCGCGCTCCGCCACGCTTCGCGATGGCCGCCGCGAACCTCTCGATGGCCGCCGTCCGTAGGTGCTCGCGGAGGCGTGAGACGTCGGCCGCCTCGTCCGCGTCCCCGGTCGGGCTGTCGAACAGGATGAGTCGAGCGATCGCGACGGGGATCTGCGCGCGGCCGCGCTCGTCGGCGCGCGGGTCATCGAGGATCTCGCTCAGGAGTTCGATCGCCTTCTCGCGTCCGAGCTTGTCCGACGTCTCCGCATCGTCGTCGAGCGCTCGCGGTTCGAACGGTAGCGGGCTCCAGCCGAGACTGATGACCGCGGCCGCGAGCATGTCCGCGTCGTCGCGCTCCTCGTCGGCGAGCCTCAGCAGCTCGTGGACGACGAGCGCACGCTCGCTCCTGCGGGTCGTCGTCGCGCCGATGTGTCCGAGCGCGTAGGCCGCGAAGGAGCGCGTCCGCCGGTCGATGGACCGCGACTTGAGCGCCCGCCGTTCATCGCCCTCGTCGAGCGCGATCGAAGCGAGGAGCGGCACGTGCCTTCCCTCGCCGAGGAGTCCCAGCGACAGGACGGCGAGGTCGCGGACGCCCTGGTTGGCCTGGCCGAGATGGGGCAGGATCGCGTCGGCGATCGACGTCAGATCCTGGGCCGCGGCGAGGTCCGCCGGCGGCTCACCGATCTTCCCGAGCGAGAGGAGGCACGAGGCCAGGAGGTCGAGGTCGCGCGTCGAGCCCAGGCGCTCCAGCAGCAGGGGCACGACGGTCGTGTGGATCGTCGCATCGCTCGGCC
>JBCCSK010000619.1:0-1765 GCA_039200205.1 Planctomycetota bacterium
ATCGCCTCCGTCAGGTCGGTGATCGACGTCGCCTCGAAGCCGCGCGACCAGAACACGTCCAGTGCGGCGTCGAGCGCGGCGTCGGTATCGAAGCTGCGGGGCCGTCCCATCGGACACACTGTCGGCCATGGGAGCCGCTCGTCGAAGGGGCTCGCTCCGATTCGCGGAGAAATTGTTGAACGATCGGTCATAAACGGCCAAGAGTGGGTCCTGACAACCCCCGCGCATCCCGCGCGGCCCAATCCAAGGCATTCGGAGCTCGCAGAGCGGGCCCAGCACGCACATGGCACGACTCGACGGCAAGAACATCGTCATCACCGGCGGCAACAGCGGCATCGGCCTCGCGACCGCGCAGAAGTTCGGCAGGGAGGGGGGCAAGGTCCTCCTCTTCGGCAGGAACCAGGAGTCCCTCGGCGCCGCCGAGGCGTCGCTCGGCGATGCGGCGGCGGGGTCCGTCCGCGGAGACGTCGCGAACGCGGACGACCTCGACCGGCTCTTCTCCGAGGCGAAGTCGAAGCTCGGGAAGATCGACGTCCTCTTCGTGAACGCCGGCGTCGCCGACGCCGCGCCCTTCGCAGACACGTCGCCCGACCTCTTCGACAAGGTGATCGGGATCAACGTGAAGGGCGCGTACTTCACGATCCAGAAGGCCCTCCCGCTCCTCTCGGACGACGCCTCGGTCGTCATCACCGGGTCGTGCGTGAACGAGCTCGGGATGCCGGGGATGAGCGTCTACGGCATGTCGAAGGCCGCGATGCGGCACCTCGCGCGGACGCTGACGGCCGAGCTCAGCGAGCGCGGCATCCGCGTCAACGTCCTGCAGCCCGGCCCGATCGAGACGCCGATCTTCGGGCGACTCGGGATGAGCGAGGAAGAGGTCGCGGGCATGGCCGAGATGATCCAGGGGAAGGTCCCCGCCGGCCGCTTCGGACAGCCCGAAGAGGTCGCGAACGCCGCGCTCTTCCTCGCCTCGGACGAGTCGCGCTACGTGCGCGGAGCCGAGCTGACCGTCGACGGCGGGATGATCGCCGTCTGAGTCCGGTGAAGTCCGGCGAGGAGGTCACATGGACCGAGGAGGGCGTGCCCTTCTCGCCGGCGTACGACGACGTGTACGTCTCACGCAGCGGGCCTGCGCAGGCGACCGAGGTGTTCGTGGGTGGGAACGATCTCCCGGCGCGGTTCGCCGCCGGCGAGGACGTCGTCGTCCTCGAGACCGGGCTCGGGCTCGGGCTCAACCTCTGCGCGACGCTTCGCGCTTGGATCGCGGCTGGCGCAGGCGGCTCGCTCCGCTACGCGGCGATCGAGCTGCACCCGCTCGAGCCGCAGACGATCGAGAGGGCGCACGCGCGGCTCGGGACGCACGACGACGCCGTGCGGGCGTTCCTGCTCGCCTATCCCGAGCTGCTGGCCGAGGGATGCGCGCGCATCGACCTGGCCGGGAGGTTCGTCGAGATCGAACTCTCGATCGGCGATGGGGCGGAGGCCCTTCGCGCGCTCGACCTCGTCGCGGACGCGATCTACCTCGACGGCTTCGCACCTGCGAAGAATCCGGGACTGTGGTCCGACGCGGTGTTCGCCGAGCTGGGTCGCCTCGCGCGCAGCGGCGCGACGCTCGCGACGTACACGGCGGCTTCGAGCGTGCGCGAGGGCCTGGACCGCGCGGGCTTCGACGTCGAGAGATGTGAAGGGTTCGCGCGGAAACGGCATCGCCTGGTGGGACGGAGGCGATGAGATCGATGAGGAAATACGGCGAGCGGCGAGCGGC
>JBCCSK010000620.1:0-1744 GCA_039200205.1 Planctomycetota bacterium
ACGGGGACGAAGAACGTCCCGCGGTCCTGGAGTCCGTCGAGGGCGTAGGCGAGGACGTCGCCGGCCCGGTCCGAGACCAGGACGCCGTTCGTGCGGCGGGGGATCGGGCCGCCGTCGCGCTCCCACGACTCGAAGACGTGGGAGAGGACCGCCTCGCCCTGGCTCAGCGTCAGGAGCGCCGTGCGGGCGCCGATGAGGCCGCGCGCGGGGATCTTGAACTCGACGCGGGCGATGTCGCCCGAGGTGTCCATGTGGAGCATCTCGCCCCGGCGCCGGCCGAGGTACTCGATGATGCGCCCCGCGCTGTCGCTGGGCACTTCGACCGTCGCGCGCTCGTAGGGCTCGCAGCGCGTTCCGTCGACGTCCTTGATGATGACGTGCGGCTTGCCGACGGCGAACTCGTAGCTCTCGCGCCGCATCGCCTCGATCAGCACGGAGAGGTGCATGACGCCGCGGCCCTTGACCTCGAACGCGTCGGCGCTGTCGGTCTCGGCGAGCTGCAGCGCCACGTCGCGCGTCGCAGCGCGCTCGAGCCTCGCGAGGATCTGACGGCTCGTGACGTAGTCGCCCTCCTGGCCCGCGAAGGGCGAGTTGTTCACGTAGAAGACCATCGAGATGGTCGGCTCGTCGAGCTCGATCGCGGGCAGCGGCTCGACGTGCTCCGGATCGCACAGCGTGTCGCCGATCCCGAGCTCCTCGATGCCCGTGACGATCGCGATGTCGCCGCACACGACTTCGTCGGCCGGAACGCGCTGAAGGCCCTCGTAGCGGAAGAGCTTCTTCGGCTGGACGCTCAGCGGCCGCTCGCGATCGGGGTGCGCGAGCGCGTAGCGCTTGCCGGCGTGCAGCACGCCGCGCTCGACGCGACCGACGGCGATGCGTCCGAGGAAGTCGTCGTGGTCGAGCGTCGTCGCCTGGAAGCGGACCGGCGCCGCCGGGTCGGTCTTCGGCGGCGGCACCTGCTCGAGGACCATGTCGAAGAGCGCGCCGAGGTCGTCCGTCCGCTCGGCTGCGTCGACCGAGGCCCAGCCGTCTCGTCCCGAGCCGTAGACGACGGGGAACTCGAGCTGCTCGTCGTTCGCACCGAGGTCGACGAAGAGGTCGAAGATCTCGTTCAGGACCTCCTCCGGGCGAGCGTCCGGTCGGTCGACCTTGTTGACCATCACGAGCGCGCGGAGGTCATGCTCGAACGCCTTGCGCAGCACGAACCGCGTCTGCGGCATCGGACCCTCGAACGCGTCGACGAGCAGGAGGACGGCGTCCGCCATGTTGAGCGTCCGCTCGACCTGGCCGCCGAAGTCGGCGTGCCCCGGCGTGTCGACGATGTTGATGCGCGTGCCCTTGAACTCGATCGACGTGTTCTTCGCGAGGATCGTGATGCCCCGCTCGCGCTCCTGGTCGTTCGAGTCGAGCGCGCGCTCAGCGACCTGCTGGTTCTCGCGGAACGTCCCGGCGTAGCGGAACATCGCGTCGACGAGGGTGGTCTTGCCGTGGTCGACGTGCGCGACGATGGCGATGTTGCGGATCGTGGGGACGGACGACATGGAGAGGTTGCGCGTCGGCGGAGGGGGGCGAGTGGCGGGCCGTCGAACGGCGACTCACCCGGAGGATCGGCCTCTGGCTCCCGCGCCTGAATCCGATCGAGGGCGAAAAGGGTACGGACCCGTGCCGGGCGCCGGAACTCCCGGGCTCCGGCTTCTGTGCAGAGCGGCGAGCGACCCAAACCCGGTTTGGAGCGTCCGCG
>JBCCSK010000621.1:0-1735 GCA_039200205.1 Planctomycetota bacterium
CCGACGGTCTTCGGCCGACTTCTTGTCCGGGCTCGCGATGCAGTAGAGAAGGAAGACGACGAACTGGAGGCCGGCGACGCCGAGCGTGCCGATCATCGACGCGTTCTCGCTCAGGGCGTCGACGTCGGGGATGTTCGTCGCGAGCTCGCCCGAGATCTCGTTGCCCTGCGCGCGCCAGATGATCAGCACCGCGACCTGGAGCACGAGCGCCAGGAGTCCGGCGAAGAAGTCGCCGAAGCCGAGCTCCTCGTCCGAGCTCTTACCGAGATAGCGGAGCAGGAGCAGCACCGCCATCGCGATCGTGACGGGGATCAGCAGGGTTGGCAGGTACTTCGTCGCGCTGTCGACGACGGGCTCGAGGGCCTCCACGCCCTGCTGCGTGTAGAGGTAGAAGCTCAGGAAGGCGAGCGCGAGGAGGAAGAGCGCCAGACGGACCAGGTTGTAGGCCAGGCGAATCATTGCGGTCGGTGGACAGGTGGGGGGGGAGGAATGGCCGAGGCGCGCGCGCCTCGCGCCACGGGGCTCGAAGGGTAGGCCCGCGCGCTGCACGTGGGGTCCAAGAGCTGGAACGCGGCTCGCGCGGATCGAGGGCACAGAAACCGCGCGGCCAGCGTGACGCCGTCGCGCGCTCCGTCATTGGGGAGGGGACTTTCCGATTTGCCCCCCTCTCTACCCCGCCATGCGCCTTTCATTCGCCATTGCTCTGGTTCCTGCCGTTTCCGGATCTGCGCTCGCCCAGACGTTCCTGGGGCCGACGCCCTACCTCTCGGAGAACGATCGCCCCGCCGATTTCCTCATCGGCGGCCTCGCGCTGGAGGATTTCGAGGATCAGCGCCTCGACTTCGGGATCCAGCGGAGCACCGGCGCGCCGATCGCACCCGCGTTCAACACTGACTCCGTCGACGGTGACGACGGATCGATCGACGGATCCGGGGTCGCCGGCCACAGCTTCTTCGGCTTCGGCCCCGCTCGATTCACGTTCCCCGCGCCCGTCCGAGAGGCCGGGATCGTCTGGACCGACGGACCGGCCGGGACGCGGGTCACGTTCGAGGCCTTCGGTCCGGGGATGGTGTCGCTCGGGCGGATCGGTCCGGTCGACGTCGGAGGCAACGACAACACGGGCTCGACCGACGAGGATCGCTTCTTCGGGATTCAGGACCGGGACGGCATCGTCGCGATCGAGATCAGCAGCCTCGATGGCAACCAGAGCTTCGAGGTCGACCACATCCAGTTCGACACGATCGGGACGAGCTACTGCGCGGCCAACGTCAACAGCTCCGGGTCGACCGGGATCCAGACCGTCATCGGCAGCCCGCGAGTCATCGACGACGAGGTCACGCTCGTCGCGAGCCGGCTGCCGCCCGCCGTGTTCGGCTACTTCCTCTGCTCGCAGAGCCAGGGCTTCGTCGCGAACGCAGGCGGCTCGCTCGGAAACCTCTGCCTCGACGGCGCGGTCGGTCGGTTCGACGCCGGCGCGTTCAACTCGGGAGGGACCGGATCCGGAGTGCTCAGGATCGACCTCGCCGCGATCCCGACTCCGAACGGGCTCACGGCCGTGGCGCCGGGCGAGACGTGGTACTTCCAGGCCTGGCATCGCGACGCCGGGCCGTCCGGACCGAGCAGCAACTTCACCGATGCGGTGAGCCTCACTTTTCGCTAGCGCGCGACGGAGAGCGACCCGACCCCGGTTTGGCGCGTCCGCGAGCGTGCCGAGCGACCCAAACCCGGTTTGGAG
>JBCCSK010000622.1:0-1717 GCA_039200205.1 Planctomycetota bacterium
CGTCGCGTTCCAGTCGACGCCCGCGGCGAGGTTGCCCGCGAGCTCGATCGAGAACGCGGCCCACCCATCCGTACCCGTCGGGTCGATCCGCGGGTCGGCCACGTCGTCGGGGTTCAGCCGGTCCTGCTCTGCGGCCCAGTCGAGCCACAGCGCGGCGTGCTCGAGCCACCGGCGCGCATCTCGCTCGTCCCAGCGCACTCCGATTCGGCCGAACAGGGGCGGCACCCGCCGGAGCTCAACGCCGTCGAGCGGCGCGTCGCCGGTGTTCGGGTCGACGGTGTCGTCGTACTGCCGGCCGCGCACGTAGCTCGCGACGCCCTCGACCGACCACTCGCTCGTCGCCGCGCCGAGCGCCCGTCGACCTGAGACCTCAAAGCCCCACAGCTCGACCTCGCCGGCGTTCGAGCGGAGGTACAGCTCGTCCCCGGACACGCCCGGATCGCCTTCGTCGAGGAGTCTGCGGCCGATGTAGTCGTCGATCTGCGTCCAGAACGCCGCCATCGTCCCGGACCACGCATCGCGCTCGACCTCGGCGGCGATCTCAGCCATGAGACTCCTCGCCGGGTCGAGGTCCGGATTCGCGAGCTCGATTCCGTTCGAGAAGTCGCCGTCGTTCGCGAGATCTTCCAGGTTCGGCGCCTGGAATCCCTGCGCGAGCGTCCCGGTGAGGCGCACGTCGTCGGTCAGGTCCCGCGCGGCCTCCAGGCTCGCCGTCACCGCGTCGAAGTCGCCGCGCTCGCGCCCCTCGTCGCCGTCGAACGCGAAGTCGAAGGCCGAGTAGCGAAGGCCGATGGTCAGGTACGTCGGCGCGAACACCGAGATCTCGTCCTGGATGAACGCGCCGAACGAGTCGTAGCGCGCGCCGGGAGCGAAGTCGCCCGTGCCGCGCATCGTGATACCGGTCGACGTGTCCGTCCGATCGTTGAACGAGTCGACGTCGTCGTGATCGAAGTCGAAGCCGAACGTCAGGAGGTGCTCGTCCCCCAGCGACTTCGCGAGGTCGATGCCGACGCTGACCGTGTCGACGGTCGTCTGCCCGGACACCGCGATCGCCGAGCCCGTGCGCTGTCGGTCGCGCTGCTCGCGGTAGCGTCGCGCGGACAGGCGCACCTGCATGCGATCGGCGAACGTCCCCAGCGCGAAGTCGTCGTAGGTCAGGATCAGGACCTCGCGCTCCTGGATCGCGAAGTCGAAGCGCTCGAAGTTCGGCTCGGTCTGGCCGAAGCCCGGAACGGTCTGAAACGTGCGCGGCACGTCGAAGTCGCGGTTGATGAGTCCCATGACGCGCAGCGAACGGCTCTCACCGAGCGCGATGTCGAGCGAGCCGAAGCCCGAGCCGGTGTCGTACCCGGTGTCCTCCTGGATCTCTCCGTCGCCAGCGCGCAGGTCGTCGAACGTCCCCCCGCCGAAGATGCCGAGGGCGCCAATGGAGTCGCTCGAACCCGACAGGTCGACGGCGCCCCGCCAGCCCTCGGTCGCCGAGTCGAACTGGGCCTGAACGCCACCCTCGAGGCCGCCTCCGTCGCCCGCCCTCCTGCGCTTCGTCCAGACCGCGACGACGCCGCCGATCGCGTCCGAGCCGTAGAGCACCGAGCGCGACCCGCGGATCACCTCGACGCGGTCGACAACGGCCGGATCGATCGTGTTGAGGCTCTGGTTCGGGCCGAAGCGCGTCGTCGAATTATTGATCCGCACGCCGTCGAGGAGGACGAGGATC
>JBCCSK010000623.1:0-1699 GCA_039200205.1 Planctomycetota bacterium
GACCGCCGCCGCCAGCGCGAGCGCGACAAGGTCACGCGCGACCTCACGTCGCTCCCGCAGCAGGAGATCCAGCGCCTCATCCAGACCCTCGAGGCCGAGATGCACGAGGCGTCCGCCGAGCTCAAGTTCGAGTACGCGGCACGCCTCCGCGACGAGATCAACGATCTCCGCCGCGAGATGCGCGACGCCGGCTGACTTCCGGGAGAATCCGCCGCCGTCGCAGCGTCTCGGAGAGGCGCATTCATCGCGAACTGGCATCGCTCTGGCCTCAAGCCGTGCCCGTCCGCAGCCGATTCCACCCTGTGGCCCCGTCTGTCGCGCGCAACGTCGTGGAACGAGTGGTCGTTCGCGCGCTCGAGGCGGCGGGGGATCGTGACGAACCGATCCGTCCTCGCTCCGGGATCGTGCTGCTCAGGATCGCGCTGATTGCGACGATCGCGCTGACGTCGTTCGTCGAACCTCTCGAGCATCGGGCGGCGCTCCTCGTGACCTGCGCCTCGGTGGCGCTCATCCAGCCGGTCATCGCTCGTTGGGCGAGGACCCGCCGGCGGGCGTGGCAGGCGTTCCTCCTGTGCGATCTGATCGCGGCCACCGTGATCGCTGCGGGTGAGCCAGCGCTGCAGATGCAGTACGTCGTCCTCACGATCGCGCTGACGTCAGCCTCTGCCGCCTGGTACCGAGCTCGCGGTTTCCTGCTGTTCGTCGGGCTGTCCGTCGCTGGAGCGGTGCTGGTGACCCTCGGGTCCGGGATGGACGAGGCGTTCCGGGTCGGCGTCGCCATCGCGGTCGCATCCTCGTCGGTCGGTCTCGCCGTCCTCCAGATGCGGCTGGCCACCGAACAGTCACGGCGCGACGTGGGGCTGTCCCTCGAAGCCGCCGGCGGGGTGGCCTACACCGGCTGGGTCGACGACGAGTACGTCACCTTCAGCCACGGAGCTGAGCGGCTGCTGGGCATCACGCCCGACGAACACGGCCGCGTCAACTTCAAGGAGCTCCTGCACCCCGACGACGTCGACGAATTCTGGTTGCCGGAGGACGTGTGCGTCCCGGGTCGCACCCTCGAACGCGCGGCCCGTTTCCGGACGTCGTCGGGCGAGTGGCGGTGGCTGCGCGGGGTGGTCCAGGTTTCCGAGCGTCGCGGTGCTCGTCATCTCCGCGGTCTGATGTACGACCTCACCCAGGAGAAGACCCGCCTCTTGAAGGCGCGGCTCGAGGCGACGACCGACTCGCTCACGGGCTTGTCGAATCGACGTGCTCTCCTCCGGCTCCTCGACGAGGAGGCGGTCGTCGGTCGTCACCTCGTCCTGTTCGACATCAACTCGTTCAAGCGCGTCAACGACACGCTCGGGCACCACGCCGGCGATGAGCTGCTCCGCACCGTCGCCGAACGCATCAGCGCCTGCATCCGCGAGCAGGACCTGCTCGTCCGACTCGGCGGTGACGAGTTCGCCCTGGTGATCAGCGGATTCCGCGACACGCCGTCGGCCCGCGGTCTCGTCGACCGGATCCTGCGCTCGATCGCGGAGCCGATGACCCTCAACGGGGTCCAGGTCAGCGTGTCGTCGTCCGCCGGCATCGTGCGGGAGACCGGCGAGATGTCGGGATCGACCGAGATGCTCCGACGTGCCGACCTGGCGATGTACGAGGCGAAGCGCTCGTCGGGGCGTCTGTCGGTGTTCCGGTCCGAGCTGGAGACCGA
>JBCCSK010000624.1:0-1698 GCA_039200205.1 Planctomycetota bacterium
CGCCGTTGGGCGTGAGCGCCGCGAGCGTTCGGGCGCCCCCGAGCTCGACCATCGCGTCGAGCAGGTCCTGGCTGACCGCGGTCACGGCGGCCGCGTCGGTGAGGCCGGCGGCGAGGAGGCCGCGCAGGTCCGGCACGTCTCGGACCTGGAGCACGTCGCTGCCGCGGCCGTTGACGACCGCGGGCAGGCCGTCCGCGGCCAGCGGGGCGACGGCGGCCGCGGCGGGCCAGGCGTAGTCGCAGACGACGACGTCAGGTCGCGCGTCGGACCCGCCCGTGAACGCGGCGCGCGCGGCCTCCGCGAAGCGTCGCGCGTTGCCGGCGGCACGGCGGGGAACGTGGAGGTAGCGCGGCCGCGCGACCGGGATCCCCGATCGCGTCTCCCGCGACGGCACGCGGGCGTGGAGCGCGCGCTCGCCCGAGAGGACCGGAGCGAGAATTCGCGGGGCCCAGGGCACCGGCACGACGACGCGGACCTCGTGGCCGCGAGCCGCCATGCCCGTCCACTTGCGCTCGGCGAAGATGCCGAAGAACGGCCGCTCCGGGCTCGGGTAGAGGCTCGTCAGGACGCCGATGCGCACGCGCTCACCCCGCGATCCGCCGCACCTCGTGCCGCTTGCGCCACGCGTCGAGCACGATCAGGCTCCAGAGCAGCCGGTCGTGGTTCACGCGCCCGCTGACGTGCGCTCGCAGCGTCGTCCGCAGCCTCTCCCGATCGAACCAGTCGGACGGCAGAGTCTCGACGGCGTCCTCGGCCGTGCGGGCGAGCGGACCGCGGAGCCAGCCCGCGAGCGGCGTGTCGAAGCCTCGCTTGCGGCCGTCGAGGACGTCGCTGGAGACGCGGCCGCGGAGCGCTTCGCGCAGCGCGTGCTTCCCGCGCGCGCCGGTCACCTTCGAACTCGCCGGCGAGTGCGCGAAGCGCTCGACGAAGCGGTGGTCGAGCAGCGGCACGCGGACCTCCAGCGAGACCGCCATCGACGCGCGATCGACCTTCGCCAGGATCCGGTCGGGCAGCCAGGTGTGAAAGTCGGCGTACTGAGCCCGGTACAGGGGACAGTCGATCTCGGGCCGCGCGTAGTGCGCCTCGAACGCGTCGAACGGATCGTGGTCCTCCAGCGCCGCGCGCAGGTCGGGCGCGAGCAGGTCGGCCGCGGCGTCGCGGGTCATGTGCGAGACGCTCTGCCAGTACGCGAGCGCCGGATCGACGCCGACGTTCTGGAGGAACGACTTGGCCCGAATGACGCGCGGGGCTCGGTCGAGCTTCGGGTACACGCGGCCGAGGGCTCGACTGAACGCGCGCCCCGCCGGGCCGACGAGGCCGCGCAGGCGGTTCTCGGCGACGTCGTGCACGTAGCGGCGGTAGCCGGCGAACGTCTCGTCGCCCCCGTCGCCGGACAGCGCGACGGTCACGTGCTCGCGGGCGACCTTCGACACGAGCCACGTCGGAACCGTCGACGGGTCGGCGAGCGGCTCGTCGTAGAACCAGGGCAGCTCGTCGAGCGCCGCGTCCGGATCCGGCTCCAGCACCTCGGTGTGGTGGACCGCGCCGAGCTCCTGCGCCGTGGCGCGGGCGAGCGCCAGCTCGTCGTGCGACTTCTCCTGGAAGCCGACGCTGCAGAGGATCGGGGGCTCGTCGCGGGCGCTCCGCATCGAGTGCGCGACGGCCGTCGAGTCGATGCCGCCCGACAGGAACGCGCCG
>JBCCSK010000625.1:0-1691 GCA_039200205.1 Planctomycetota bacterium
CGGCGAGACGCTCGAGCTCACGCTCCTCGGCGAGCCCGGTGAGCAGGTCAGCGTGCTCGTCGGCAACGCCGGCGGACACCGCTACCTCGGCAGCGCCTATGGCGTCCTGCTCGCGCACGGCGGTGTGCCGGTCGACGTCGGCGTCGTGCCGGCGTCCGGCGTGCTGAACGCGACCGTTCCGCTCCCGCCCGTCGAGTCCGACGAGGCCTCGACCTGGACCGTCCAGGCTCTCTTCCGCGCCTCTCCGTCCTCGTTCCGGCTCAGCACGACGGTGTCGGTCTCGGTCATGGGCGACGCCACTCCGTTCGTCGGGCGCCCCGCGCGGATCCACGTCAACGCCGCGTCGGCGTCCGGCGGCTACGGTCGGTCGTGGCAGTCCGCGGCCTCGAACCTCCGCGACGCGCTCGTCTACGTCGCGGCCGCCGAGCCCGGAGGGAACGACCCGCTCGAGGTGTGGGTCGCGGCCGGCACCTATACGGCCTCGCCCGCGGCGGATCCGCTGCGCAAGAACCGGATGCGGCTCCCGAAGCACCTCCGCGTGCTCGGTGGCTTCGACGGGACCGAGACGGACGCCTCGCAGCGCGATCCCAGAGCGCACGTCGTGTCCGTCACCGCCGACCTCGCCGGCGACGACCGCGATCCGATGGGATCGCCGAACGACAACGCGCAGGGGCTCTTCCACGCCTACAGCTATCCGGCCGACAACACCCTGCACCTCTCCGGCCTGACCCTGCGGTCCTCCGTCCAGTGGCCCGCGCTGGAGTGCGTCGGTACCTCGCTCGAGCTCGATCGATGCCACTTCATCGAGAACGGCCGAGGGAGCACCCACAGCGCCTTGCGCGTGACTGCGGAAGTGCCGGGTACGACGGTCTCGATCCAGTCGTGCCGCTTCCTTGCGAACAGGGCGGGGTTCCCCGCCATTCAGTTCGGCCGGCAGGGATACGACGGTGGCCCGCTCGACGTGACGATCCACGGCAGCGCGTTCATAGGCAACCGCACCTCGCACCAGACCACGACGCCGACCGTCGGCTACGCCATGCTGGGCGCCGCGGTGACGGCGTTCGGCACGGACGTCGACCTCGACGTGCGCTGCTGCACGTTCCTCGACAACGACGCGCCGTCGGCGACGAGCCGCCCGAGCCCGGTCGGCGGGATCTTCGCTGCGCCCGAGGTTCGCGTGTCGCTCTTCGACTGCGTGCTGTCGAGCGCGCGGCACGCGAACGGGATCGACACGCCCTACTCGCTCATCGATCCGACGGACGACGACGAGGTGGCGTTCAACTGCGTCGAGTGGCTCCCCGCGACCTGGGATGCCGCGACGCACGTCGTCGCCGCGCCGGGCTTCGTCGATCGGATCGGTCCCGACGGCGTGCGGGCGACGGGGGACGAGGACATCGCGCTCGCCGCGGGGTCGCCGTGCGTCGACGCGGGGAGCTCGCCGCACGTGCCGGCGGGGATGGCGGTCGATCTCGACGGGGCGCCGCGCTTCGTGAACGACCCCGCCGCGCCCGACGTGGGCCAGGGCGGGACGCGGATCGTCGACCTCGGGGCGCTGGAGCGGCAGGGGCCGTAGCGCGCGAAGACGGGCCGGTTGCACGCGCGCGCGGATCCGGACGAAAAGCGGATCGAGCGCACAACAGGGGCGTACCGGGCGCGTAAACCCGGCTCGTTCCCGTCCCTCGACCCCGCCC
>JBCCSK010000626.1:0-1678 GCA_039200205.1 Planctomycetota bacterium
CTCGTCGCCGCCCCCGTTCCCCAGGACGACGCGCCCGCCGCGACGAGAAGAGCGGAGAGAGCGAGGGGGAGCATGATCGAAAGAGGTGCGGGGAGAGCCGCCAAGCTAGCCCCCGAACGGCCGTTGGGCGGAAGCCACCGCACTTCGAACGCGCCTCTTGCGCACGACTCGCTCCGAATGGAGACCGCCGGTTGCGTCTCGCCCTTCGCCGAAATACGGAGGATTGCGCTCAGCGCTCTCCGGACCGCCGGCGACTGGCCCATGACCATGACGACTCGCCCCCCTCGACCCGCGGACGATCACCTCGATCTCCTGCCGTCCCTTCGAGGACTCGCGCGCGGACTCGTTCGCGACGAGGGGGTCGCCGAGGACCTCGCGCACGATGCGCTCCACGCCGCCGCCAGGCGTGGGCGATCGATCCGCGACGTGCGACGTTTCGCGGCTGGCGTCATCCGCAAGAAGGCCCTTCAGCGACACCGTGCGGAAGCGCGGCGTCACTACCACGAGGGCCTTCGCGCGGCAGCAGCCGGCGAGGCAGACCTCGAGTCCCCCGATCGGATCATCGAGCGGGTCGAGGTGATACGCGTCGTCCTCGAGGAGATCCGGAACCTGCCGCCCGCGCAGAGCCGCGCGATCGCCCTTCGATACATCGACGAGCTGGCAGTCATCGACATCGCCACGCGCGAAGGGAGTGCGCCCTCCACGGTGCGCTCCCACCTCTCGCGCGGACTGCAGACGCTGCGTGAACGGCTCGACGCGCGCTTCGGCGAGAGAGCAGCATGGTCCTCGGTCCTCGCTCCGTGGGCGCGCGAGGGCGCTGTCGAGAGCGGGATCTCGGTATCCGGAACCGATCCCACGGCACGCGTCACCGCTCAGGCTTCCATCGGCGCCGCAGGAGGCGCACTTGTGACCATGGCCGCTCTCAAGACCGCACTGATCGTCGGAACGCTCGCCGCCGCGGGCACCTGGCTCGTTCTCGTGCAGGGCGACGAGATCGACCCACTCCCTGTCGAACCGCCGCCGGACGCCGTCGTGGAGCGAATAGCCGAAGATGGCGCGACCGTACGGACCGAGAACGTGGCGTCGCTGACAGCCGCTCCAGGCCGACGCGCCAGGACGTTCGTAGCCGGTGAGTCCCCTCCGGCGGGTCCAACCTCCGCCGTCCCTGCGGAGTTTCCCGTTGAGGGCCGCGTCGTCGACGCGCGCAACGGGATGGGAGTACCCGGCCTCAAGGTGACCGTCGCGCCGGAGGGCTCGACGTCGAATGAGGCCTCTTGGACGCTGGTCACGGACGACGAAGGGCGCTTCCGCACACGAGGAGAAGGGCTCACTCCGATGAACGTCCGAGTCCTGCCCCGCGACGCTTTCGGCCGTCGTGCACACCTCCGCGAAGAGGGCGCGCTCGCTTTCCCGTTCGAGGCCGACATCGCCGTCGACGTCGAACCGACGATCCGTTTCGCGATCGACGGCATCCCGCTTCCGGACGAAGCTGTGGTTCGCGTCGAATCGGCGCCACGAGCAGGTTTCCAGGCAGTCCTGCAACCGGGCCAACTTCCATGGGCGCGCTTCAACGCGCCTCTCCCGTGGACGATCGAGGCGCTTCGCCTCACGCTGGAAGACAGCTACCTGTACGGCGTCGCGTCGGTGACAGGCGGTGACGACCGATTCGACGATCCGC
>JBCCSK010000627.1:0-1676 GCA_039200205.1 Planctomycetota bacterium
CGCCCGCATTCGCTTCGGCGAGCTCGTCGTCTTCGTCCGGGTCGCCCGTCGCGACCGCCACGCTGCGCGCGGGCGCCTGCGGCGGGTCACCGGTTGCCGCGACGAATCCCAGAACGAGCAGACCGACGCAGGCGGCGGCGCTGCCGATGACCTTCATGGACAAGATCGAGGCTCCTGCCGACGTCGCGGCGCTGAGTGGGACCGTGCTCTCGGGGGCGCGCGCGAGCAGGGCGAGCCCGGCGAGCCAGTGGCGCCCCGACCCGTCGTCGCTCGACGCGAGCTGGCTTCGGAGCTGCGCCAGACCGCGCGACACGCGCTTGCGTGCGGCGTCGGGCGACACGCCGGTCCGCGCGGCGATCTCCTTGGAGGGAAGCTGTTCCTCGTAGGCGAGGAGGACCGCTCGGCGGTATGGCTCGTCCAGCTCCAGGACGGCCTCGAGCAGGCGACGCGCCTCGGTCGTCCGCTCGACGACGTCCCCGCTCGACGGGGCCGTCCCGTCGCGCGTCGATGCGTAGTCGCTCTCGCGCGCGGACCTGCGACCGTCCGAACGCCGCCGCATGCGCGCGAGGTTCCGCGCGACGCCCTGCAGCCACGCACGGAGACCACCCTCGGTGGACGCGTGCTGCGGCGGGCGTTCGAGGGCGGCGAGGAGCGTGTCCTGGACGACCTCCTCGGCGACGTCTGCGTCGTGGACGAGGCGGCGCGCGAGCCGCCGGAGCCACTCCGTCTGCGCGGCCAGCCGGTTCGGATCGAGGGACGGGAGGGGGCTGGAGTCGTGTGCTGCCATCGCTCGGCAGCCACCTTGCCGCGCGGCGCATGCCGTGACGCGGTTTCTCGTTCTTCGACCCTAAGTTGTTCCCAGTTCCTCGAACCGCGCCGTCACCCAGCTCCGCCAGGGTACGGACCTGGTACGACTCCGCGACCGAAGCGAGCGAACGGATCGTCAGCGACGACGCCGCTGGCCCTCGCCCGGCTCGCTCATCTCGAGCTCGAGCCCGGGCTCGTCCGTGGACTCGACCTCGACGCGCTGCGCGCGCATCAGGACGACGATGTCCTTCGTCTCGTCCTCGGGGTTGTTCACCGAGAGCGCGATCGACGATCCCGGGTCCAGCTCGAACCGCGCGGCGACCCTGCTGGTCTTGACCTCGGGCAGCTGAACGGTGACCGGCGACGAATTTGCGCCGAGCGTCGTCGTGAGCTCGCGGAACGGCCGCTCGGCCGTCGACTGCCTGAACTCGATCTCGACGGCGAGGCGCTCGGCGCCGAGCGGGATGGCGAGGACGTCGATCGACGTGCCCGTCTGGACGACGTCGATGACCGGGTCGGCGATCTCCGTCTCCGTGTCGGGCAGGACCGTGAGTTCGAAGTCCTTGACGTAGGCCGTCTGCTCACCGATGAAGAGCGAGGCCGGGGCGCCTGGTTGGGTGAGCAAGCGGGGCGCGGCGACGCTCTCGGCGTCCTTCGAGGCCGTCAGTCGGTCGAGGAAGCCGGCGGTCGTCTCCCCGTCGAGCAGAACGCCGGTCCGACCGTCCCAGACCTCGGCCGCTGTCCCGGCGGCGACGTGGAACAGCCGTACCTCCACGTCGATGAAGCCGTCGAACTGGCGGGTCCCGCTCAGGAACCGGTCGATCCAGCGATGCGTGCGCGCGTCGGCCGCGACGATCATCTCGCCCGGC
>JBCCSK010000628.1:0-1672 GCA_039200205.1 Planctomycetota bacterium
CCCCCAATCTCGGAACCTCATCAATCGTCGGGCAGTTCGAATCCTCCGGCCGGCAGCGTCCGAATGCCGCGCTCGGAGGAACCGACCATGATCCTGACCGCCCTGACCCTGTCCCTTGCCGCGTGGCTGACCCCCCCGCCGGCCACCTCGACCTGGACCCGCTTCCGCGGCCCGAACGGCAGCGGCCGGATCGAGGGGCCCGCGCCGCCCACCGAGTGGTCGTCCGACGCGAACCTGCGCTGGCGCACGGCCCTCCCGGGCAGCGGCACGTCGTCCCCGATCGTCTCGGGGGACCGCGTCTACGTCACGGCCTACACCGGCTACGGCGTCGACCCGGAGAACGTCGGCGAGCTCGATGACCTCGCGCGCCACCTCATCGCCCTCGATCGCAAGAGCGGAAAGGAGCTCTGGCGCGCCACCGTCCCCGGCGGATCGGAGGAGGACCCGTACGCCGGCTTCATCTGCCAGCACGGCTACGCGAGCAGCACGCCGGTGACCGACGGCGAGCGCATCTACGCGCTCTTCGGCAAGGCCGGGCTCTTCGCCTTCGAACTCGACGGCGAGGAGATCTGGCGGACGAGCGTCGGCGCCTTCTCCGACCCGGCCAAGTGGGGGAGCGCGACCAGCCCGATCCTCGTCGGCGAGACGATCGTCGTGGACGCGGGCGTCCTCGGCCATCAGCTCGTGGGCGTCGACGCGGCGACGGGCGACATCAAGTGGTCGATCGAGGACGCGAGCTACACGAACTCGTGGTCGACGCCGACGACCGTTCCGAGCGCCGATGGCGAGCTCGTCCTCTTCTCGGTTCCGCGCAACGTCATCGCAGTCGACCCCGCGACGGGCGAGGTCGCGTGGAAGGTCGAGTCCCCGATGGACGATTCGACGACCGCGAGCGTCATCACGCGCGACCAGGAGGCGTACCTGATGGGAACGCGCGCTGGCCGCGGACTCGCGATCGACTGTGAAGGCGGCGAGGACGGCGAGCCCGACGTGATATGGAAGAAGAGCATCCGCTCGGGGATCAGCACGCCAGTGATCGTCGGGAACGGCATGTTCTGGTGCTCGTCCGGCATCTTCATGGGTGCTTCGCTCGACGACGGCGAGTACTTCTTCCGCGAGCGCGTCCCGCGGTACGACGGGGCTTCCGGCGGGTTCGGCAGCGCCGACTACTCGTCCCCCGTGGCGGTCGGCGACCTGATCTTCCAGTTCGCACGCAACGGTGAGGGCTACGTCCTGCGCGCCAGCGAGGAGTTCGAGCTGGTCGCCCACAATCCGGCGTTCGAGGGCGATGAGAGCAACTTCAGCTCGTCACCAGCGCTCGCGGACGGCGACATGTTCATCCGCTCCGAGCGTTTCCTGTACTGCATCGGAGAGTCGGTGGACTGACGACGATAGGAGGCACCGGGCCGGACCCCGGCTGGCCCGGTGCCGAGTACCATCCCGCGATGCATCTGCCCCTCGCTCTCTCCCTCCTCGCCCCGCTCGCTCCGGCCCAAGAGTCCGCCGCGCCCTCGACGGCGACGGTCGCGCCGATCGTACTGCACGTGCCCGACGTGCAGGCGGCGATGGCGTCGATCGATCGCTGCGCGATCGTCGGATTCCTCGACGACGAGGAGATCGTCGCGACGTATCGAGCGGCCTTCGGCGACGAGAGCGGGACGCCGCGCGCCGC
>JBCCSK010000629.1:0-1668 GCA_039200205.1 Planctomycetota bacterium
CCCGGGTCGGAACGCGCTCGACGCGCGCAAGCTCCAGATCCTGATGGACCACGAGCGCGAATTGCGCCGCACGTCCGAGCGCGAGGCCGTCGCCGCCGAGATGCCCGACGCCGGCGAGGCCGAGATCGAGGCCGCCGTCGACGAGCGCATGGCGCGCTACGCGATCGACCCCGAGGCGGTCACGCGACGCCTCGAGAAGGAGAAGGCAAGCTTCACGGAGCGCTACCCGACGCTCGACTACGAGGTCGAACTCCAGCGCGCCTACGGCTCCGGCAACTGGTACCGCGACCAGGTGCGCCAGACGATGGAGTTCGACCAGCTCTTCTTCCCGGACCACCCGGACACATGGCCGGAGCTGTCGACCGAGTCGATCTACGCGGGCTCGCCGAACGTCGACCTGATCGAGGACTACGGCAGGGAGTACGAGCGGCGGCTCAAGGTCTCGCAGGAGACAGGCGAGCCGATCGTGGCCGAGCAAGAGATGATGATGTCGCTCCTCCGCGACTTCGTCATGCAGGCGCTCTGGAGCCTCGCGGACGTCAAGACCGCCACGCAGGGCATTCCGGAAGAGCTCGCGATGGTGATCGACGGCGGCGACTGGCGCGCCGAGATCAAGACGCAGGACGTCTACGACGAGATGCGCGCCTCGTTCTCCGACCAGGACACCGCCGACGCCAAGCTATGCCTCGCGCTGCTGACCGCCGCGCGTCAGAAGCTCGACGCCGAGGGCGCTCTGATGCCGGAGGAGGAGTTCCGGGCGATGGTCACCGACCTCCGCTCGCAGATGGCGAACTCGATGTTCAACATGGACTTCCTGGCGCTCCAGGGCCACGGGTTCCCGTCGTCGGAGGCCTACGAGCAGCACCTGCGCCTCGTCGAGTCGTACAAGCGCCTGCGCGAAGACGCGGTCAAGGTCGGCGACGACGGCACGCTCCCGCCCGAACTCCAGGAGCACCTCCCGATCGCGAACGCGATCATGGGTCTCGCGAAGGCGCGGGCCGAGCTGCTGCTCGTCTCGGCGTTCGACTTCCCGAACTACCGCTGGAAAGAAGACGGCTGGGAGACCGCGTACGACCGCGCGCTCGACCTCCGCGGTCAGGTCGACCAGTACCTCGTCGATCTCCAGGCCGACCAGAAGGCGCGCCTCGACGCCGCTGCGAAGGGCGAGAACTACGCGCCCGCGAAGGTGCTTCCGCCCTTCGATCAGTGGTGGACCGATTTCCTCCGCCAGAACAGCGAGTACTGGGACCCGCCGCTCCCCGCGACGGGCAAGCAGCCGCCGGCCATCGGCCTCAAGAACTTCGGCGCCTTCAACGAGGAGCTGATGACGCGCAACGACATGAAGCGCGCGATCGGCGAGTCCGAGTACGAGCACTTCCTCGCGAACGACACGATCATCGATCGCATCTTCTTCGACATGGAGCCCGGCACGGTCGGCGGACCGTTCCGCGGTCCGAAGGGCTACTACATCGTCTACCTGAGAACCCGCACGCCTCCGACCAACCCGCTGAACATGCGGACCGAGCGTCACGCGCAGATGCTCCAGGAGGACTGGATCCGCAAGAGCTTCCAGGCCTACGCCCACGAGGCCCTCGCTGAGTCCACGCTGAGCGGGATCTAGCCCGAGGCGAGCGACCCAAACCCGGCTTGGAACGTCCGGCGGGGGGC
>JBCCSK010000630.1:0-1635 GCA_039200205.1 Planctomycetota bacterium
CCGCCGTCTTGTCGCCGAGGAGGCCGAGGCCGATCGCCGCCTGCTTCAGCAGCTCGGGACGGAACTTCGACTTCTCGATGATGGAGTTGAGCTCTTCGATCGAGGCGTTCGCCTCCATCAGGCCCAGACCGACCGCGAAGTGACCGCGGACCTCGTCACGACCGTTGAAGTACTCGAGACGCTCGAGGAGGAGTTCCTCGGAGCCGGCGCGGTCCTTCATGAGGCCGAGCGAGATGGCGTACGCGCCGGCCTCGGCCGGGCGGTCGCCCTTCGAGCAGACGTCGCGCACCGAGCTGACGACGTCCTGCTCGAGCGTGCCGTCGTTCTCCAGAAGCGCGTTCCCGTAGACGCCGAGCGCGAGCGCGGCCCAGGGCTTCTTCTGTCCCTTGCCCTTCGCGAGCGAGGTGAGGAGGACCTTCTGCGCGTCTTCCTGGAGACCGCGGGGAGTCTCACCGGGGCCCGGGCGGCTGCCCATCTCGCCGATCGCGATCAGCGCGAAGAACTCGGTCTGGTTGTCAGCGGCCTCCTTCGAGATGCGCTCGAGCTCCTTGAGGATCTGCTCGTTGCGCTTGAAGTAGTCGCCGTCGCCCGTCGCGGAGTCGGCGACCATGCCGAGCGCGATCGTGGCCGACTGCAGGACCTCGACGCGGTCCTCCTTCGAGTTCTTGTCGACGAGCTCGAGGAGACGGTCGACGACCATGCTCCGCACCTCTTGGTGCTCGGCCGGAATCTCACCCTCGTGCGTCGCCAGCAGGCGGGCTGCCGCGATCGGAGCGTGGGCGCGAACGCGGAAGTCGACGATACCGCCGTCCTCACCGCGGGTGTCCGGGTTCATCCGCCTGTGGAGGTAACGCAGGACGCTGGCGCGGTTGGCCGCGATCGCCGCGTTGCCCTCTTCCTCGACCACGGCGGGTTCGCCGTCCCAGTCGAGCGGAACGAGCCCGAGGGCCGCGATCGCGCCGACCTTGATGTCGGGGTAGGGGAAGCGCGGCATCTCGATCACGTCGATCAGGTGCTCGGCGATCGTCTGCCGGACGGCGTTGTCGCTCGTCCAGTAGCCGATGAGGCCGAGGCCGTACGCCGCGAACGAGCGGGTCCGGAATGGGACCTCCTTGCCGATGAGCTTGCGGCCCTCCGGCGTGTCGCGCATCAGGTCGACGAGCGTCGGCACGGCGCGCTCGTCGGCGAGGATGCCGAGGGCGAGCGTCGCCGTCTCCGAGATCTCTTGCTCACCGTTGTTGAGCCACTTCTTGAAGATCTGCTGGAACTCCGACTCGCCGTCGGACTCGGTGACGTCGCCGATCTTCGCGAGTGCGATCAGCGCACCCGTGATGATGTCGTTCTGACGCTCGGTCTCAAGGACCTTCTTGAGCGCCGGGACGACCTGATCGCGGATCATCGCCGGGCTGGGGCGCAGCGTGTCCTTCGCGTCCTCGGCCTGACCGCGGCCCAGGAAGAAGTCGTCGCTGGTCGACGTGACGCCGGCCGAGCGGACGCGCTGGCGGAGGTTCAGGTACGGCTCCTTGTTGAAGCCCCACCAGAAGTCCCAGACGGTCAGGTCAGGACCGAGGTCGGCGCCGCCACCGGACGCCGGGCCGCTCGGCGAGGACGGACCCGCGCCGGGGGCGCCGGGCG
>JBCCSK010000631.1:0-1627 GCA_039200205.1 Planctomycetota bacterium
GATCGCGGCGAGCAGCGACGCGAGGACCAGCAGGGAGAGGGCGAGGCGGACGGGCGAGGGACAGCGTCGTGGGGATTTCATGGCGCCCCTCGGTACGCGCGGGAGCCGGTCACATTCAGTCTCACATCGGTCGCGCCCCCGGCCGCGATGGCCTACCTTCCCCGGCGCCATGGACCTCTTCCTCGCCGCTGTCGCCGTCTTCGCCATCGCGATCGCCGGAATGGCCGTCGGCCTCCTCCGGGGGCGCGAGCTCTCCGGGTCCTGCGGGGGCATCGGGCCCGACGGCGAGCCGATCGCCGACTGCCTTTGCGAGCTGCAGAACGCGCCCGTCTGCGACGCCCGCAAGGAGCTCATGGAGCTCGCGCGGAAGAAGAGGGAGCGCGACGCCGCCCGTCGCGGGTAGCTATCGCCCGAGCGGGGGGGCCGCGCCCGGGCTGCCCGGTCCGTCGAGCAAGACGTCGGTGATGCCCGCGGTGAGGCGCGCCTCCAGGGGGGACGCGGGGTCCCCGGTCCGGACGAGCAGGTAGCCCTCGACGCCCTCGATGCGCTCGAGCAGCGCGAGGCCGTCCACCGGGCCCAGGACGAGAGTCGCCGTTGCGAGGGCGTCGGCCGCTGCGCAGGTGGGTGCGACGACCGTCGCCGAGGCGAGGTCGTGGTCGATCGGCTCCCCGCTGCGCGGATCGATCGCGTGGCACACGAGGCGTCCGCCGACGCGGCGCACGTTGCGGTAGTCGCCGCTGGTCGCCACGGCGCCCCCGGTCAGTCCCAGGCGAGCGATCGGCGGCCTGGGGGCGAGTCCCATCGGTGACACGGGGTCGGTGCCCTCCGGCGGAAGAGGGTCGTCGACGCCGACGCGCCAGGGGACGCCGTCCGGGTTGTTGCCGCGGACGAGGAGCTCGCCGCCGACCTCGAGGAGGAACTCGTCGTGGCCGCTCTCGACGAGTCGCGCCGCGGCGAGGTCGACCGCGTGTCCCTTCGCGATCGCAGACGCGTCCACTTCGACGTCGTCACGGGACCTGCGCACCCAGCCGTCGCCGACCTCGACCGCAGGCCAGTCGACGCGCGCGTGGGCGGCGTCGATCGCCTCCGCGCTCGGGGTCTCCTCGGTCTCGTCGTAGGCGCCGAAGCCCCAGAGCTGGACCAGCGGCCCGACCGTTGGATCGAACGCGCCTCCGGTCGTCTCGACGATGTCGCCCGAGAGGCGGAGGACGTCGAGCGTCACGGGCTCCACCTCGACCGCCTCGCCCGCCGGACTGCGATTCAGGCGGGAGAGGTCGCTGTCGTCCTTCCAGGTGCTCAGCGCGCGGTCCACCGCGTCGAGCTCGTCCTGGATCAGCTGGACGACGTCCCCGTAGGCCTCGCCGGACTGGAGCGTGACGACGGCGGACCACGTCGTCCCCATGCACTCTCCTCGCATGCGGACGGCGGTGGGGGAGTCCGTGCCCGCGCCGCCGCACGCGGCGCAGGCGGTGAGCAGGATCGAGCGCGCGGGGCGTTGCATGGGAGCTGGAAACGAAGAAGCGGCGCGGGCGACGAGCGCCTGCGCCGCTTGGGGGATCGCGACTGTGGAGGTTCGACCCTCAGCCGCCGAAGTCGTCGAGGTCGATCATCTCCGGATCGACGCCGA
>JBCCSK010000632.1:0-1616 GCA_039200205.1 Planctomycetota bacterium
CCGGTCGGGACGGTCAAGGTCCAGCTCGAGCGCGGACGCGAGCGGCTGCGCGCGCGACTCGCGGACGAGTTCGGCCCGGGCGGTCCGCTCGCGCTCGCCCTCCTCCCCCTCGCCGCGCCGGGTCGCGGGGCCGTCGCGGCGGCCGCTGCGGTGCCGGCGTCGGTCGGTCTACCGCTGCTAGCAGGTGCCCGCTTGTTGAAGATACCCACGCTGTTAGCCGCGGTCACGCGCGTCCTCGCCTGCGCCTGGGGCGTGAAGGAGCTCGTTCCGACGAATGATCGACGCGATGCACCGGCTGCCCTGGAGCGGTCGGACGCGGAGCTCGCTGCGACGGGTGCGCCCGTGACGTCGGCACCGTTGATCGCCGCGGTCGGAGAGAGTGCGACGGCGCGAGTCGCTCCGAACGAGGCGGGCGACTCACCGACCGAGGCTCCGGGAACGCCGACGGGCGCAGCCTGGATCCGAGGCCGCGCGCTGCTCGTGGATGGAACGCCGCTGACCGGGATCTACGTCTACGCCTATGGCCCGGTCGATCAGACGGTCGTGGTCGATGAGATCGGGTCGTTCGCCTTCGAAGGGCTCGAGGCGGGCGAGTATGAGGTTCGGCTTTCTTGGAGGGGAGACCAACTCGCTCCAGAGGGAGCTCAGAACGCCACGTCCGTCCGCGCGATGGCGCCGACGGAAGACATCGAGTTCCAACTCGATGGGCTGCTCGTCGAGCTCCATCTCGGAGAACGAATGGAGGGCCGGCCCATCAAAGGGCTGACGGTCGAGACGTACGGCCATCCGGCCATTCGATTCATGTCGACCGGTGGAGCGGGAACCATGGGGAACGCCGTCCTCGAGCTGGTCCCCGCCGGACCTGGTTATCTGTTCAAGGGCACACTCGACGACGAGCGTGACGTCGTCGGTCACCTCGCGCCCGGACTGCGCTCCGGTCGATACCGCGTCGAGATGAGCTATTCGGCGCCCGGGCTCGGAGCGATCGAGGGGAAACTGACGGGTGGGACCATCGAGCACCCGGACCGGATCACGGTGTGGATCGATCCCCTGGCGGAGGCATTCGACGATGCACCGCCAAGAAGCAGTCCGGCGCTCAGACTCCGCACCCAAGAACCGGCGCGCAACGACGGGATTCTCCCCGGGAAGTACGCAGTCCGTGCGAAGGCGTCCGATCTCCCCCCCTTCGAATACTGGGTCCCGGTACCACGGCCGAGCGAGATCGAAGTCTCCGAGGGCGACGTGACGTCGATCGACGTGGAGCTGATTCGGGGGGGGAACGTCATGGTCAAGATCGACGTTGAACCGACCGAGAACGACTCCAACCCGGAGCTTCAGCGCTGGAACCCGAGCGCGGAGACCTGGGAGCGACTCGACGTCATGCACCGCGTCGGTGAGAACTTCCAGTGGGGGCTCAACATCTCGAACGGCGTCGAGGCGTGGAGCGCGGACGCCCTCCCCATCGGCCCGGTCCGCCTCCGCCTCGTCGGCGAAGGCTGGGAGACACAGGAGACGACGCTCGAGATTCTCGCGAGCGAAATGGCTCGCTGGCACCCGCGCCTCCAGCGCACCGACTGATTGGCGCGAGCGGCCCTAACCCATCGGCTTGGAGCGCC
>JBCCSK010000633.1:0-1582 GCA_039200205.1 Planctomycetota bacterium
CCTCGACGCGCTCGCCGTCGGACGCGTGGCCGCGCCCCGGACCGAGCACGCCGAGGACGAACGCCTCGTCTCCCGCGGCCTCTCGCGCGAGCTCGGCCGCGCGTCGGGACAGTCGCCGCGCCCAGCCCGCGCGGCCGACGGCAGCACACTCGGGCTCGCTCGCGCAGAACGAGTTCGTGCGAACGAGATCGCATCCGGCGCGGAGGTGCTCGGCGTGCAGCGACAGGACGAGATCAGGATCGGAGACATTGAGTCCCTCGAGACCCTGCGCCGGATCGAGATCCGGGCGTCTGGCCATGAGACCGGTTCCGGTCGCACCATCCAGCACGAGCACGCGCTGGTCGAGGGTTTGGAGGAGGGAGTGTCGCGTTCGCATCGTGCGCAACTTGAGATCGAGGAGCCTGCCGCTCGCTCGCCCTCCATCCTCTACTCTTCGGTCGACGCCATGACGAACCTCTCGCCTCGCAATTCGCCGCTCCGCCCCGCCCGCCGAGACGTCCTGCGCGGCGCCGCTGGCCTCGCGCTCTTCGGATCCGCGAGCGCCGCGCCCAGGCAGGACGACGCCCGCGAGATCATTCGCCCACAGCGTCTCGGTCCGGGGGACCGCGTAGGCCTCGTCAACCCCGCGACCGCGGCGTTCGACACCGTCGCCATCGACATCGCGCGCGAGTCGCTCGAGGCGCTCGGGCTCGAGGTCGTCCTCGGCTCGAACTACTTCGAAGCGCGCGGCTACCTCGCCGGAACCGACGAGGAGCGCGCCGCTGACATCATGGAGTTCTTCTCCGACGAGTCGATCCGCGGCATCTGGGCCCGCGGCGGCTGGGGATCGGCGCGCGTGCTCCCGCACCTCGACTACGACGTCATCAAGGCGAACCCGAAGGTCCTCGTCGGCTACAGCGACACCACCGCGCTCCTGTCCGGAGTTCATCGCAAGACGGGCCTCGTCGGCTTCCACGGCCCGTTCCCGCGGAACCGCTTTTCGGCCAACGCGCAGCGCGCGCTCCTGTTCGACGGCGAGGCGCCGATGCTCTCGAATCCCGTTCGCCTCGCGAGCGGTGAGACCGTGCAGACCAAGCACCGGGTCCGCACGCTCGTTCCCGGCAAGGCGACCGGCCGCATCGTCGGTGGGAACCTCACTGTCCTCAGCGCGATCGTCGGGACGCCGTACGTACACGACTTCGACGGCGCGATCCTCTTCCTCGAGGACGTGAACGAGGAGATCTACCGCGTCGACCGGATGATGACCCAGCTCGCGCTCTCCGGGGCCCTGGACTCGATCGCGGGCTTCGTCTTCGGACGCTGCACCGAGTGTCCGCCCGGCAACGGGTACGGATCGCTGACGCTCGAGGAAGTCCTGCTCGACCACATCGACGGCCTCGGCGTCCCCGCGTTCCGCGGAACGATGATCGGGCACATCGAAGAACAGTTCACGATCCCGATCGGCGCCGACGTGGAGATCGACGCCGACGCGGGCACGATCCGCGTGCTGGAGCCTGCCGTCCTCTAGCGCCAGGCCAGCGGGAGCTGCGGCGAGCGACCCAAACCCGGTTTGGAGCGTCCGCGGCCCCTCGGCGGCTTCGCC
>JBCCSK010000634.1:0-1570 GCA_039200205.1 Planctomycetota bacterium
GACTTCGCGAGCCCAGACTTCGCAAACTCCGACCGCGCCGACGCGGTGCTGGAGCAGATGGCCCGCCACCGCTCCGTCCGCGACTTCGCCCCCGACCCGGTCGACGACGACACGATCGAGCGCGCGGTCGCCGCCGCCCAGTGCGCCGCGACCTCGAGCTGGATCCAGGCCTATCACCTGCTCCAGGTCACGGACGCGGACGAGCGTGCCCGTCTCGCCGAGCTCACGGGCGGCCAGCGCCAGGTCGCCGAGGCCGGCGCGTTCTTCGTCGTGGCGGGCGACACGCGCAGGCACCGGCTGATCGCGGCCCGCGAGGGCAAGCCGTACGTCCAGTCGCTGGAGGTGTTCCTGCTCGCGGCGATCGACGCGAGCCTGTTCGCGCAGAACCTCACCCTCGCCCTCGAGTCGCTGGGCAAGGGCGTGTGCTACATCGGCGGGCTGCGCAACGACCTGCCGAGCGTCGACGCGCTGCTGGAACTCCCCGAAGGCGTGTACCCGCTCTTCGGCCTGTGCGTGGGGACGCCGAAGAGCGACCCGGGGACGCGCCCGCGCTTCGCGCCGAACGCCGTGTGGAGCAAGGGCCGCTATCCGAGCGACGACGAGGTCCTGCGCTCGGTCGAGGCCCACGACGGCGAGGCGTCGGAGTACTACGAGCGCCGGGGCGCGGCGGGCCGCAACTGGTCGGGCGGCACCTGGCGCAAGTTCGCGCGGCCGATGCGAGTGCGCCTGCGCAGCTACTACGAGGCGAAGGACGCGAACTTCGACTGAGCGCGCCCCGGGGGCGCGCGACGATGCGGTCAGTCCGCCTTCGCCGCGTCGAGCGCCTGCGCGCCCGCGGTCGACGCGCCGGCCGCGCCGTCGGGCGACCCCGGCGGCGTCAACGGCTCGACCTTCGCGAAGCTCCAGCGGAAGATCGCCCACATCGCGATGAACGCGTCCTTGAGACCGATCTTCTTGCCCTCGTGGTAGTTCCGGCCGTGGTAGCTGATCGGGACCTCGTAGATCCGCACGTTCATCTTCGCGACCTTCGCCGTGACCTCGGGCTCGACCGCGAACGTGCGGGACTGGATGTCGAGGCGGCGCGCGATGTCGGCCTTGAAGACCTTGTAGCAGGTCTCCATGTCCGACAGGTGGAGGTCGGTGAACATGTTGCTGACCAGGGTCAGCATGCGGTTCCCGTGGGTGTGCCAGAACGCGTGGACCTTGCCCGACGGGACCTTGCGGAAGCGGCTGCCGTAGACGACGTCCGCCTTGTCGGACTGGAGCGGCTCCAGGAGCGCGGCGTAGTCGTTCGGGTCGTACTCCAGGTCGGCGTCCTGGACGAGGACGACGTCCCCGGTCACGTTCTGGAATCCGGTCTGGAGGGCGCCGCCCTTGCCCTTGTTGACCTCGTGGTGGATCGTGCGGACCTCGGGATGGCGCTCCTTCAGCTCCGCCATGATCTCGCGCGAGCGGTCCTTCGACCCGTCGTCGACGAGGATGATCTCCTTGTCGAAGGGCTGTGCGAGGACGCGCCCGACGATCTCGGCGAGCGTCTTCTCCTCGTTGTAGACGGGTACGACGACGGACA
>JBCCSK010000635.1:0-1558 GCA_039200205.1 Planctomycetota bacterium
GGCCCGGCCCAGGTTCGGGGCTGCGGCCGCTCTCTCCAGACGGAGGCTCAGGACAGCAGGAACTCCAGGTCGTCCGAGTCGAGGTCCGAGAGCGTCGTCGCGGCGCCGCCGAGCACGGCGGAGGCGAGGTCGCGCTTCTTCTCCTGCAGCTCGCGCACGCGCTCTTCGATCGTGTCGCGTGCGATGATCCGGTAGACGTGCACCGGGTGTTCGCGGCCGATGCGGTGCGCGCGGTCGATCGCCTGGGACTCGACGGCGGGGTTCCACCAGGGGTCGAGCAGGAAGACGTAGTCCGCCGCCGTCAGGTTGAGGCCCGTGCCGCCGGCCTTGAGGCTGACCAGGAAGAGGGGGACGGTGGGGTCGTTCTGGAACGCGTGCACCTCGGCCTCCCGCTTGCGCGTGCTGCCGTCGAGGTACGCGTAGCGCAGGCCCTTCTCGTCGAGCGCGCGGCGCACGATGCCGAGGAAGCCGGTGAACTGGGAGAAGATGAGGGCCTTGTGCCCCTGGTCGACGAGCTCCTCGACGAGCGGGACGAGGACGTCGAGCTTGGCCGACGTCTCCGACTGGCGCGTCTCGTCGATGAGGCCGGGGTGACAGGCCGTCTGGCGAAGGCGCAGGAGGGCCTGGAGGACCTCGACGCCGCCGCTCGCGCCGCTGGCGGCGAAGCGCGTGCGGAAGTGCTTCCGCAGGTCGTCGTAGTCGTTGCGCTGCCTGCCCTCCAGCGTGCACTCCAGGACCTGCTCGGTCTTCGGCGGGAGCTCCTCGAGGACCTCGTCCTTGGTCCGACGGAGCAGGAAGGGGCGGACGGCGCGTACGAGGATCCCGCGCGACTCGTCGTCGAGCTTCGGCGAGCGTCCCTTGGCGCGCAGGCGGCGACCGAGCCGCGTGCCCTCCAGGGTCCCCGGGTTCAGGAACTCCAGCAGCGAGCCGAGCTCGCCGAGGTGGTTCTCGACCGGCGTACCGGACAGCGCGAGGCGCTGTCGGGCGCGCAGTGAGCGGGCGGCCGACGCGGTCTGGCTCGCGGCGTTCTTGATCGCCTGGGCCTCGTCGAGAATGACGAGGTCGAAGTCGATCTGCGCGAGCTCGGCCTGGTCGCGCCGGAGCGTCCCGTAGGTCGTTAGCACGATGTCGGGCGACTCGGCCTCGGCCAGGGTGATCTCGCGCTCTGGGCCGGTGTAGTCGACGACGGTCAGCGACGGCGCGAAGCGGTGCGCCTCGGCGCGCCAGTTGAAGACGAGCGAGCGGGGCGCGACGACGAGCGAGGGGCGGCGCTCCTCCTGGGCGGGCACCCTGCGCAGGAGGTACGCGAGGACCTGGACCGTCTTGCCGAGGCCCATGTCGTCCGCGAGGCACCCGCCGAGCCCGAGGTCGGCCAGCTGCTGGAGCCAGCCGAGGCCCTCGCGCTGGTAGGGGCGAAGCTCACCGACGAAGCCCTCGGGCTCGTGGAGCGCGACCGGCTGCGAGGCGCTGGAGAGGAGCGCGCGCAGGTCGGCGAACGGCGCGTCGACCTCCAGCGACTCCAGGTTCTTCTGGCGCTCCAGCAGCGCGGACAGGACCC
>JBCCSK010000636.1:0-1524 GCA_039200205.1 Planctomycetota bacterium
GGCGGCGGCGTCGGCGCCGGACAGACCCAGGAGAACTTCGCCGGGTACGAGGAGGCGGGCATCACGCTCGAGATCTCGCCGTCGATCAGCGCCTCGCGCTACCTGCGCCTCGACGTGTTCCTGGAGGTCTCGACGTTCATCGGGTCGGTCCAGGGAGCCATCCCGCCGCCGCGGGTCACGCGGACGATCGAGACGCAGATCAACGTGCCCGACGGCGCGACGATGGTCATCGGCGGCATCGTCATCGACAACCAGAGCGACACGCGGACCCAGGTCCCGTGGCTGGGCGACATCCCGATCCTCGGACGGCTCTTCTCGCGTGAGACCGGGAACCGCGACCGGACGGTCCTCTACTTCTTCGTGACGCCCCACATCCTGGAGGACACCGAGTTCGCCGACCTCGCCGAGATCTCGTTCCAGAAGAAGCTGGAGGCGGCGCGCGAAATCGGGCTCGACAGGATCCAGAAGGTGGATCCGACGTTCGGCGTCGCGGACGAGTTCGGTTCGTCGATCAGCCTGGAGGGCTTCGACCTGCCGCTCTACACCGCGCCGGCGCGCGGGATCACGGACGGACGCGACGTCGGAATCACGCCCTACGAAGCGACCCGACTGCTCGACGGCGCGACGGACGAGGACTGAATCGAAGGCGGGACCTCACACACCATCCCATGGTCAGCATCGGAGACATGCTCCTCGACGCGGGGCTCACCCGCGATCGACTGGAGGAATGCCGGGGGATCGCCGCGACGAACGGCGAGTCGCTCGACAACATCATCGTCAACAAGGCGTACATGGACGAGACCACCGTCCTGCAGATCTACGCCAAGCATCTGGGCTATGAGTTCCGCAAGAGCCTCGACGGAACGCGCGTCCCCGGCGACTTCGTCGACCGCGTCCCGGTCCACTTCGCGCGGAACTACAACCTCGTCGCGCTGGAGTCGCACGACGGCGTCCTGAAGGTCGCGACGTGCGCCCCGCTCGACCCGCACCCGATGGACGACCTCGCCGCGATGCTCGGCAGCGAAGTCGACGCCGTCCTGGCGCCGAAGCAGGAGATCACGACGCTGATCGCGCGCGCCTACCGCCACAAGGCGGACGGCGTCGACGAGGCGCTCGACGCGGTCTCGGAAGACGACGACATCGGCTCGCTCGCCGCGGAGATCGACGACTCGGAGGACGTCCTCGACGTCTCCAACAAGGCGCCGATCATCAAGCTCGTCAACACGATCTTGTTCCAGGCGCTAAAGCTCCGGGCGTCCGACGTCCACTTCCAGCCCTACGCCGACCGGATGCAGGTGCGCTTCCGCATCGACGGCATCCTGTACGACATGGACGCGATCCCCAAGCGGGTCCAGGACGCGATCATCAGCCGCGTGAAGGTCATGGGCAAGATGGACATCGCCGAGCGCCGCCTGCCCCAGGACGGCCGCGCGTCGATCCGCATCGGCGACGGCGAGGTCGACGTCCGGATCAGCTCGGTGCCGACGAGCCAGGGCGAGCGCATCGTCATGCGACTGCTCGACA
>JBCCSK010000637.1:0-1512 GCA_039200205.1 Planctomycetota bacterium
AATCCACCGTCGCTCTCCGTGGTGGATTCGAGCTACCAGTCCCCGACTGGGCGCGTCGGACGACGGTGCTGCTCGCGGCTCGGAAGCCGGGGCTGCGACCGCACTCCGAGGTGGTCGAGATCGGTCCGAGCCGGCTCGAGCAGGAGACGGACCTCGTCCTCGGCGTTGGGTACGCGATCGAGGGGCAGGTCGTCGAGCGGGGACGACCCCTGCGGAACGCCCATGTCAGCATCGATGTCGCGTTCGGGACGCCAGGCATCTTCGGTGTCGGCGGCCAAGCGTGGTGGACCGCGGGACGACTCGAGGAGAAGCACGCGTCGACGCGGACGGACGCTGACGGCCGGTTCTCGCTCAGGGGTCTGGCCCCGATCGAACACCGCCTCTCCATCGAGCCGGACCTTCTGGGCGTCTCCGGCCTCGTCGGACGCAACGTGCAGGTCCTGGCCCCCGACTTCCGAACGTACGACATGACCCCAGCGCAGCTTCGGATCTCGGTGACGGGCGAAGGCGCAGCCGTCGAGGGCGCGCGTGTCCGCGTCTCGGCGAACGATCGCTCGATCGAATTCACCAGCGCCATCGAGGTCGAGACGGTCTCCGTCGCGGCGAACTCGCCGATCACGATCACATCCTCGCTGCCGACAGCGCGCACGGCGACCCTCGAGCTGGGTCCATTCGCAGCCGGTTCGACCCAGGACGTCGTCCTTCCGCTCGAGATCCTCGCTCGCCCTTCCCTGACGGCGATCATCGTCGGCGCGACCGAGGCCGGAGTCCGCCGCGCCAAGGTTCGGCTGTCCCGCGAAGGCCATCCGGGCGACACCGAGCTGGTGCTAACGGCGACCGGAGCGCGGGACACGTTCCGCGTCGACACGGTTCCCCTCGATCCAGGCGCCTGCACGGCGACGCTCTGGCCACTGCCGGCGGTGGCGCCGGACGTTGCGTTTCGCTCGACGTTCGACCCGGACGAACTGGACGGCCCGGGACGCTACCTGGCACCACAGGTCGCGGAGGTCGTCCTTCCCGAGCGGGGCGATGCGAGCGTGCAGTTCCCCATGACGCTCTACGGTCGGCTCCACGTTCGTTACGTGAAGGCCGGAAGCTGGTCCATGACCTGGCGCGTCGTCGACGACCAAGGGAGGACGCTGCTCGTGGGGAATAGGCAGCAGATCGCGAGCGGCGTCGTCGGCCTGGGCGACGGCGAGTTCGTGGAGAGCGCGACGTCGTCGTCCTTCGCGGTCGAGAGCGGCGGGGACACTGGCCCGCAGAGCGATGACCTCGGCGGCGCGGCACGTCGGTCGGGCGTGATCCCGCCGGGAGAGCACACGCTGGTGGTCGATTCGCCGGGCCACGAGCGCTGGACCGAGAGGGTGTCGATCGAGGCCGGGCGCACGACGACGGTCTCCGTCGAGCTCATCGAGGCGGAGCGAACGCCGAAGTGAGCCGGCGGGCGACGTGAAGACTGAGAGCCTGGGCAAGAATTGCCCAGGCGAACAGCGCACCCGCGTTCGCGGGTGC
>JBCCSK010000638.1:0-1507 GCA_039200205.1 Planctomycetota bacterium
TCGTCGGCGTCGAGGCGGTGCTCGGTGCCGTCGATCATCAGGCGGACGAAGCCGGCGGCCGTCCAGCTCGGCACGAGCACACGCAGGCGCTCGCCGAGCGTCTCCCCGTCCTCGCCCTTCGTCCGCACGAGCTGGACCGAACGCCCGTGGATCGGCGCGAGGATCCAGCCCTTCGGCTTGCCCTCGAGCTCCCCCGTCGCCTTCAGGATCTTGCGCGTGACCTTGCTCGGGTCGGCGGGCTCGAGGACCTCGCCGTGGTACGGGCAGCGCGGCTCGCCCGCGCGCGCGAACAGCACGCGGAGCTGGTCGTGGATCTCGGTCGTCGTCGCGACGGTCGAGCGCGGGTGCCCACGCACCGTCGACGCCTCGACCGCGACCGACGGGCCGAGGCCCTCGATCCGCTCGACGGGCGGCTTGTCCTTCGTCCCGAGGAACTGGCGCGCGTACGTCGACAGGGACTCGACGAAGCGGCGGCGCCCCTCGGTGTAGATCGTGTCGAGCGCGAGCGACGACTTGCCCGAACCCGAGGGGCCGGTGACGACCGTCAGCGACCCGCGCGGGATCGAGACGTCGACGCCCTTGAGGTTGTGCGTCTTGGCGTCGGTGACCGTGAGCGCGTCCGGGCGCACGACGCCCTTCGAGCGCGGCAGCGGCCGCGTGCGCACGCGGCGCCGGTCGCCGAGCGTCCGCAGCGCCTCCCCCGTCGGGCAGTCCGTCTCCGCCACCTCCTCGGGGGTGCCGAACGCGAGGACCCGTCCGCCGCCCTCGCCGCCCTCCGGCCCGAGGTCGATCAGGTGGTCGGCGGCCTGGACGAGCTCCAGGTTGTGCTCGATGACGAGCACCGAGTGCCCCTTGTCGACGAGCCGCTGCAGCGCACCGACCAGGCGGCCGACGTCCTCCATGTGGAGGCCGGTCGTCGGCTCGTCCAGCAGGAACAGCGTGTGTCCGCTCGGTCGCCTGGCGAGGTGCGTGACCAGCTTGATGCGCTGCGCCTCGCCGCCGGAGAGCGTCGGCGACGGCTGACCGAGCGTGAGGTACCCGAGCCCGACGTCGACCATCAGGTTCAGCGGACGCGCGATGAGCGGGTGGCCGGCGAACAGCTCGGCGGCCTCCTCGGCCGTCATCGCGAGCACGTCGGCGATCGAGTGCCCGCGGTAGCGCACGTCGAGGGTCTCCTCCTGGAAGCGCCGACCGCCGCACTCCTCGCACGGGACCGTGACCGGGCTCAGGAACTGCAGCTCCATCACCTTCACGCCCGCGCCCTGGCACTCCTCGCAGCGCCCGCCGGCGACGTTGAAGCTGAAGCGCGACTTGGTGTAGCCGCGCATCTTCGCCTCGGGCAGCGTCGCGAACAGGTCGCGGATCGGCCCGAAGACCTTGGTGTACGTCGCGGGGTTCGAGCGCGGCGTCCGGCCGATCGGCGCGGCAGTGATCGCGACGAGCTCGTCGATGTGCTCCAGGCCGAGCACCGCGTCGTGGTCGCCGGGGTCGGGCGTCTCGCGCTCCA
>JBCCSK010000639.1:0-1506 GCA_039200205.1 Planctomycetota bacterium
CAGTCGCTCCCGGCCGAGGAGGAGGCTCTGGATCCCGCCCTCGTTTCCGGCGAGCGCACGCCCGACGCCGCGATCGCCGAGCTGCCCGCCTCAATGCGGACGACCATCCTGATGCGGTCGAACGATCGGATGCGCTACGCCCAGATCAAGCAGCTCGTCGGCCAGAAGGAGACGGCACTGCGCAAGCAGTACTCACGTGCGCTCGGCGTGACCTCGCCGATGTCGCCGTGTGATCAGCGCGCTGCGCGCTCCCGCTCGGCCGGCAAGAGCGCGAGGCCGAGAGGGCGGAACGCGCAGTCCTCGACCTCATCGTCGGCGGTGTACGGCGCCGCGACGTGCGTCTGTGCGAGAGCCTTCTCGGGCGGCATGCCGCGGATCAGCAGGAACGTCAGGTACGTGAAGTCCGACAGGGCGCTCGCGGCCCAGTCGACGGTCGTCTTGTAGCCGGAGATCGGGAACCGGCGGCTCTCCGGGATCGCGGCTCGGATCGTCTCGGCCGCGTCGCCGCGGAGCATGTCGCAGCCGGACAGGTGCAGGAGCTCCACGTTGCTCGCCCACGCGAGGCTCTCCGCGATGGCCTCGGGGCCGATCGACTTGCCGCCCACCGAGATTCCCTTCGGCGACCCGTGCGTCGAGACGAGGAGGACGACGGGCTCGGCGAGGAACGTCACCTCGCGCGCGAAGCGTCGGAAGTCCGCCTCGTCGTGAAAGCGCCTCTCGCGCACGCGGACCCGCGGCGCCATCGTCAAGTACGAGCGCAGCATCTCGCCGAACGTGTACTCGGACTCGTGCAGGCCCGCCTCCCAGCGCGCTTCCAGGATCACGAGCCACTTGACGCGCTTCTTCGGCTCGACGCGCGTCCCGTTCCACGGCGTCCACGGCTTCGTTCCATCGGCGCGCCACTGCCCCTCCAGCGCCCGGCCGTCCTCGACGAGCTGGAAGGTGCCCTCGCCGCGTGCCGAGGGTTCCTCGTAGCGGAAGCGGAGCCTGTCGCCGTCGACCTCGCCGACGATGCGTGCACCGGGGACCGAGGAGTAAGTGCCGAGGATCCCGTCGCCCTCCACCTGGAGGCGCATGCGGCCGTATCGCGTCTCCCACAGGCCCTCGAAGTGCGCGGGCGTCGGCGCGTCGGGCTGCATCGGGAGGAGGGAGAGGGCTCCGAGGACGGCGTGGCCGAGCAGCTGCATGACCTTGACTGTACGGGACGCGCGACGGCGAGCGCGTCCGGGGCGGCGGTACGATGCCTGACATGAGGACCCCCATCGCGACGATCTGCCTCGGTCTCCTGGCCGCCTGCACGAGCACCCAGCACAAGGTCGACAACGAGAATCTGAGCGACGCCTGGGACGGCCAGCCGCGCTCGAACCTGCTCGTCGTCGGGCTCTACGAGGAACAGGGCGACCGCGTCTCGATCGAGAGCGTCCTCGCGGCGCGCCTGACGGCGCAGGGCGTGACGGCCAGCCCGAGCTACCAGCTCGTGCCGGACCTCGCGGCCGGAGCCGACTC
>JBCCSK010000640.1:0-1503 GCA_039200205.1 Planctomycetota bacterium
CTGCGCGAGCGTCTCGGCCGGGTCGGACGCACGCATGAGCGCCTCGCCCACGAGCACCGCGTCCGCCCCCGCCTCGGCCATGCGCCGCGCGTCCTCGGCGCGGTGGATCCCGCTCTCGGCGACGCGGACGTACTCGTCCGGGATGCGCGGCAGCAGGGTCTCGGGCACGCCGAGGTCGACCTCGAACGTGCGCAGGTCGCGCGCGTTCACGCCGATGCAGTCGGGATCGACGGCGAGCGCGCGGTCGAGCTCGGCCGCGTCGTGGACCTCCAGCAGCACGGCGAGGCTGAGATCGCGCGCCGCGTCGCGCAGGTCGCGCAGCGCCGCGTCGTCCAGGCACACCGCGAGGAGCAGCACGGCGTCGGCCCCCATCGCGACGCTCTCCACCACCATGTCGACGGTCAGCAGGAAGTCCTTGCGCAGCCGCGGAAGCCCCGCGGACTCGACGGAGGCGAGATCGGTCGGTTTGCCGTGGAAGTGGTCCTGTTCCGTCAGGATCGAGAGCGCGGAAGCGCCGCCCTCGGCGTAGGCCGCAGCGCGCCCGGCGAGATCGACCTCTTCGGAGAACGACCCGGCGGAGGGCGAACGGCGCTTGCACTCGGCGATGAACGAGAGCCCGGGCTCGCGCAGCGCGCGCGTGAAGCGCGTCACGCGCGCCGGATCCGGATCGGCGAACGCGGGGCCGCCGCGCGCCGCGGCGCGCTCCTCGGCGCGCCGCAGGACGCTCGCGAGGATCGGATCGAGCCGGGTGCCGGTCACGGGGGCGTCTCCGCTCACGATGCACCTCCGCCGGTCGCTGCCACCCAGCCGTCGAGCGCAGCGCGCGCCGCGCCCGAGTCGATCGCTTCCTCGGCACGCCCGATCCCGTCGACCGGATCGCGCGCCACGTCCGCGACGACGAGCGCGGCCGCGGCGTTGAGCACGGTCGCGTCGCGGTACGGGCTCGGCTCTCCCGCGAGGACGTTCCGCAGAAGCGTGGCGTTGTGGGGCGCGTCGTCACCCGCGAGGGCCGACACCGGCGCGCGATCGAGGCCGACCGCGTCCGCGTCGAAGCGGTGGTTCACAGCGCGCCCGAGCGGCCAGACGAGGTTCTCGCCGCCGAGCGTCAGCTCGTCGGCGCCGCCCTCGCCGTGGACGACGTACGCGGCGTCGACGCCGAGAGAGTCGAGCGCTCCGGCGATCTTCGCCTGGACGTCGCGCGTGGGCGCACCGACGACCTGACGCCGCACGCGACCGGGGTTCGCGAGCGGACCGACGAGGTTGAACACCGTCCGGATGCCGAGCGCTTTGCGCACCGGCCCTGCGTGGCGCATCGCGGGGTGGTACCGCGGCGCGTACAGGAACGTGAAGCCCGTCCGATCGAGCGCCTCGCGCGCGACGTCCGCCTCGACGTCAACTGCCCCGCCGAGCGCCTCGAGGACGTCGGCCGAGCCAGATCGCGACGAGACGCTGCGGTTGCCGTGCTTGACGACCTTCGCGCCGGCGCCGGCGGCGACGAACGCA